>JALOPD010000093.1 GCA_025454075.1 Desulfobacterales bacterium | reverse complement strand
TACGGCGTCTTCATGGCCGAGGTGACCGTGGACACGCAGAGCGGCAAGACCCAGGTGGACAAGTACACGGTCATGGCCGACGTCGGCAAGATCAACAACAAGCTGGCCGTGGACGGACAGATCTTCGGCGGGGTCGCCCAGGGCATCGGCCTGGCGCTGTCCGAGGACTTCGAGGACCTCAAGAAGCACACGACGCTCGCGGCCTGCGGCCTTCCCTACATCAACGACATCCCCGACGCGATCGAGATCCACTATTTCGAAAACCCGCGGGAGCACGGCCCCTTCGGCGCCGCCGGCGTCGGGGAACTGCCGCTGACCTCGTCCCACGTGGCGGTGGTCAATGCCATCAAGAACGCCACCGGCGTGCGCATCACGCATCTGCCGGCCCTGCCCGAAAAGGTGTTGGCCGGCCTGAAAGCCGCTCCGCAGAAGAGCAAATGATCGCCGGTTTTACCGCGATCGCTGAAGCCTGACAGCAACAGCAGCACGGCGGCGAACCGCGGGAAGACGCCCCGGTTCGCCGCGGCATTTGGATGTCTTCTTATGGATCAACAGGAGCTGAGGGTCCTGGAGCATCGCTGCATCCAGGAGGAGGCGCCGGAGTGCACGGCCGCCTGCCCGATCCATCTGGACGGCCGCGCCTTCGTCGGCCATGTGGCCGCGGGCGACTGGAAGGCCGCCTGGAAGGTCCTGCACAAGACCATGCCTTTTCCGGAAATCCTGGGCCGCATCTGCGACGCTCCCTGCCGCCGGCGCTGCAAGCGCGGGCAGGCCGGTGACCCCATCCAGATCGGCGACCTCGAACGGGTTTGCGTGGCGACCCCGCCCCCCGATTTCCGCGCTCAGCGGCTGCCGCGCAAGCGCGAAACCGTGGCCGTCGTCGGCAGCGGGCTGAGCGGGCTCACCGTCGCCTGGGACCTGGCCCGCAAGGGATATGCCGTTCGCCTGTTCGAACCCGGCTCGACGCCGGGCGGCCCGCTGCGGGACCTCCCCGCTGAACGCCTCTCCGAGGCGGTCATCGCGGAGGCGATGGAGCGGCTCACCGCCCTTGGCGTAGAGAGTTTCATGAACGTCGATACGGAGCCGGCCCGGTTCCTTGAGCAGTGCGCGGCGGAAAGCGACGCTGTCTTCTTAAGCCTGGAAAGCATCCACGCCCGAGACTGGGATCTTGAGCGGGACAGGACGGGGCGGATCATCGTGGACCCCTCGCTGCAGTCCACCAGCCGGCCGGGAGTATACGCCGGCGGCCGGTCGGACACGGCCGGTCCTTCTCCGGTGTGGCAGGCGGCCCAGGGCCGCTGGGCCGCCACCTCGATCGACCGCTTCCTGCAGAGAGTCTCTCCGAGCGCCGGGCGCGAGAAAGACGGCCCTTATGAAACCCGCCTGTTCACCAGTCTGGAGGGCGTCGACCCGCTGCCCCAGGTGGTCGCCGCCGACCCCGGATCCGGCTACTCCTCCGCGGAGGCCGTCGCCGAGGCCGGCCGCTGCCTGCGGTGCGAGTGCCTGGAGTGCGTCAAGGTCTGCGCCTACCTGGAGCGCTTCGGCGCCTATCCGCGCAAATACGCCCGCGAGATCTACAACAACGAGTCCATCGTCATGGGGATTCGCCAGGCCAACCGGCTGGTCAACTCCTGCAGCCTGTGCGGCCTCTGCGAACGCGTCTGCCCCGAGGATTTCGCCGTACAGGATCTCTGCCTGCAGGCCCGGCGCAGCATGGTGCGGCGGGGCAAGATGCCGCCCTCGGCCCACGAGTTCGCGCTTCAGGACATGCGCTTCAGCCTGAGCGAGCGCTTCCGCCTCGCGCGCCATGCGCCCGGACGCTCGCAAAGCACCCACGTGTTTTACCCCGGCTGTCAGCTGTGCGCCTCGGCCCCCGGCCAGGTCCGGCAGGTCTACCGTCACCTTCTCGATGCCCTTGACGGCAGGGTGGGTTTGATGCTGGGTTGCTGCGGGGCGCCGGCCTTCTGGGCCGGCCGGGAGGAGGAGTTCCGCGCCGTGTGCGCGGGGTTCCTGGAGGAGTGGAGCGCGCTCGGAAAGCCCAAGATCGTTGCGGCCTGCTCCACCTGTTTTCGCGTGTTCACGGAGCACCTGCCCCAGGTGCCGACGACCTCTCTCTGGCCGCTGCTGGAGGCGATCGGCCTGCCCCCGCCCGCAGCGACGGTTTCCGGATCGGCCCTGGCGATTCACGACCCCTGCACCACGCGACCCCACCCGGCCGTTCAGGATGCGGTCCGCAGCCTGGTGAAACGTCTGGGGGCGTCTGCGCAGGAACTGACCCTCGGGCGGGACAAGACCGAGTGCTGCGGGTTCGGCGGACTCATGCAGAACGCCAATCCCGACCTGGCCCGCGAGGTCGTCGCCCGGCGGGCCCGCAGCAGCCCGCGGGATTTTCTGACCTATTGCGCCATGTGCCGGGACAGCCTTGCGGCCGTGGGCAAGCGCGCGCTGCATGTTCTCGATCTCGCCTTCCCGGACCCGTCCGTCGCGGACCCGGCAGCGCGGCCGCGACCGGGCTGGTCCGACCGGCGGGAGAACCGGGCGCGCCTGAGGGCCGCGCTGGCCGGGGGACTTTGGGGCGAAGCGGGCGACGCCTTTCAGGAACACCGGCGCATCCGGCTGATCATCGCGCCCGAGGTCGCCGAGCATCTCGATCGGCGGCGCATCCTGGAAGAGGACCTTCGGCAGATCATCCATGCGGCCGAAAAGAGCGGCAACGTCGTCGTCCACCCGGCGACCGGGCGGCGGAAGGCCAGCCTGCGTCCCTACCTGGCGACCATCTGGGTGGAGTACTCCTCGTCGCCTGAGGGCTACGTGGTCCACACCGCCTACAGCCACCGCATGGAAGTCCTGGGAGCGGCGCCGAAATGAAAACCGAGAACGTTTATCCCGAAGACCTGGAATGGGTGTGCCGGAAGTGCAGCCGGCCGCTGGAGGCGGGCACGGTCAGCGTGGGGTACATGGGCAACCAGTTCACGACCGAACTGCCCGTCTGCCCGGGCTGCGGCTTTGTCCTGATAACCGAGGCGCTGGCCCTGGGCAAGATGGCCGAGGTGGAGCAGCTCCTGGAAGACAAGTGATGGCCGATCCGCGCCCCCCCGTCCTGTATGAATCGCCTGCCCTGCAGGCCGTCACAGGGCCGACCCTGCGGCCGGGGGGCCTGGAGCTCACGCAGCGCGCGCTGTCCTTCTGCAGCTTGCCGGCCGGCGCACGGGTGGCCGACATCGGCTGCGGAACCGGAGCGACGGTCAGCCATCTGCGCCAGCACGGACGGCTCAGGGCCGTCGGCCTCGAGCGCTCGCCCGGAATGCTCGGCCAAGCCCGGCAGCAGGGGCCCCGCCTGCCCCTGGTGAAGGGTGACGCGTCCTGCCTTCCGTTCGGGAATGCCTGTCTGTCCGCCGTGCTGTGCGAGTGCACCCTCTCACTGGTCACGGACCTGGATGCGGCCTGGCGTGAAATCCGGCGCGTGCTCGCCCCGGGCGGGTATTTAGTGCTGGCGGACCTCTTTGCACGCACCCCGGACCGGGCCGCCGGACTGACATCGCTGCCCGGGACCAGCTGCCTGAAAGGGGCCCGACCCCGCAGCGAGTGGCTGGATCGCATGCACCGCTCCGGCTTTACGCTTCTCGCCTGGGAGGATCACTCCGAGGCCCTCAAGCGCCTGGCGGCCCGGCTGGTGTTCGCCTGCGGGTCGCTGCAGGCGCTCTGGGGCGCGGCCGGCGGCAACGCCTGCGGGGAGAACGATGCATCCGCTCTGCGCCGGGCCCGGCCCGGCTATTTTCTGGCCGTCGCCCGCAAGGACCAACGCCCATGATGAACGATCTCATGATCCGCATGCTGCAGCTCTCCGGGAAAGGCTACGGCTGCAGCCAGATCCTGATCCAGCTGTTTCTGGACGCGCGCGGCGAAGACAATCCCGCCCTGGTCCGCGCGATGGCCGGCCTGGCCTACGGTTGCGGCGGGGGCGCCGCCACCTGCGGCACGCTGACCGGGGGCTGCTGCGCGCTCGCTCTCTATGCCGGCCGGGGCAGCGACCAGGAGGCGGCCTCCGACCGGCTGATGCTGATGCTGCAGGAACTGTCGGATTGGTTCGGAGAGCATGTCGGCGGTCCCCGCGGCGGGACCGCCTGCGAGGTCATCGTCGGCGAGCAGGGCCCGGCCGCCTCCCGCCAGCGCTGCGGTGCGATGGTGGCGGACACGTATTCAAAGGTCGCGGAGATCCTGGCCGGAAACGGCTTCGACCTCTCCGGCGCGTGATGGGGTGCGACACCGTGGAGCGCAGCGCCACCGCGAGCCTCTGCCCGGTATGCCTGAAACGCATACCGGCCGAACGGGTCGCTCGCGGCGAGCGCGTCGAACTGGTCAAATCCTGCTCCGAGCACGGCGAATTCAGGGCCGTCGTCTGGAATGGCCGTCCGGGCCTCGCGGATTGGCAGCGCCCCAAAACCCCGGCGCGTCTGCGCCGCACGGCTCGCGAGGTTCTGCACGGCTGCCCATTTGACTGCGGGTTGTGCCCGGAGCACCGGCAGCGTTCCTGCACCGTGCTGCTGGAGGTGACCCGGCGCTGCAACCTGCACTGCCCGCTGTGCTTCGCCGAGTCCAAAGCGGACGGCGAGGCCGACCCCGGCCAGGAAGAGATCCACGGCTGGTTCCGGAAGGCCTGGAGCATGGCCCCCGGCAGCAACATTCAGCTCTCCGGCGGCGAGCCCACGCTGCGGGACGACCTGCCGGACATCGTCGCCGCCGGCCGCGCGGCCGGCTTCGCATTCATCCAGCTCAACACCAACGGCATCCGGCTGGCGGACGACGGCGGCTACCTGAAGGCACTCAAGCGGGCCGGACTGGCGAGCGTCTTTCTGCAGTTCGACGGCACCGAGGATGCGGTGCACCTGAAGCTGCGCGGCCGGGCGCTGGCGGCAATCAAGGGCCGGGCGATCGACGCCTGCGCCGGTCAGGGCATCGGGGTCGTGCTGGTGCCCACGCTGGTCCCGGGGGTCAACACCCATGCGGTCGGCGGGATCCTGGCCGCGGCGGTGCGGATGTCCCCGGCCGTGCGGGGCGTCCACTTCCAGCCCGTCAGTTATTTCGGACGGTATCCGCCGTCGATGAAGGATGCTCCACGCTTCACCCTGCCGGAGGTGATGGCCGCTATCGAGCACCAGTCCGCCGGGGTATTCAGCGCCGCCGATTTCCGGCCGCCGGGCTGCGAGAACGCCTGGTGCTCGTTTCACGCCAGCTATGTCGTCCTGCCGGACGGCCGGCTCCGCTGGCTGCAATCGCCCCGACCGCCTGCCGGCTGCTGCGCGCCCATTCCGGCCGAAGACGGCGCGCGGAGGGCCATGGCGCACGTGGCGCGGCAGTGGGCGGGGGCGGACGGCGCGGCGCCATCCCCGCACAGGGATGCCGAGGCCGCTTCGGCCGCGCATGACGGGCGGACGATGGGGCTGGACGATTTCCTCGACCGGGCGCGGACGCACACCTTCACGGTCTCAGCCATGGCCTTTCAGGACGCCTGGACCCTGGACCTGGAGCGGCTGCGCGACTGCTGCATCCATGTTCTCGATCCGCAGCGCGGGATGGTCCCGTTCTGCGCCTTCAACCTCACCGCCGCCGATGGAAGGGCGCTGTATCGAAGATGAACGCGTTGCGCACCACCCCCCTGGACCGCTGGATCAAGGACCGGATCGGCCTGTCGCCGGAGCGTCGCCTCACGCGGGACGAGGTGAGCCGCTATCAGCTGAAAAAACTCGGGCACGTCCTGGCGTATGCCTCCCGGCGCAGTCCGTTCTATCGCCGGCGGTTGTCCGCAGGATCCGGCCCGAAGGCAGCGGATGTCGAAGGGTTCGCGGCGCTGCCGTTCACTACGGCGGAAGACCTCGCCCGCGATCCGCTTGAATTTCTCTGCGTCTCGCATTCGGAGGTGGCGCGGGTGGTCACGCTGCGGTCCTCCGGCACCACCGGGTTTCCGAAGCGGCTGTTTTTCGACCGGACCGACCTCGACCTGACCGTCGACTTTTTCCACCACGGCATGTCGACCCTGACGCAGGTCGGCCAGCGGGTCCTCGTCCTGATGCCCGGCGGCCTGCCGGGCAGCGTGGGCGACCTGCTCGCCAGGGGGCTGGACCGCATGGGCGCCGAAGCCGTCGTGCACGGACCGGTGCAGGCCCCCGAAGACGCCATCGATGCGATCCTCGCCCACCGCACCCAGGTCCTGGTGGGAATCCCCGTGCAGGTCCTCTCCCTGGTGAAACATCCGAGAAGCGTTCGGATTCCGCCGGGTCTCATTCAGAACGTTCTCCTGAGCACCGACTACATCCCGGTCGCCATCGTCGCCGCCATCCGGCAGGCCTGGGGGTGCGGCGTCTATCAGCACTACGGGATGACGGAGACGGGCTATGGCGGCGGGGTCGAGTGCGATGCCCACGACGGCTACCATCTGCGCGAGGCCGACCTGTTTGTCGAGGTGGTCGACCCGCAGACCGGCCGTATTCTGCCGGACGGGGTTACGGGCGAGGTGGTCGTCACCACGCTCACCCATCGCGCCATGCCCCTGATCCGCTACCGCACCGGCGACCTGGCCCGTCGGCTGCCCGACTACTGCCCCTGCGGCAGCGCCCTGCGGCGCCTCGGCAAGGTCGCGGGCCGGCTGCAAAACGCAGCGCCCCTGGGACCGGGCTCCCACCTGGGCATGGCGGCCCTGGACGAAACCCTGTTCGCCATACCGGAGGTGCTCAATTTCCAGGCGGAAATCATCCCCGTCAACGGCGCCGCCCGGCTGAGGGTGTCCGTCCACTGCGATCCCGGCCGGTTTACGGATACGTTGGTGCAGGTCCACGCGGCGCTGGCGCGCCTGCCCGCCGTCAGAGACGCTGCCGTCCGGGGGCTCCTGGAGATCGACCCGGTCCGACTGACCCCTGAGAACTGGTTCACCACTGGGGCCGCCAAGCGAACCCTTAGCGACCGAAGACAGGAGCGATCGACCGCATGAACCTGATTGCAGAAACAGCCGGCAGACTGCTGGACGACCAGCACCCCTTCGTCCTGGCCACGATCGTCAACCGCGAAGGGTCGGCACCCCGGACGGCGGGCACGCGCATGATCGTCGCCGCGGACGGCCGGGCGGTGGGAACGATCGGCGGCGGGCTGCTCGAAGCGCGGGTGGTCGCCGCCGCCGGCGAGGTGCTGACAACGCGGCAGCCCCGGATCATCCCCTTCGACATGACGCCATCCGAGCAGGCCACCATGGACATGATCTGCGGCGGCCGGCTGGAGGTGCTCATGGAGCCTATCGATCCGCGCAGCCCGGCGGCCGTCGTGCTCACTGCCTGGCGCGAGGTTCAGCGCCGGCCGGATCCCTATCTTTTCCTGACCGTACTGCGATACGCCGACGGGAACGTGGCGGCCGTCGATCACTGCCTGCTGAAAGACGCCACCGTGGTCTGCGGCGATCTGCCCTTCGGTGCCGCAACCATCGAGATGCTGGTCCTCAACCACTCCGGATCGACCGGCCTGCGAACCGTGGCGCTCGGGGAGTCGCTGGTCCTCATCGATCCGGTGCTTCCGCCGGAAACCGTGTTTCTGTTCGGCGCCGGTCACGTCGCCCAACCCACGGCCCGGCTCGCGGCCTTCGCCGGGTTCTGCGTACGGGTCGTGGACGACCGGTCTGATTTCGCCAATGCCGAGCGTTTCCCCGAGGCGCAGGACGTCCGCGTGGTCGCCGACTTCGACTCCGCATCGAAGGGCCTCGCGATCGACCGCGGCGCCTTCGTCGTCATCGTGACCCGCGGCCACCTGCACGACAAGACGGTGCTGATGCAGGCGCTGCGCACGGAGGCGGCCTACATCGGCATGATCGGCAGCCGGCGCAAACGGGACCATATCTTCAACGCCCTGCTGAAGCAGGGCGTCACTCAAGCTGAGCTGCAGCGGGTGCACTCCCCCATCGGCATCGACATCGGCGCGGAAACCCCCGAGGAGATCGCCCTGAGCATCGTGGCCGAACTGGTCCAGGTCCGCGCCCGGAGGCGCCGCCCATGACCCCCCCATCCGCTGCGGCGCTCGTGCTGGCCGCCGGCTTATCGCAACGCATGGGTGACTTCAAACCCCTTTTAGCGCTCGGAGGACAGACGGTCCTGGAACGGGTCATCCGGCTGTTTCAGTCCGTTGGCGTCGAGCGCATCCATGTCGTGGTCGGGCATCGCGCCGCCGAGGTGACTCCCCGGATCCATCAGTGGGGCGCGCAGGCGGTGCTGAACTCCCGTTACGCGGAAGGGATGTTCACTTCGGTGGCGGCCGGCGTATCGAGCCTGGACGAACGCACCGCGTCGTTTTTCGTCCTGCCCGTGGACATCCCCCTCGTGCGTCCGGCGACCCTGCGCAGCCTGATGGCGGCGTTCCGGGCCGGCACCGGCGGGATCTGCCACCCGACCTTCCAGGGCCGGCGCGGGCATCCGCCCCTGATCGGGCGGCGTTTCAAAGCGGCCATCGCGGACGGGCGGGGGGAAAGCGGCCTCAGAGCCCTGCTCGAAGGATTTGAAACCCAGGCCGTCGACGTTCCCGTCCCGGACGAATTCATCCTTCAAGACATGGATGATCCGGAGGATCACCGCCGCATGGCGGAGCGATTGGAAACCCGCGACATCCTGTCCCCGGCCGAGTGCCATGCGCTCCTGCGCGAGCGATTGAACGTCTCCCCGGCCGTATGGGCGCACAGCCAGGCGGTGGCCGAGCAGGCGCTTTGCATCGGCCGGGCGCTGGTTTCCGCCGGGTGCCGTTTGAATATCGAGCTGATCCATGCGGCGGCGCTCGTGCACGATCTGGCACGCGGAGAGCCCGACCACGCGCGCCGCGGCGGTCGGCTGCTCCGCGACCTGGACCTGCCGTCGATGGCCGCCATCGTCGAGAGCCACATGGACCTCAGCGTCGCAAACGAAGACCCCGTCAGCGAAGCGGAGGTCGTCTTTCTGGCGGACAAGCTGATTGGTGAGGATCGCTTCGTGGGCCTCGATGAGCGTTTTCTGGCGCGTTTGAACGCTCATCAGGCCGATCGCCGGACGGTGACCAGCATTTATTTCAAGCTTGAATCCGCACGAAAATCCCTCGAACGGATCGAATCCTTGACCGGCCGATCCGTGGCCAGCCTCGCACCGCGGTAGCGGCTTCACTGCCGCGACGCGGTCGCCGCGCAGCCGAACTTGTTTAGCCCACCTTAAGCTGATAAAAGCCTTCTCGGGTTCCAGCCGCACAGACAGTTCGGAGCATGATCAACTAAAAATGGGGGGGAGTGCCGATGAGCGGGGGTGAGTCGCCCTTTCGGATCAAATCCAAGATCTGGGTGGAAGACGATAAGGGCAAGGTGGTCTTCGGCCTGGGGCGCTACCGGATCCTGGAAGCCGTGCGGCGCCTCGGGTCGCTGCAGGCCGCCGCGCTGGAGCTCAAAATGAGCTACCGGGCGATCTGGGCGCGCGTGAGCGCGACCGAGGAGCGGCTGGGCAAGCCGCTGCTGATCCGGGACCCGCACGGCTCCCGGCTGACGCCGCTGGGCGAAACGCTGCTCAAGCAGTTCCAGCGCCTGCTGAAAATCGTGGAAACGGAATCCGACGCCGTTTACAAGGATCTCATGTCTGCATACCTCGACGGTTGACTCCTCGGCCGCATGGCCCGATGCGGCCGTCCGCCGGAATCGTTCCGCCGGTATCGATATATCACAATTGACACATCTCCTGTCCTCTGCTATTCAGGTGGTCACTTCGCTCGCGTGAATTCATACCCATACATGCCGAAACCAGACCATTTCCCTGATGACGCAGCCCCGCACTCGACGCCCTGGTGCCGAGACAACCGCGGCCGCACCTATTCTTTCGAGGCGGCTCTCGAATTGGTTCAACGCTTTCACGGCTACGCCGCCCCCGGGGTGATGATCGGCGCCAGGATGGTCGATGTCGCCATGTCGCGCATGCCTCCCGGCGTGCTTTTCGACGCCGTCTGCGAATCGTCTAAATGCCTGCCGGATGCCGTGCAGCTCCTCACGCCCTGCACGTGCGGCAACGGCTGGCTGCGGGTGGTGCCGCTGGGCCGTTTCGCCGTCACGCTTTACGACAAGCGCAATGGACAGGGCGTCCGGGTGCATGTTGACCCGGCGCGGCTGGATTCCTTCCCGGAGACCCGCTACTGGTTCTTCGGAACCAGGCCCAAACGCAAAGACCGGTCCGAGCTCCTCAACGCGGAAATCCGCCTTGCCCGGGAAACGATTTTCGGCGTGCGACGGGTTCAGGTGAAGCCGGCGCTGTTGTCGAAAGCGCCGTCGGACCCGCGCGCCATCTGTCCGGGATGCGGGGAGGCCTATCCCGCCGGTCACGGTCCGCCCTGCCGGGGCTGCCGGGTCGAAACAGCCTATTACTCATAAGGAGACAATCGAATGACGACCCAGCCGGTTTACAGCATCTGCGGCATGTGCACGGTGCGCTGCCCCATCATGGTCGAAGTGAAGAACGGCGAGGTCCAGTTTCTGCAGGGCAACCCGCACGTGCCCGCGATGAAGGGATCGATCTGCCCGCGCGGGGCCGCCGGCAAAGCCCTGATCCGGGACCACGAGCGCATCCAGGCCCCCATGATCCGGGAGGGCGCACGCGGTGAGGGCAAGTGGCGCCGGGTCGGTTGGGACGAAGCCCTGGACGAGGTGGCGAAGCGGCTGAAGGCCGTTACCCAAGAATACGGCGCCCGCAGCATCGCATTTTCCGATCGCGGCGGGCCGTTCCGGGACCTGCACCAGGCATTTGTCCGGGGCCTCGGTTCCCCCAACTATACGAACCATGACAGCTCCTGCGCCCGCAACGTGCAGCACGCCTGCATGTCCGTCACCGGGGTGGGCCGCAAGGACCTGGTCTATGACCTGAAGAACGCCCGGCATGTCGTCCTCCAGACGCGCAACATCTTCGAGGCCATCAGCGTCCAGGAGGTCAACAATCTTACCGAGGCCCTGGCCAACGGCTGCAAGCTCACGGTCATCGACATCCGCGCCACCATCTCGGCAGCCAAGGCCGACCGGTTCATGCTCCTGCGCCCTGGCAGCGACTACGCCCTGAACCTGGCGGTGATCCATGAGCTTCTCATCCAGAGACTCTATGATGCGGATTTCGCAGGACGCTGGATCAAGGACCTCGGCCGGCTGGAGGAATTCGTGCGCGGCTGCACCCCGGAGTGGGCCGAAACGGAAACCGGCGTCGCCGCGGGCGAGATCCGCCGATTCGTGCGCGAACTGGCCGCCGCCAAGCCCGCCGTCATCTGGCACCCCGGGTGGATGACCTCGCGCTACCTGGACTCCTTTTACGTCTGCCGGTCGATCTATATCATCAACGCCCTGCTCGGCGCGATCGGCGCCAAGGGCGGCCTGCCGTTTGCGAACAAACCCGGGGACGTCGGCCGCAAGGGTCTGAAGAAGCTCGTCGACCTGGTTCCCAAGCCCGCCGAAAAGCGGGTCGACGGCGTCGGCTGGCGCTACAAGCACTTCGATGGCGGGCCGGGCCTGGCGCACCTTGTGTACGGCGCGATGGAATCCGGCGATCCCTACCCCGTCAAGGCGTACATCGCCTACCGCCATGACCCGCTCATGGGATTCCCCGACCCGGACCGACTGACCCGGCAGTTCGACCACCTGGATCTGCTCGTATCCGTCAGCTTCACCTGGTCGGACACGGCCTGGTATTCGGACGTGGTGTTGCCGCTGTCCCCGTATCTCGAGCGCGAAAGCATCCTCGCCTGCAAGAACGGCTTGAAGCCTCACTTTTTCGCCCGGCAGCGCGCCGTCCCGCCGCGATTCGACACCCGGGCGGACTGGGAGATTCTCTGCGGCCTGGCCAGGCGCCTGGGAATCAAGGAGTTGGCCTTCGATTCCATCGCAGCCATCTGGGAGTACCAGCTCAAGGACACCGGCGTCCGGCCGGAGGATTTCAACGCCACCGGTTTCGTCAATCTGGCGAATGCCCCCCGGTACGCCAAGCCGGATGAACTTAAGATCCCGACCCCCAGCGGCCGAATCGAAATCATCTCCGAAAAGCTTGAAACCCAGGGCCTCGCATCCCTCAAGCCGTACGCGCCCCCGAAGCGCCCGCCCAACGGCGAGTTCCGACTGACCTTCGGCCGCTGCGCGGTGCGCCGCGCTGAAAATCGTCGACGGCGAGCGCGTCTCGGTCAGCCGCAACGGCTACTCCGAAACGATTTCCGCCAAGGTCACGCCGCTCATCCATCCGGAGGCCGTTTTCGTGGTGCACGGTTTCGGCCACCGGCTGCCGGTGGAGAGCCGGGCGTTGGGCAAGGGGCTGGCCGACAACCGCTTCATGCAGGGCGGGCTCGATCTCTGGGACCCGGCCGGCGGCGGCATCGCCATGCAGGAACACTTCATCACCGTTTCCAAGCTCAAGTAGGCGCCTCGAGGGAACGAAGACGTCGAAATCCCCGGGCCGCCGCATGCCGGTCGGCGACCCGGGTTTTTTGGGCAGACCATTCTGGAGGCGGCGCGAGCCGCCGGAGTCGACATCCCGACGTTGTGCCATTTGAAAGGCGCCGCCTCGACCGGGGCCTGCCGCATATGCGTCGTGGAGGTGGAAGGGGCCCGGTCGCTCGTGGCGGCCTGCTCAACCCCCGCCGCACCCGGTCAGGCGGTGCAGACCGAGTCTCCACGGGTCGTCGCCGCCCGCCGCGTGGTACTGGAACTGCTGCTGGCCTCCGGGAACCATTCCTGCGCCGCGAATCTTCCCGCGGATGCAGCCGACTGGACGGCCCTGCAGCTGAACGTCCAACAGGCCGAGGAGACCTGCGCGGACTATCCGCTGGTGCTGAGCACCGGCCGACGCCTGGCCCACTACCACACCCGCACCCAGACCGGCCGGTGCGAAGGCCTGAACGAGATCCTGAGCGAGGAGACGGCCGACATCTCGCCCCGGGACGCGGCCGAACTGGGCATCCGTGACGGCGAGCGCATTTGCGCCCGGTCGCGGCGCGATCGGGTCGAAATCAAGGCCAGAGTCACTGCGCGGGTCCCCAGAGGCCTGGTATGGATGTCGTTTCACTTCCGGGACACCAATGCCAACTGGCTCACGAACCCGGCCTTCGACCCGTCGACGCTGACAGCGGAATACAAGGCCTGCGCCGTGCGCATCGAAAAACTGTGTGCCGATTGAATTGCCGGCCGGCCGGCACCACTTTATTGGCGGAAGGATACCAGGTATGTGCTTTCATGCGGGTGCGGCTTTCCGGCCGCGACGCCTCAACCGATCGAACATCGCGGCTGAAATGCCGCTCCCGCAAACCACCAACCCATCCATGCGCTTCGTCCGAGATAGAATGACGCTGGGCGCCAGCTCCAGCTGCTTGAGGAGTCGACAGAAAGGATCAGGAAAGTCGTCATGCTGAACGCTGCCATCACCATCGAACCGCCCCAGAACGAACCCACGCTGTCCTACGCCCCTGGAAGCCCTGAGCGGCCCCGGATACGCTCCGCGCTGAGCGACCTCCGCGGCAGGGAAATCGAGATCCCGCTGATCATCGGCGGCCGGGAAGTGCGAACCGGCCGAACGTCCGCATGCACCGTGCCCCACGACCACCGCCACCGGCTGGCCGTCTGCCACCTGGCCGGTCCCGAGGAGGCCGCGATGGCCGTCGAGGCCGCGCACCGCGCCTCCGCCGCCTGGGCCGATATGGCCTGGGCGGACCGTCTGGCGATTTTCATGAAAGCCGCCGACCTGATCGCGGGGCCCCGCCGCATGCGGATCA
>JALOPD010000092.1 GCA_025454075.1 Desulfobacterales bacterium | reverse complement strand
GAGCGAGCTGTCCGAAAAATCGATCAGTTTGAGCTTGCGGCCGACCGAGGCCTCGGTCACGGCCGCGCCGGGGATGGCGAGAAAGGTGAAGACGCCGTCGGCGTTGCTGTCCTTGAACTGGTTCGCCTGGAAGGCATAGTTGCCGCGCAGGAACGTGAAGCCGGCTTTTTCCAGGTCCGGGATGCTCGTCTTGTAGGAGTCGAGCACGCGCTCCAGGACCCAGGTGTCGGAGCTGCCGGCCTGGGAGATGGCGAGGCGCACTTTCTTCTTTTGGCCGAAGATCTCGTCCATCGTAGTGAGCGGGGATTGCGCATCCACGTAAAAGTGAAAGTAGTTCATGCTCATGCCGCCTGCCAGGGCGCGCAGCTCATCGAGGGGTTTTTCAAACGGTGCCATGCCCTTGTAGGCCGCCGCGTTCAGGAAGGGCAGGCCCCAGCCGATTTCCGCGCCCTTGCTCGCGACCACGGCCGGGTTCTGAAGCCCGCCGCCGGGGACGACCTTGATCACGATGTCCGGGTCGGCTTCCTTGACGATGGTGGCGATGCCGCCGGCGATGCTGTACCAGCCGCCGCCGGCCCCGCCGGCCGTCCAGGTGAGGGTGACCTGCTGCGCCTGCAGCGGCAGGGCCGCCAAGACCATGAGCGCACCAACAGCTGCGAAAACCCCGATGCTCCTCTTCATTCGACACCTCCCGAAATGGTTGGAAAACCGGCCGCGCGGCCGATTCTGCGGTTGAACTGTCAGCAAATAGCAGCGCCAAACAAAAAGTGTCAAGCAATTATTGGGCAAGCCGGTTGTCTGTTGGAACGGCTGATGGTAAATAGTCCGGATGAGTGCGAAACCAACCGCTGCACCCGCGGCCGCCATCGGCATCCTGGTGATGGACGCCCGGATCCGGCGCATCCCGGGGGATGTCGGCAACCCCGCCACGTTTCCCTTTCCGGTGATCTGCCGGACGATCGCCGGTGCGACGCTCGGGCGCCTCATCGGCGAGCGCGATCGGTCTTTGCTGGAACCGTTCATCGACGCCGGGTGGGAACTGGTGAGCCGGGGCGTGAAAGCCCTGACCACGACCTGCGGCTTCATGGTCCTGTTCCAGCAGGAACTCGCGGCCGAGTTCCCCGTGCCGGTCTTCACCTCAAGCCTGTTGCAGCTGCCGTTCATCGAACACACGCTGCACCCGCAGGCGCGCGTGGGGGTTTTGACGGCGGATGCCGCCAACCTCACCCCGGAACACCTGCGACGCGCCGGCGGCGATGCGGGCCGGCTCACGGTGTGCGGCCTTGAAAATGAGCCTTTTTTCAGAGAGGCGATCTTCTCGGGCAACGGGCGGCTGGAGGTCGAAAAAGTCTCAGCCGAGGTGGTGGCGCAGGCCCGGCGCATGGTTACGGCAGACCCCGCCATCCGGGCCGTCCTGCTGGAGTGCTCGAACCTCCCGCCCTACGCGGCTGCGGTCCAGGAGGCGGTGGGGCTGCCGGTATATGATTTCGTCACGATGCTCCACTACGCCCGGACGGCGATAGCCAGAACTCCTTTCATCTCTCCTGAATGAATCAAGAAAGTTGCCTTTTTCGACAGTGATGCATAGGATAAGAGTTGAGGTGTGTGAAACGGCTCGAACTGTCTGAGAGCGGGTTCTTCGAATGACGCTGCGGCAAGCCGTAAGCGGTCTCACTTTGGTGCCGGTAACCGGACATGCGATTTCATAACTTTTGGTCCTATCGCCACATGCTGCTCTCCAGGGGGTTTGCCAAGTCCCTTTGGAGTTCCAGAAAAAACCTCCTGGCGGACCAAAACCGTCTTCCTTTGCCGGCCGGGCCCTACATGGCCGAGCTGGACATCACCTACCAGTGCAACCTGCGCTGCCGGATGTGCCAACGCTGGCAGGACCCGCGGCGGGACGCGCTGCCCCTTGAAACCTACCGAAACCTCGCCCGCGAATTCGAGGAGCTGGGCGTCCACCAGATCAGCATTGCCGGCGGTGAGCCGCTGCTGCGCGAGGATGTGTTCCGCATCATCGAAGGCTTTGCAGCGCGCGGCATGTCCGTCAACCTCTGCACCAACGGGATGCTGGTCGAGAAATACCGGCGTGACATCGCGGGCAGCGGCGCCACCTGCGTGACCGTCAGCCTGGACGGCGCCACCGCCGCCTGCCACGACGGCATTCGCGGCCGGGCCGGCTCTTATAACGAGATCGAACGCGGCATCGAGTCCTTCCTGGCACAGCGGGCAAACGGCACGCCGATCCTGCGGGTCCGCATGACCGTCTCGGATGACAATTCACGCGAGGTCCGCAAATTCTATGCGGATTGGCGCGGGGTGGCCGACGATGTCCTTTTCCAGCCGGTCCATCAGTGCGGCGATGCGTATTACACCGGGATGCAGAAGGCCTCCCTTAGCGTTGACGCCGCCGTTATATCCGAACAGTTGCAGGGCACGAAGCTGGCCAAAGACCCCTACATGAAACAATGGGTCGACAGCATCGAGGCCGGGGAGGGAGTGCCGGATGCCCCCTGTTACGCCGGGGTGCTGATGGCGCGGATCGACCCATGGGGCCATGTCTACCCTTGCCTGGAGCAGCATGTGAGCGTCGGCTCCGTGCGCGAAGAGCCGTTTTCCAGGATCTGGAATTCAACCGCCCTGCAACAGGAACGGAAACGTATTTCCTGCGACCGGACCTGCCGCTGCTGGTACAACAACACGGCGCTCATCGGTCATTTCGGCACGCTGATCAAGAACACCATCCCTAACGGTCGAAGAAGATATTCTTCCCGGTGGCCGCAAGGGGGATCCCCATCACGAAATCCCAGTCCACCATCTTCATTTCGCGAGCCACGGTCCCGATCCGATACATGATGCGGTTGTCCGCGTTGAGCATGCTCGCGGTCTTGACGGCCGAACCTAAAGCGATGCCCATGTCGAGCAGCCGGAAGGCGCAGACCGGTCCGGAAAACTCCTTCTCCTTCTTGGCTTGCTGATCGAGGCTCTTGCAGTCCGGGTACCCGCAGGCCCCGCAGTCAAGGCCGACCGCCTTTGAGTCTTTCAGCCCGATGAGCACCACGGCCCCGGAGCGGGAAACCCCTTTGGCGTCGCGGTCGAAGTCCTTTTTGCCGGTCCGCTCGCCGAAGTGGACCATTTCATCCGCGAGTTTCTGAAGGGCGTCGCCTGTCAAGACCCGTGTGAATACGAAATTCACCCCCTTGCTCTTGGGGGCGGTCAGCGCCGACAGTTCCATCAACTTGGCCACGATCTCGATGGCTTCCATTCGAGCCTCCTTGGGGTGTTTACTAAAAAGAAGTCACTGCTTAAGATTACACGCATGCATCGTTATACACTCGATCGCTGGCAGCACAACCATCGTTTCGACCCGGATACCGACCATGGCGAGCGGTCCACCCACCGGGTGATCGCCCTGACGCTGGTCATGATGGCGGTCGAGATCGGTGCCGGCCTGGCCTTCGGCTCCATGGCGCTGCTGGCGGACGGCTGGCACATGGGCACCCATGCGGTGGCCCTGGGCATCACGGCCTTGGCATATTACTTCGCCCGGCGGCACGCCGACAACCCCCGGTTCACCTTCGGCACCGGCAAAGTAGCGGAACTCGGGGGGTTCACCAGCGCCGTGGTGCTCGCGGCGGTTGCAATCGTGATGGCGGCCGAGTCGCTGCAGCGCCTGATCTCGCCCCACGCCATCCGTTTCAACGCGGCCATAGCGGTGGCCGTGGTGGGCCTGATCGTCAACGTGGTCAGCGCCTTCATGCTCCAGGACCGGCACTCTCATGACCACGCCGGCGTACACGGCAAGGGGCACGGTCACGATCACAACCTCAGGGCGGCCTACCTGCACGTGCTGGCCGACGCCCTCACCTCGGTGCTGGCCATCATCGCCCTAATTGCCGGGAAGACCTTCGGCTGGGTGTGGATGGACCCTTTCATGGGGATCGTCGGCGCGGCGATTATCACCAAATGGGCTTACGGCCTCCTGCTGGACACCGGCCGCATCCTGCTCGACCGCGACGTGGACCCGCAGCTTGTTTCGGAGATCGTGCAGCGGATCGAGGCGGAGTCCGACAACCGGGTGTCCGATATCCATGTCTGGCGGGTCGGTGCCGGCAGCCTTTCCGTCATTCTATCGATTGTCACCCACCACCCGCAACCTCCCGAGCACTACAAAAAACTGATTGAGGACTTTGACGAGATCGCGCACGTAACGGTGGAAGTGAATCGCTGCGAGGGCGAATCCTGCATTCCGCCGCCGGTTCCCGGCGGCGGAATCGATGACGCGAGGCATGCCGCCGGCTTTAAGCAAAACCCTCAAACGCAGCAGGGGCGGCCCCGTTTCCGCGGCCGCCCCTGATCGTCTTGAATCGATGATGCGCTAGCCGAGCCGCTCCTTCAAAGCCTTGAGCTGGGCGTTGAGGCGGGCCGGCAGCCGGTCGCCGAACTGCTTGAAGTGCCGGTCGATGTCGGGAAGCTCGGCTTTCCAGGCAGCGGCGTCCACCCTCATGAGCTCTGCCAGGTCCTGCGCTGCGATCGGAAGCCCCGTGAGATCGAGTTCGCCCTCCTTCGGCAGAAGGCCGATCGGCGTCTTGCGGCCCTCGGCCTTTCCGGCGACACGGTCGCACATCCACTTGAGCACCCGGCTGTTCTCGCCGTAGCCCGGCCACAGCCACTTGCCCTCGGGGCTCTTGCGGAACCAGTTGACATAAAAGATGCGCGGGGCCTTGGCGCCGAGCGCGTCGCCCCTCTCGAACCAGTGCTGGAAATAGTCGCCCATGTTGTAGCCGCAGAAAGGCGTCATGGCGAAGGGGTCGCGGCGCAGGTTGCCGACCGCGCCGATGTTGGCTGCCGTGGTTTCCGAGGCCGCGGTCGACCCCATGAAGACGCCGTGGTCCCAGTTGTAGGCCTCGTGCACAAGCGGCACCACGGAGGCGCGCCTCCCGCCGAAGATGAAAATGTCGATCGGCACCCCTTCGCGCTTTTCCCAGTCCGGGCTGATCACGGGGCATTGCCGCGCCGGTGCTGTGAACCGGGCGTTCGGGTGCGCCGCGTCCCGTTTGTCCTCCGGCGTCCAGTCTTTGCCCTTCCAGTCGATCGCGTGCGCCGGCGGCGGCCCGCCGAAGCCCTCCCACCAGATGTCCCCGTCGTCTTTGAGAGCGCAATTGGTGAAGATCACGTTCTCCTTCAGGGTGTCCATGGCGGCCGGGTTGGAATCGTAGGAGGTCCCGGGCGCGACCCCGAAGAACCCGCTTTCCGGGTTGATGGCGTAGAGGCGGCCGTCCGGGCCGATCTTCATCCAGGAGATGTCGTCGCCGATGCACTCGGCCTTCCACCCGGGCACTGTCGGCTGGACCATGGCCAGGTTGGTCTTGCCGCAGGCCGAGGGAAATGCGGCCGCAATGTGGAAGCGCCGCCCTTCGGGATTGGTCAGCCGCAGGATCAGCATGTGCTCGGCCATCCAGCCTTCGCGCCGGGCCACGGCCGAGGCGATCCTCAGGGCGAGGCACTTCTTGCCGAGCAGAGCGTTGCCGCCGTAGCCGGAGCCGTAGGACCAGATCAAGTTCTCGTCCGGGAAGTGGCTGATGTACTTCTGCTCGATGGGGGCGCAGGGCCAGGGGACGTCCTTCTGCCCCTTCGCGAGCGGAGCGCCGATGGAGTGCAGGCAGGGAATGAACTCGCCGTCCTTGCCCAGGACCTCGATAACCTTGGTCCCGACCCGCGTCATGATGTGCATATTGCAAACGACGTAAGGGCTGTCGGTGATCTCGATCCCGATCTTCGCGATCGGAGAGCCGATGGGGCCCATGGAGAAGGGGATCACGTACATGGTGCGGCCCCGCATGCAGCCCTTGTAAAAACCGGTCATCGTCTTCTTGAGCTCAGCCGGGTCGATCCAGTTGTTGGTGGGGCCGGCCTCGACCTTGGTGGGTGTGCTGATGTAGGTGCGGTCCTCCACCCGGGCGACGTCGCTCGGGTCGGAGCGAAAGAGAAAGCTGTTGGGGCGATTTTTGACTGGAATGGCGGCGCCGCCGGCAACCATTTGCTGCATGAGCCGGTCGTACTCCGCGGTGGAACCGTCGCACCAATGAACGCTGTCGGGCTGGCACAGGGTTGTACATTCCTGGACCCACTGGTTGAGCTTGGCGTTGGTAGAAGGGGATTTCATTCCGATCACTCTCCGATTTTGAAGTGTGTAGGATGGCCTATAATCCTCGACGTTATTTTACCTCATGCGGGTTGTCAAGGAAAGCCTGCAGGAAAGCCTGCGAGCGCTAACCCTACTTTTTTGCTCCGCTTTGCTGCTCTACCCGCCCTCCGGATCCCTTTCAGGCCTTGAAGCCGCTCTCGACGAAGCGGACATTCGGCTGCGATCTGACTTGAACGCCCGACCGGTTTTATGCTATTTTTATCCTCAAGACTACTACCTTGTCTCAAATGCATCCTGTTCTCGGTTTCCACTTCTATTCTCACGCTGTCTCAGAAAAAGCAATTGCGGAACGCACTCCGTCGCACGTTGCCGGAAAAACTTCTTCCTTCGCCTTGATAAAGCGCTTTCAGCCGAAGTGGCGCACGCATTCCCAACTACGAACACCCGAGGGGCAGACCGCATGATGCAATCGCACAACCCTCAACAGACGCCTGGCATCAACGTCGCCGCCGGTCCGAAGCACGCCGCCGCCCGGCACCAGGAAGAGAGACAATATCGAAGCCTGGTGGAAGTCACGAGCGACTGGATTTGGGAGGTGGATCCGGAGGGCAGATACACCTTCAGCAACCGGGCGGTCGCGGACATCCTCGGCTATCCGCCCGAGGAGGTCATCGGACGAACACCTTTTGACTTCATGCCGCCCGCGGAAGCCGCAAGGATCCGCCGGGACTTCGGCGCCATATCAGCAACCAAGAAGCCGTTTGCGGGCCTTGAGAACGTCAATTTGCACAAGTCGGGCCGCCGGGTGGTCTTGGAAACCAGCGGGGTGCCGATCATCGACGAACAGGGTGGGTTCCGCGGTTTCAGGGGCATCGACCGCGATGTGACCGCCCGCAAGAAGCTCGAGGAAGAGCTTAAGAGAGCCCGCAACGAGCTGGAGAAGAAGGTCAAAAGGAACACCCTGGAAATTGCGGCGAAACAGAATGTCCTGCAGCAGGAGATAATCACACGCAAGCAGATTCAAGCCGAGCTGGCCTGCAGTGAGCATCAATTCCAATCCCTGGTGGAAACCCTCAATGAGGGGTTCGGGATCGTGGATGCAGAGGGCCGGCTGACCTATGTAAACGCCAAATTCCTCGATATGCTGGGCTACGTCCGCAGCGAAATCGTTGGGGAAAAAATCGGCGACTTCATGGACGAGCGCAACCGCCGCCTTCACCAAAAGCAGCTGGCCATGCGCCAGAGGGGTATTGAGACGCCCTATGAAATCCAATTCGCCACCAAGGCCGGCGGCACCATCACGACCATCGTCTCGCCGAGGGCGACTTTCGACGCCGCCGGCCGGTTCCAGGGGAGCTTTGCCGTCGTAACCGACATCAGCGCGATGAAAAGCGCCGAAAAAGCCCTGCGCCGCCGGGAGCAACAGCTCAGAGAGAAAACCCTGCGCCTGCAGGAGATGAACACGGCCCTGGAGGTTCTGCTGCGCAAGCGGGAGCAGGACAAGACCATCATCCAGAAGCGAATCCTCGTCAACCTCAGGCGGCTGGTGGCGCCTTACCTGGACGCCCTCGGCGACACTCGTTTGAGCGAACGCCAGCGGTTTCTGGTGGACCTCTTGAAATCCAATCTCGGCGAGATCATGTCGCCCTTTTCTGAAAGGCTCACCTCGGTTCAGATTGATCTGACCCGAACGGAGCTGGAGGTTGCCAACCTAATCCGGCTCGGAAAGAGCACCACCCAGGTCGCCGCCGCTTTGAACATTTCATACAAGACCGCCGAAAGCCACCGCTGGCGGATCCGCAAAAAACTGGGCCTGACCCACAAGAAGGCCAACCTGATGAGTTATCTGTCCCGGCTGCAAGACCCCCTATAAAATCTAAGGGAATCCTGCGGGAAAAATCAGGTTTGGACCGTTGTTAACATCTGATATCTTTCTATCCGCAGGGCAGGTCGAGTTTGCACCTCCCCGGCCCCGCTGCGATTGTCAGGGGGTGGCGCGGAAGCGCCACTCTCAATCGGCTGCGCCGGCATCGCTCTCGACTCCAAGCGGATCTCCGATCCCACAGCCCACTCGTCCCTGATGCAGCTTGCCCCCTGCAGCGCCGCCCCAGCCGGATATTCATCGAATTCAATCCTTTTCGGAAAGAGAGGCGCCTCATGTCCAAGGCAGCCCCGGCGCGGATATCCAAGAAAAGCTTCGCCGCTCAATCCGGCCCCGCGGCCGAAAAAGCCCTGAAAATCAGCGAGGAGAGGTGTGCCCTGATCCTGGAAAACATCCAGGACGGCTACTACGAAGTCGACCTTAAGGGCAACTACACTTCTTTCAACGAGGGGCTGCTGCGCATCACCGGATACACCCGAGAGGAGATGCTCGGCATGAACAACCGTAAAATCGTCGATGACTACAACCACAAAAAGGTTTTCCAGGTCTTTCACCAGGTATACCTCACGGGGGTCCCGGCCCATGTCTTCGACTGGGAGTGCATCCGCAAGGACGGCTCGCGGCGGTTCGTGGAGGTCTCGGTGACCCTGAAGAAGGATGCGGACGATAACCCGGCCGGCTTCATGGGCATTGCACGCGACGTCACGCCGCGCAAATTGGCGGAGCAAGCGCTGCGGGAAAGCGAGGAGCGCTACCGCATGATTATCGAAAACATCCAGGACGGCTACTACGAGGTCGATCTCGACGGCAACTACACCTTTTTCAACGAGGGGTTGCTGCGCATCACCGGGTACACCCGGGAGGAGATGCTCGGGATGAACAATCGCAGGATCGTAGATGAATACAACAACCGAGAGGTGTTCAGGGTGTTCCATCAGGTTTACCTCACGGGGGTGCCGGCCCACGCCTTCGACTGGGAGTGCATCCGCAAAGACGGCTCGCGGCGGTTCGTGGAGGTCTCGGTGACCCTCAAGCGTGACATCCACGGCAAGCCCATAGGGTTCATGGGGATCTCCCGCGACATCACCGAGCGGAAAAAATATCAGGCCGAGCTCGAAGCCAAGGAAAACGAGTTGAAGCACAAAAACCAGAGTCTGGAGGAGGCCAACACGGCCCTGAACGTTTTAATGAAAAAAGTGGAGGAGCACCGGATAATCAATGAGGAGACCCTCAGAAACAACCTCAACAAAGTCACCTTGCCCTATCTCCAGAAGGCCAAGGAGAAAACTCGAGACAAGGCTGCCTTAGACTCTCTGCGACTTCTGGAAGAAAGCCTGAATTCCATCTTTGCGCCGTTCGCTCACGACCTGGCGCCCAACTTCCCCCGCCTGACCTCGACTGAAATCGATGTGGCCAACTTCATCGTCCAGGGCAAGCGCACCAAGGAAATTGCGGATGTGCTCAGCGTAACGCCCAAAGCCATCGAAGTCCACCGGAACAACCTGAGACGCAAATTCGGCCTCACCAACCAGAAGACCGGGCTACGCACCCACCTGCTCTCCCTGCGCTGACCCTGCACCTCGCCTTCTGAAGCCTGCTCCCGATTCATGGCCGGCGGATGTCCACTGCGGGCTTGTCGCTAGTCGTTTTCCCCGGATGCTAGTATTTTTTTAGGGTTTTCGTTGGGTTGTAACCCTTCGCCGCTGTGCTTTAATTGGGCTCAAGCAAGCGGAACGCCGAACCGGACGTAACGGCGCCGGCAGCGTCCCAAAACGCCTCAACCCAAAAACGAAAGGAGCAGCGAAATGAAACCCGGACACTTCATGGCTATTGCAATGGCATGGCTGGCGATCGGCATGTGGGCACTTCCGGCCTGCGGCGACGAATCGCCCGCCGATCAGCAGAAGAACTACTACCTCAACTGCATCGACAAGGAGATCGACAGCTACAGCTGCAAGGTGGTGCACTCCGCCTCCCGCTCCAAGAACCTTCAAGCCTACGGCCGGCAGGCGGCCCTGAGAACGGAGTTTCTGTCCAAGAACAAAGACGCGCTGGTGCAGGAGATGATCGCTCAAAAGGTCAGCATGCGGCCGCATGCCGTTCATCAGTACTTACGGCAGCGTTTCTATCAAGAAGCCCTCATTCAGACGGCTAGAGTGAATCCGTAAACGAGGTGCAAAATGAAAAGCCTCCCGAAAAACATGGAACGCCGCCGCCACCAGCGGCTTGCCACGACCGGCAACCCTCTGGCCGTGATGCGGCCGGCCCCATCACGGCCGGGCAAGCTGCTGCGCATCAACGACGAGGGTGCTGAAATCATCTACTGCCAAATCAACGGTTCGTGCGAGGCGGCGACGGATGAAATCGACATCCTCGTCCCGGATTTCACCCGTGGCCTTTTCCTCGAGCGGATCCCGGTGAAAACGGTCGCAGACCTGCCGGCCGCCGCCTCCGTGGCGAGCGCGGACGGTCATGAGCGGATGCGCAAACGTGTGGTGAGTTTCGGAAAGCTGACCCCGGACCAAATCGGCCAGCTGCAGAGCTTTATTTGTTCTTACGCCGGGTGAGAGAGGGGCTGGGGGATTTCTCAAACCGGCGGCGTGGCGGGCGACCCGGTTTCATAGCCGGCCTCGGCGGCCTTGATGTCCAAGTGCAGGCTGGCGATCTGCTCGAGCGGAGGATAGGACAAGCGCGACATTTGACGGCTGTCCACGGTTTTGACGTATTTCCGGCAGGCATCGCAGAGGTCCAGGCGGTACTCCTTCTCTTCTTCGCTGTACTGGTAAGAAAGCCGGCCGGGGTCGACGGTGTCGCAGAATGGGCAGACGGTGCGGCGCGCGGGCCAGCGGTGCCAGCAGAAGCTGCAGAACAGAAACCGGTGCCCGTCCGTCTCCAGGCGGGCCAACGCGGGCGGGCTGCCGCAGATGGGGCAGTAGCCTTTCTCCCAGGAGAGGGCATCGGTGATGAACCCGGAGAGGTCCTGCTCGCACCGGCAGAGGGACGGCCGGAGGCTGTGATACAGAAAAAAACTCAGGGCCTCGGGACCCACGCCGAAGCCGTCGGCGGCCTGCTTCAGCTGAGCCTCTTCCCCTCCGAGAAAACCTTGAAAGAGAGAGACAACCTTCGCGGCGTGCTTGAGAAGAACGGCCGCCGGCTCGGAAAGCCCCGAGCGGCGCTCGACGGCGATCCGGCAGAGGTCCTCGAACAGCGTTGCGCTTGCCTCGGGGTCGAACCGCATCTCCGCGACCTGAGTCAAGGGGAACTTGTCCCTGAGCTTGACCCGCAATAGGTCCGGCGGCAGGAGAAACGGCTCGACCCGGACCCGCGGCCGGGCCTCTTCCTGCGCGGCGAAGAGGTCGCCGTAAAAACCGATCAGCTCCCCATAAGACGGCCGGACCGCCAGGAGGTCGGCGGCCGCCCGTTTCACAAACTCGGGCCCGTATTCAACATCGATGCTCATGCCATCCGTCCTTCAACGGCAACGCTTAGGCGGCTGCCCGTAAAAATGAAGGGGGAGGAACCATGCCCTCCCCCTCGGGTACTTGTGTAGGCTCTTCAATCAGCCGAGCTGCGCAAAGAACTGGGTGAACGGCTTGAAGAGCTGCCGCATCGCCACCGCCCGCGTGATGTCAAGCTCGCGGTGCTCGGCGATCGCGTACTGCCAGTAGCTGGTCGGCTCGAAGGCGGTCAGGTAGATCACCCGCAACGTGTCCGAGTTGACCAGGGTCGCCTTCGGGAATCTGCGCCGGACCTCGCCCAGGCGCGCCTGGGCCCACATCCGCATCTCCTTGTAATCTCCGAAGTTCATGGCGCCCGTGGGACAGGTCTGGACGCAGGCGGGCAGCTTCCCGTTGGACACCCGGTCGATGCACATGTCGCACTTGGCCAGGCTGCCGTCCGGCCCCTTGCGCGGGATGTTGTAGGGGCAGGAGTCGATGATGGCATCCGCGTCCAGGTCCTTGGTCACCTTGGTGTAGATCACCGCGCCGGTGGCCTTGTCTTTGTAAATGGCGGTGGGCTCGCCGGCGGCCTCCAGACACGGGGGCTCGATGCAGTGCCGGCACTGGTCCGGGAAAAAGAGCCACTGAAGCTTCTTGTCGATCTCGACCTCGCTCATGCGCACGAGCTTGTAAGTGTTGAAGGAGAGATCCGCCGGGTTCTGAAACGACCCCCGGTTGACGGTTTTTTCCGCCGGCAGCTTTTTCCACTGCTTGCAGGCGACCTGGCAGCCGCGGCAGCCGGTGCAGGTGGTCGTGTCGATGAAAAATGCCTTGGTCATAAAGATCACCTCCTTCCGCTCATATCTTCACGATGTTGACCA
>JALOPD010000326.1 GCA_025454075.1 Desulfobacterales bacterium | reverse complement strand
CCCGGGGCGAATTCCGTGATGCCATCGCCCGCATGGAGCAGGCCGGCTTCATGGTCCTGGAGCGACCCGCGATCCGCTTCAGTCGCGCGGTCTTGTTGGGATCGGCGGCCTGCCGTTGACATTTCCGGCGAATTTCCCCAGAATAAGAGAGCGGAAACTCGCATTTCGGCTTGAGCGGCAGGATGCCGCCTGATGTTGTCCGGGAATTCGTTCTGGAGAAAATGACATGCAAGTGAACCATCCTTGGCTGAAGCACTACGAGGCCCATGTTCCCCGCGACGTCGCGGCGCCCGACATGACGCTGCAGGACCTCCTGCCCCGGGCCGCTGAAAAATATCCCGAGCGCACGGCGCTGCTGCTGGCCATGCCCGCCGCAGGCCGGCTGTTCACCTATCCCCTCTCCTACCGCCGCCTGCAACGCGACGTGGACCGCTTCGCCGCGGCGCTGCAGGGGCTCGGCGTGCAGCCGGGCGACCGCGTGGCCCTTTATTTGCCCAACTGCCCGCAGTTCGTCATCGCCTACCTGGCGGCCGTCCGCGCCGGGGCCATCGTCGTTCCCTTCAACCCGCTCTATTCGGCGCGCGAAGCCGAGTACCAGCTCAAGGACTGCGGCGCCACCATCGCCGTTACGCTCGACCGCTTCTTCCCCCTGCTCGACGGCGTGCGGGCGAAGACCGGCCTGCGCCATGTGGTGGTCGCGCGCATCAAGGAGTATTTCCCGCCGCTGCTCTGGGCCCTCTATTCGCTGACCAAGGAGCGGAAACTGGCCAAGTTCCGCCTGGGCCCCGACGACCTGTGGTTCCGCGACATGCTCGGCGAGGGAACGCCCCGTCCCGTGCGGGTGGAGCCCGGGGACACCGCGGTCCTGCTCTATACGGGCGGCACCACCGGCGTTTCGAAGGGGGTTGAGCTGTCGCACCGCAACCTGCTGGTCAACACCGAGCAGAACCGCCTGTGGGCCGGCATCCGCGACGGCGTGGAAGTGTCGCTCGCCGCCGTCCCCCTGTTCCACGGCTTCGGCCTCACCTGCTGCCTGCACCTGGGGCTGCGCACCGCTGCGACCATCCTGCTGGCGCCGCTGCCCACCGACACCGCCGGCCTGATCCAGACCATCGAGCGCCTGCGGCCGACGATCTTCCCGGTGGTGCCGACCTTCCTCATCTCGATCGCCGGACATCCCGGCATCGAGACGCGCGACCTGCGCTCGCTGCGCGTCTGCCCCTGCGCCGGCTCGCCGCTGGCCCCGGCCGTGCAGCGCACGTTCATCGAGCGCACCGGCGTGCGCCCGGTGGAGGGCTACGGGCTGACCGAGGCCGGGCCGGTGACCCACGGCAACCCGCCCTTCGGCGACGACCGCCACGGCACCATCGGCCTGCCCTATCCCGGCACCGAGGCGCGGGTGGTCGACTTTGAGACCGGCCTGCTCGACATGCCCTTCGAAGGGGAATGGACCCGCCCCGGCGAGATCATCGTCCGCGGCCCCCAGGTGATGAAAGGCTACTGGCAGCGCCCGCAGGAGACGGCGGCGCAGCTGCGCGACGGCTGGCTGCACACCGGCGACATCGGCCAGATGCACCGCGACGGCTACTTTCGCGTCGTAGACCGGCTCAAGGACATGATCATCCGCTCGGGGATGAACATCTACCCGGCCGAGGTGGAGGCCGTGCTCCACGAGCATCCCAAGGTCCTCGAGGCGCTGGTGATCGGCATCCCCGATGCCGTGCGCGGGGAGCTGGTCAAGGCCTTCGTTGTGCCGCGCGACGGCATGACGCTGGAAGAAGAAGAGATCCTGGCCTTTTGCCGGCAGAACCTGGCCAGGTTCAAGGTGCCGTCGGCGGTGGAGATCCGCGACGGCCTGCGCCACTCGGCGGTGGGCAAGCCGCTGCGCCGCGCCCTGCGCGAGGAGCTGAACCTGGTGACGGGGTGAGCGAAGCCGCGGGAAGGGGCTCGACCGCCCTGGTCACCGGGGTGTCCGCCCTGGTTTCCGGGGCGACCGGCTTCCTCGGCGGCCGCCTGGCGGTGGCCCTTGAAGGCCAGGGCTATCAGGTGCGTGCCCTGGCCCGTCCGACCAGCGACGTTTCGCGCCTCCTTTCCCTCGGCATCGAGATCATGACCGGCGACCTCGCCGACGGGGATTCACTGGCCCGGGCCAGCGCCGGGCAGCGGGTGGTCTTCCATACCGCCGGCCGCGTCGGCGACTGGGGAAAAGCCGGGGAATTCCGGCGTGCCAATCTCGAAGGGACGGCGGCCGTGATCGCCGCCTGCCGCAAAAACCGCGTGCGCCGCCTGGTTCACGTCAGCTCGCTGTCCGTGCTGGGCCTGCCGCGCCACGGCGCGCCCGTCGACGAGGAAACGCCGCTGGCCGCGCGGCCGGGCGACGCCTACACGGCCAGCAAGATCGCCGGCGAGGAGCTGGTGCGCCGGGCGCACGGGCAGGACGGCCTGGAAACGGTGGTGGTCAGGTCGGGGGTGATCTGGGGGCCGGGAGACGCCACCTTCCTGCCGCGCTTCGCCGCGCTGCTGCGCCGGGGGAAGATGGTCCTGGTCGGCGGCGGGCGCAATCGCATCGCCCTCTCGCATGTCGACAACCTGGTCCAGGGCATGATCCTGGCCGCCTCTGTCCCGGCGGCCGCGGGGCAAGTCTACCACCTCACCGACGGCGAGGAGATCACGGCCGCCGAGGCCTTCCGCCTTCTCGCCGCCGCGCTCGGATTCGCGCCGCCGCGCCGCTCGCTGCCTTTTGCCGCGGCTTTCGCCGCCGCCTCGCTGCTGGAAGCCTGGGCCCGGCTGCGGCGCCGCTCCACGCCCCCGGCCTTCACGCGCTATGGCGTGCGCCTGGTGGCGAGCGACTGCCGCTACGAAATCGGCAAGGCCCGCCGCGAGCTGGGCTACCGGCCGGCGATCACCTTCCGCCAGGGGGTCGGCGCCCTGGCCGCGGCGGAGACGCACTCTTGAGCGCCGGGCAGAGGGTCCGCATCGAGAGCCTGGGGGCCTATCTCCCGGAAAAAGTGCTGACCATGGAGGAGCTGCTGGTTTCCTGCCGGCGCCGGCCGCCGTGGGACCTGGAACGCATCACCGGCATCCGCCAGCGGCGGGAGGCGGTGGGCGAGTATGCCGTCGACCTGGCGGTGCAGGCGGCGCGGAAGGCGCTGGCCATGTCGCGCTACCCGGCCGGCGAACTCGATGTCGTCATCTGCGCCAGCATCTCCAAGCACCACGGCGAGAACGAGTTCCATCTCGAGCCGGCCACCGCCGTGCGCGTCGCCCGGGCGATCGGCGCCGCTTCCGCCCGCGCTTTCGACGTGGTCAACGCCTGCGCCGGCATGCTGACCGCCATCCACGTGCTGCAGGCCCTGATCCGCTGCGGCGCGGCGCGCTGCGGCATGGTGGTCTCCGGCGAGCACAACCTGCCGGTGACGCGGACCGCCGCCCGCGAGCTGCGCCACCGCTTCGACGGCCAGATGGCCGCCCTCACCCTGGGCGACGGCGGCGCCGCCGTGATCCTCGACGCCGCCCCCGACCCCGCCGCCGGGTTCGTCCACCTGGACCTGGTCACCGGCGCCCGGCACGATCATTACTGCTACTCCCGCCCCTCGCGGCGCGGCGCCGGCGGCATCCTGGTGACCAAGGCGCACGGGCTGCAGCGCAAGGGCAACGAGCACTTCCCCGCCTACCTGAAGGAAGCCCTCGACCGCTGCGGCTGGACCCTCGCCGACCTCGACCACATCATCCCCCACCAGGTGTCGGTGCGCGCCATCGAGAACAGCGCCCGGGCCGTCGAGCGCTTCCTCGGTTGCCCGCTGCCGCCGGTCACCCGGGTAAGCGCCGACGTCTATGCCAACACTTCCACCACCAGCCATTTTCTGGCGCTGCACCGCTTCATCCTCGACGGGACCATCCAGGCGGGCGACAGGCTGCTGCTGGTCTCCGGTGCCTCGGGGATCGTGATCTCCCACGCCGCCTATGTCTTCGACGACCTGCCGGCGCGCTACCGTGAGCGCTGGCTGCCCGGGCCCCGGGAGGGCGCGTGAAGCGCCGGGTGCGCATCGCCGGCATCGGCGCCAGCCTGCCGGGATTCCGGCTGCTGCGCCGGGGGTCGCTCATCCGGGCGGTGGAGGCGGGACGGCGCTGCCTGGCC
>JALOPD010000325.1 GCA_025454075.1 Desulfobacterales bacterium | reverse complement strand
GGCCAACGCCCGGCGGCTGGCCGAGATGGCCGTGGACGAGACCGGCATGGGCCGCATCGAGGACAAGGTCCGCAAGAATCTGCTGGTGGCCGACCGCACGCCGGGGCCGGAGAGCCTCTACCCCAGCGCCATGACGGGCGACACCGGCCTGACCCTCGTCGAGAACGCGGCCTGGGGGGTCATCGCCTCGGTCACTCCTTCCACCAACCCTGCGGCCACTGTCATAAACAACTCGATCAGCATGATCTCGGGCGGCAACGCCGTGGTGTTCGCACCGCATCCCACGGCCAAACGCGTCACCCAGGAGGCCATCCGGATTATGAACAAGGCCATCTCCGAGGAGACCGGGATCAACAACCTGATGACCTGCGTGAGCCAACCCAGCATCGAGACGGCCCAGCAGCTTTTCACCTACCCGGGCATCAACCTCTTGGTGGTCACCGGCGGTGAAGCCGTGGTGGAAGCCGCGCGCAAGACAACGAACAAACGGCTGATTGCGGCCGGAGCCGGCAACCCGCCGGTGGTGGTGGACGAAACCGCCGACCTGCCGCGCGCGGCGCGCAGCATCTACGATGGGGCCTCTTTCGACAACAACATCGTCTGCTGCGATGAGAAGGAAATCATCGCCGTGGATTCCATCGCCAACGACCTCAAGCGCGAGCTGGCCGCCTGCGGCGCCGTTGAAATCTCGCGCGAGCAGGCCGAGGCCATCGCCCGGGTCGTCATGCTGGATTACCCCGGCCCCAACCCGCGGCCGAACCCCAAGTGGGTCGGCAGGGACGCCGATGAGCTGGCGAAGGCCGCCGGGTTCAGCGTGCCGGACTCCTGCCGCCTGCTGATCGTCGATGCCGGCCGCGAGGTCGACTACCTCTTTGCCAGCATCGAGCAGATGATGCCGCTGGTCCCGGTGCTGCGTGCCAAGGATTTCAACGAGGCCCTGGACTGGGCCATGCGCCTGGAGCGGGACCGCAAGCACACCGCCAGCCTGCATTCGCGAGACATCGACCACATGGACGCTATGGCCCGGCGCGTGAACACGAGCCTCTTCGTCAAGAACGGCCCCTGCATCGCGGGCCTGGGAGCCGGCGGTGAGGGCTGGACCTCCATGACCATTTCCACCCCGACCGGCGAGGGCGTCACCAACGCGCGCACGTTCGTGCGCCTGCGGCGCTGCACGCTCGTCGGCAGCTTCCGCATCGTTTAAACGGAAAACGGCGTCTCAGGCCGTGATCCGGAGTTGTGCGGCCTTTCGTGAATGCTCACATACGGGTCCGTATGCTGCGCTTTCCAAAAGGCCCCGCGCCTTGGCTGACGCCCCAGGCCGCCGTTTTCGACTGACTTTAAAGTGACGCCGCGCGCCTGGATCCTGGCGGCCGAAAGCATGATCGCGCCATGGCGCCGCCTCGGGTTCCATCTGTGGGAGCGGCATCTTGCCGCGATCTTGTCTCGGCTGGGAACCACTCTCACCCATGTGACACATAGTTTCCAACCGGACGGCGTCTTGCGCCGCCGCCGACCACTGACGGTATGGCGATCACCTGGGAAACCGCAAATCAACGGCTTGAGCTGGCCGCGCAGCTGCTGAATAACGCAGACGCAGCGCCGGGGCCCGGTCCATTTCACATGGGCATCGACCTGGGGACGGCCGACATCGTTGTGATGGTTTTGAACGCCGCGGGATCACCCGTGGCGTGTTTTTTGGAATGGGCGGAGGTGGTGCGCGACGGGGTCGTGGTGGATTATGCCGGTGCGGTGGAGATCGTTCAGCGGCTGATCGGCCGGGCCCAAGCAAAACTCGGAGTGGAATTCAGCGGTGCGGCCACGTCCTTCCCGCCCGGCACGGACCCCCGCCTCTCCACCTACATCCTGGAGCGGGTCGGGCTCGAGGTGGCCGCCGTGCAGGACGAACCCACCTGCGTCGCCCACCTGCTCGAGCTCGATCAGACGGCGGTGGTGGACGTCGGCGGTGGCACCACTGGTACGGCCGTGGTCCGCAAGGGCAAGGTCGTCTTCAGCGGCGACCAGCCGACGGGCGGCCGCCATATTTCGCTCGTCATTGCCGGCCATTACGGCATCTCCTTCCAGGAAGCCGAAGAACGCAAGCACCGGCACGATCAATACGACATCCTCAATTTGGCGCGGCCCACGCTCCAGCGCATGTGCGACATCGTGGCCAGCCACATCAAAGGCCACCGCGTGGAGCGCATCGTCCTCACGGGAGGCACCTGCTGCCTGCCCGGAGTGGACGGTGTTTTCGCCGAAGAGCTCCGCCTGCCTATTCAGCTTCCCTGCCAGCCGCTGCTGCTGACACCTTTGGCCATCGCCTCTCTAGACCTGCCGAAGTGACACGCGACCCAATCGGCGGCAATCTACGAAGGAGCGGCTTTTCCCTTCATGGGCGTGAAGCCGCGTTCTGGAGCTTTGCGTTTTCAGCCGTGTCCGGGGAGCGCAGGTGGGAGAACTCGGACTGGATCAGGCGGTTGATGCGGGGCATGACGTCATCGCTCAATTTCGCGTCGGCAGGGATGCCGTAAACGCGGCCGATGTACTCGTACTTTGGGCTTCCCATGCGGTGGTAGGGCAGCGACTCATAGAATACGTGCGGCAGGTCCCGTATGTGTTCTAAAATGGGGCGGATATCCGCCTCGCTGTCGTTGAAACCGGGGACGATGGGCGTGCGCACCCAGATGGGCAGCTCCGGAAACGCCGCACGCATGCGCTTGAAATTGTCCAGAATGAGCTCGTTGGAGATCCCTGTAAATTCCCGGTGCTTGTCGGGATCCATGATCTTAATGTCGTAAAGCAAGGTGTCGAGGTATTCGCCGGCAGCGGCCAAATCCTCCCAACGACAGAAACCGCAGGTTTCCATCGCGGTGTTGATACGGCGGCGCTTGGCCTCTTTCAGGATGCTGACCGCAAACTCGGCCTGATGCATGGGTTCGCCGCCGCTCAAGGTGAGTCCGCCGCCGGAGCGGGAATAAAACATTCCGTCCTCCTCCACTTTGTTGATGATCTGGTCAACGCTCATCGCATCCCCGTAGTGGATGAGGGCCAGGGAGGGGCAGGCGTCCGTGCAGAGCAGACACTCGGTGCAGACGTCGTGGTCGATCTCCACCCGGTTGTCAGTTCCGCTTTTGATGGCGCCCGCCGAGCAGATCTCGGTGCAGCGCACGCACTTCTCAAGGGTCAAACATTTGTTCTTATTGTAGGCGACCTGTGGGTGAGGGCTTTGCGACTCGGGGTTGCTGCACCAGCGGCAACTCAGCGGGCAGCCCTTCAAAAACACGACGGTCCGGATGCCCGGACCATCGTGCACGGAATATTTCTGGATGTTGAAAACGATTCCCGAATTTTTCATGCTGTCTCCGTCCGGGCCGCCGGTCGCAGCCGGCAGCCCGGAGAAGGCTGTTGGCGGTTACATTTGCTCGTGCCCCGTCCGTGCAATCAGGTCGTTTTGCAGATCCGGGGACAGGTCTACGAAATAGGCGCTGTATCCGGCGATGCGCACGATGAGGCTCCGGTATTTTTCCGGGTCGCGCTGAGCGGCGAGTAGCGTCTGCTGGTTGATGACGTTGAACTGCACGTGCCAGAGTTTCAGATCGCACCAGGTGCGGATGAAGGAAACCAGTTTGCGCGTGCCCTCGTCTCCGGCGACGCACTTGGGGGTGAACTTGATGTTCAACAGCCGCGCCGCACGTTCGCGGTAGTCGTAGTTCTTGGTGTTGAAGTTGGACATCAGAACTGCCGTCGGCCCATTCTTGTCGGCCCCCTGGGAAGCCGAAGAACCGTCGGACAGAGGCGTCCAGGCCTTGCGGCCGTTGGGGCTGGCGCTCACGACCTTGCCGAAAGGCACGTGCGAGGTGAAGGGCACAAGCCGCAGGTCGAGGTGCACGCCGAGTTCCTTGGAGTACTTGTGGGTGAACTCGACCGCCGTCCGGTCAACGGCCTTGGCGATGGCATCGGCGTAAGGGTCGTTGTTGCCGTAGCAGGGTACGTTCATCAGCATGTGCCGCAGGTCTTCCTTGCCCTCGAAGTTGTTTGAAACGGCGTCGATCAGCTCGGCCATCGAAATCTTCTTCTCCTCGAACACCAGCTTTTTGATCGCCGAGAGCGAGTCCACCACCGTGCCGTATCCCATG
>JALOPD010000091.1 GCA_025454075.1 Desulfobacterales bacterium | reverse complement strand
CACCTTCACCCGGCGCATCATCTGGCGCACGACGACTTCGATGTGCTTGTCGTGGATGCGCACCCCCTGCAGGCGGTAGACTTCCTGGACTTCATCCACGAGGTATTTGGCGAGGGACACCTCGCCCTTGATCTTGAGGATGTCCTGGGGGATGGCGGAGCCGCCGATCAGGGCCTCGCCGGCGCGCACGTAATCGCCCTCGTAGACGTTGATGTGCTTGCCCCGCGGGATCAGATACTCCTTCTTGTCCCCGACATCCACCGGCGTGATGGTCACCTTCTGCTTGCCCTTCTTGGTGCTTTTGGAGACCGCGACGTAGCCGTCGATCTCGCTCAGCACGGCGACCTCCTTGGGCTTGCGCACCTCGAAGAGCTCGGCCACGCGCGGCAGACCGCCGGTGATGTCCTTGGTCTTGGTGGTCGCCCGCGGCAGCTTGGCCACGAGGTCGCCGGCTTTGACCGTGTCGCCCTCTTCCACCAGCAGAATGGCGTTGATCGGCAGGATGTAGCGGGCGAACCCGGACACGCCGGGCAGCTTGGCGGTTTTGCCCTCCTTGTCCTTGATGGAGATGCGCGGCCGCTCCTCGGCGCTCTTGGATTCGATGATCATCTGGCTGGACTTGCCCGTCACCGGGTCGACTTTCTCCTGCATGGTGCGGCCGGGCACGATGTCGCCGAACTTGACCGTGCCGTCCACCTCGGTGATGATCGGGGTGGTGAAGGGATCCCAGGTGGCCAACGGGTCTCCGGGTTTGACTTTCTGGCCGTTCTTGACGGCCAGGTGGGCGCCGTAGATCACCGGGAAGCTCTCCAGCTCGCGGCCGCTGTCGCTCATGAGGATCAGCTTGCCGCCGCGGCGGTTCATGGCCACAAACGCGCCCTCGGAGTTCTTGGCGACGTGGAGATCGACGAACTTGACGGTGCCCTCCACGCGCGCACGGATGTCGGCCTGCTCCACGCGCCGGCTGGCGGTGCCGCCGATGTGGAAGGTGCGCATGGTGAGCTGGGTGCCCGGCTCGCCGATCGACTGCGCCGCCAGGATGCCGACGGCCTGACCGATCTCCACCGGCCGGCCGTGGGCCAGGTCCCGCCCGTAGCACTTGGAACAGACGCCCTTTTTGGTCCGGCAGGTGAGCACCGACCGGATTTTGGCCGACGTGAGGCCGGCCTGCTCGACCTTCTCGACGACGTGTTCGTCGATGTCCTGGCCGGCATGGGCGATGACTTCGTCGGTGAACGGGTCGAGGATGTCGTCCAGGGCCGTGCGGCCCAGGATGCGCTCGCCCAGCACCTGGATGATCTCACCGCCCTCGACCAGGGGCTCCAGCTCCACGCCCGAAAGGGTCCCGCAGTCCACCTCGGTGATGATGCAGTCCTGAGACACATCCACCAGGCGGCGGGTCAGGTAACCGGAGTTGGCGGTCTTGAGGGCGGTGTCGGCCAGGCCCTTGCGGGCGCCGTGGGTGGAAATGAAGTACTGCAGCACCGACAACCCTTCGCGGAAATTGGCGCTGATGGGGGTCTCGATGATCTCGCCGGAGGGCTTGGCCATCAGGCCCCGCATGCCGGCCAGCTGGCGCATCTGGTCCTTGCTGCCGCGCGCGCCGGAATCCGCCATCATGTAGATCGGGTTGAAGCTCTCCTCGATCACGGGCTTGCCCTTGGCGTCCAGAGCGGGCTTGCCGTCCCGCCCGCGCACCGGCTCGAGCTTCATCACCTCCATCATTTCATTGGCGACATCGTCCGTGGCCTTGGCCCAGATGTCGACCACCTTGTTATACTTCTCCCCCTGGGTGATCAGGCCTTCGGTGTACTGCCGGCCGATCTCGGTGACCTGGCCCTCGGCCTTCTTCAGAATCGCCTTTTTGGCGTCCGGGATGATCATGTCGTCGATGCAGATGGACAGGCCGCCGCGGGTGGAGTACCGGTAGCCGATGTCCTTCAGCCGGTCCGAGAGGATGACCGTGGCCTTGGGGCCGAGGTTGCGGTACACGTAGTCCACCAGTTGCCGCAGCACCTTCTTGTCCATCACGAAATTGACGATGTCGAACGGCACCACCGGCCATTTGTTCTCGACCTCGAAGAGGTGGAAGGCCTTGTCGGCGTGAAGGACCGGGCTGACCTCACCGACCCCCAGCGCGTAGATCCGGTCGACCTCGGCCTCCTCGCAGTTGAACACGCTTTTGAACTCATTGTAGGTGAGTTTGCCGATGTGGCCCTTGTTCTCCCGGTCGGGGCTCAGGGACATCTCGCGCACCAGCTTCTTGAAGGACGCGCCCCGGGCCAGGCGGTGGCGCGCCGCTTCGGCCTCCTCCTGAGTCGCCACCATGAGGTGCCGCAGCTCGAGGATGTCCACCTTCGGGATGATATCCCAAAGCAGCACGCGCCCGACGGTGGTGTCGTAGCGCTTGCCCTGCAGGCGCACCTTGATCTTGCTGTGCAGCTCCACCTCGCCGGCGTCGTAGGCCGAACGCACCTCTCCCGGGTTGGCGAAGAGCTTGCCCTCCCCCCGGCGGCCGCTGATCCCGCGGGTCATGTAGTAGGTGCCGAGCACGATGTCCTGGCTCGGGACGATGATGGGGCTGCCGTTGGCCGGCGACAGAATATTGTTCGAGGAGAGCATCAGCACCCGCGCCTCGATCTGGGCCTCCACGGAGAGCGGCACGTGCACGGCCATCTGGTCCCCGTCGAAGTCGGCGTTGAAGGCGGTGCAGACCAGCGGGTGCAGCTGGATCGCCTTGCCCTCGATCAGGATCGGTTCGAAGGCCTGGATGCCCAGCCGGTGCAGGGTGGGCGCGCGGTTGAGCATGACCGGGTATTCCCGGACCACCTCGTCCAGGGTGTCCCAGACCTCGGGGACTTCGCGCTCCACCATTTTCTTGGCGCTCTTCACGGTGGAGACCATCCCCTTCTGCTCCAGCCGGTAGTACACGAACGGCTTGAAGAGTTCGAGCGCCATCTGCTTCGGCAGGCCGCACTGGTGCAGCCGCAGGTCCGGCCCGACGGTGATGACGGTGCGGCCCGAGTAGTCGACGCGCTTGCCCAGCAGGTTCTGGCGGAACCGGCCCTGCTTGCCCTTGAGCGTGTCGCTCAGGGATTTGAGGGGCCGTTTGTTGGTGCCGGTGATGACACGGCCGTGCCGGCCGTTGTCGAACAGCACGTCCACCGACTCCTGGAGCATGCGCTTCTCGTTGCGCACGATGATGTCCGGGGCCTTGAGTTCGATCAGCCGCCGCAGGCGGTTGTTGCGGTTGATCACCCGCCGGTAGAGGTCGTTCAGGTCGGAGGTCGCGAAGCGGCCGCCCTCGAGCGGCACCAGGGGCCGCAGATCGGGCGGCAGGACCGGGATGACGTCCATGACCATCCAGGTGGGGTCAATGCCGGAGCGCCGGAAGGCTTCCACGATCTTCAAGCGCTTGGCCAGCTTTTGGCGCTTGGCGATAGAGCCGGTCTCGCGCAGGTCGGTGCGCAGCTCGTTGTAGAGCTTTTCAAGATCGATCTCCTGGAGCATCGACTGGACCGCTTCGGCGCCGATGCCGGCCGTGAACTTGGCGCCGTAGGTTTCGACGGCTTCCATGTATTTTTCATCGGAGAGCAGCTGCCCGCGCACGAGCGGGGTGTCCTTCGGGTCGAGCACGATGTAGCTGTCGAAATAGAGGACCTTCTCCATGTTTTTGAGCGTCAGGTCCAGCAGGTTGCCGATCTTGCTCGGCAGGCTTTTCAGGAACCAGATGTGGGAGACGGGGGTGGCGAGCTCGATGTGCGCCATGCGCTCGCGCCGCACCTTGGATTGGATCACCTCGACCCCGCACTTCTCGCAGATGACGCCGCGGTGCTTCATGCGCTTGTACTTGCCGCAGTTGCACTCGTAGTCCTTGGTGGGGCCGAAAATCTTGGCGCAGAACAGCCCGTCGCGCTCGGGCTTGAAGGTCCGGTAGTTGATGGTCTCCGGCTTCTTGATCTCGCCGTGGGACCATTTGCGGATCTGCTCCGGTGAGGCCAGCGAGATCCGGATCGCTCGGTACCGTCTCGGATCCGTGGGCTTTGCAAAAAAATCGTACAACGTGTCCATCATCTCACTCCTGTGGGAGTATGGGTGGGTGGTTCGCTTCCCTGCGGCGTTCGCCCGTTCGGCTACTCCGCGCTGCGGGGGTCATCGGCATCCATCAGCAGGCCCACGTCCAGGCCCAGCGACTGCAGCTCCTTGGTCATGACCCGGAAGGATTCGGGGATGCCGGGCTCGAGCACGTTCTGGCCCTTGACGATCTTCTCGTACATCCGGGTGCGGCCCGCCATGTCGTCGGACTTGACCGTCAGGAACTCCTGCAGGGCGAAGGCCGCGCCGTAGGCCTCCATGGCCCAGACCTCCATCTCGCCCAGGCGTTGGCCGCCGAACTGGGCCTTGCCGCCCAGGGGCTGCTGGGTGACCAGCGAGTAGGGCCCGATGGAGCGGGCATGGATCTTGTCGTCCACCAGGTGGTGCAGCTTCATCACGTACATGGTGCCGACGGTGATTTTTTCATCGAAGGGCTCGCCCGTTCGCCCGTCGTAGAGGACCACCTGCCCCGAGCGGTCGCGCCCGGCCTCCTCCAGCAGCTGCTTGATCTCTTCCTCCTTGGCGCCGTCGAACACCGGGGTCGCCACGTGGACGCCGTTTTTGTAGAACCGGGCGAAGTGCTGCAGGTCCTCGTCGTCCAGCGCCCCGATCAGCTTCTTGTCGGGCGCTCCGGAGAAGATCTTGCGCAGCTTCTCCCGCAGCTTGCCGAGCTTCTGCTCGTCGATGAACCGGTTGATCTGGTCGCCCAGCCCCTTGGCCGCGAGCCCCAGGTGGATCTCGAGGATCTGGCCGACGTTCATGCGGGAGGGGACCCCCAGGGGGTTGAGCACCATGTCCACCGGCTGCCCGTCCTCGAAGTACGGCAGGTCCTCGACGGGCAGGATCCGGGAAACGACGCCCTTGTTGCCGTGCCGGCCGGCCATCTTGTCGCCGACCGACAGCTTGCGTTTCATGGCCACGTACACCTTGACCATCTTGATGACCCCCGGCGGCAGCTCGTCCCCGCGCTCGTACCGGCTCACCTGCTGTTCGAACGCCAGCCGGCAGAGCTCGCGCTGGTCGCGGTAGCGCTCGAGGACCTCGTGCACCGCCTGGGTCGCCTGCGGGTCCTTGAGCACGATGCCTTCCAGCGCCGCCACGGGCAAGTCCGCCAGGCTCTTGGCATCGAGCTTGACGCCGGCATTGACCAGCACTTTCTTGCCCTTCTTGATCGGCGCCTGGGCCTTCTTGCCCTCGAGCAGGTCGATGATCTGGGAGCGCACCACGTCCTCGATCACCGACATCTCGTCGTCCCGGTCCTTTTCCAGCAGGGCGATCTCCTCGTCTTCGATCAGACGGGTCCGGTCGTCCTTTTCGACCCCCCGCCGCGAGAACACCTTGGCGTCGATGACGATGCCCTGGATCCCCGGCGGGACCCGCAGCGAGGTGTCCTTGACGTCGCCGGCCTTCTCGCCGAAAATGGCCCGCAGCAGCTTTTCTTCAGGCGAGAGCTGGCTTTCGCCCTTGGGCGTGATCTTGCCGACCAGGATGTCGCCGGGCTTCACCTCGGCCCCCAGCCGGATGATGCCGCTGTCGTCCAGGTTTTTGAGCGCTTCGTCCCCGACATTGGGGATGTCGCGGGTGATCTCCTCTTTGCCGAGCTTGGTGTCGCGCGCCACCACCTCAAACTCTTCGATGTGCACCGAGGTGTAGACCCCGTCGCGCACCAGCCGCTCGCTCACCAGGATCGAGTCCTCGAAGTTGTACCCGCCCCAGGGCATGAAGGCGACCGTCACGTTCTTGCCCAGGGCGAGTTCGCCCTGGTCGGTCGCTGGCCCGTCGGCGATGATCTCGCCGGCGCGCACCCGCTGCCCCCGCCTCACGATGGGGCGGTGGTTGAAGCAGGTGTTCTGGTTGGAGCGCACGAACTTGGACAGGTTGAAGATGGTCACCTTCTTCTCGTTGGGGTCGCCGCTCGGATCGTGCTTGAGCACGATGCGGGATGCGTCCACGTCCACCACTTCGGCGTCCCGCGGCGCGACGATGGTGACCCCCGAGTCCTTGGCGACCACCCCCTCGATCCCCGTACCGACCAGCGGCGCCTCGTTCATCAGCAGCGGCACCGCCTGGCGCTGCATATTGGACCCCATCAGGGCACGGTTGGCATCGTCGTTCTCCAGGAAGGGGATCAGCGAGGCCGAGACGCTCACCAGCTGGTTGGGGGAGATGTCCATCAGCTCGATCTGATCCCGGTCGACCATCATGAACTCGCCCGCCACGCGCGACGTGACCTGAGGGCCGATGAACTGGTTTTTCTCGTTCACCGGCGCGTTGGCCTGGGCGATCGGAAGCGCCTTCTCCTCGAAGGCGTCCAGGAACTTGACCGCGTCGGTCACCCGCCCGCCTTCCACCACCCGGTAAGGGGTTTCGATGAAGCCGTAATCGTTCACACGGGCATAGGTGCTGAGGGAGACAATCAACCCGATGTTGGGCCCTTCCGGGGTCTCGATGGGGCAGATGCGGCCGTAGTGAGAGGGGTGCACGTCGCGCACCTCGAAACCGGCGCGCTCCCGCGTCAACCCGCCCGGCCCCAGGGCGCTCAGGCGGCGTTTGTGGGTGGTTTCGGACAGGGGGTTGGTCTGGTCCATGAACTGCGAGAGCTGGCTCGTCCCGAAGAACTCCTTGACCACGGCCGACACCGGCTTGGGGTTGACCAGATCGTGGGGCATCAGGGCGTCGACCTCCTGCAGGCTCATGCGCTCCTTGATGGCCCGTTCCATGCGCACCAGGCCGATGCGGTACTGGTTTTCGAGCAGCTCGCCCACGGCCCGCACACGGCGGTTGCCGAGGTGATCGATGTCGTCGACGACCCCCTGGGTGTCCCGCAGCTCGATCAGCGACTTGGCCGTGAGCAGGATGTCCTCCTTGCGCAGGATGCTGAGGTCCGGGGCGCTGGTCACCGCCAGGCGCTGGTTGATCTTCAGGCGCCCCACGCCCGAGAGGTCGTAGTAGTTGCTCTTGAAGAACAGGTTGTCGATGAACTCCTGGGCCACCTCCGGAGTGGCCGGGTTGCCGGGCCGCAGCCGGCGGTAGATGTCGATCAGCGCCTCTTCCTTGCTGTCCACCTTGTCGAGCAGCAGGGTCTTGCGGATCGAGTCGCTGCTGGACAGCCCGTCGATGAACAGCAGGTCGAACTCGGACACGCCGGCCTCGGCCAGCCGGCCGAGGCTGTCTTCGTCCACCGTGTCGTTGGCGCGCACGACCGGCTCGCCGGTCTGCGGGTGGTGGACCGCGTAGGCAAAGGCGCGGCCGTTGATCTCCTCGACGTTGATCGGGACCATGTCGGTCCCGAGCGCCTTGAGCCGTTTGAGAATGCGCACGTTGTACTGGCGCCCCTTTTTGACCAGAACCTCCCCGGTCTCGGGGTCCTTGATGTCCCGGCTCGCGCGCTGGCCTTTCAGCAGCTCTTCGTCGAAGGCCTTGGAGTAGCGCTTGCCCTGGACGATGATGCGCTCGGTCTTGTAGAAATAAGCCAGCAGGTCCTCGGAGGAGAAGCCGAAGGCCTTGAACAGCGTGGTCACGGGAAATTTCCGGCGCCGGTCGATGCGGATGTAGACGATGTCCTTGGGGTCGACCTCCATGTCGATCCAGGAACCGCGCACGGGGATGATGCGCGCGCTGTAGATGATTTTGCCGCTGGAGTGGGTCTTGCCCTTGTCGTGGTCGAAGAACACCCCGGAGGAGCGGTGCAGCTGGCTCACCACCACGCGCTCCGTGCCGTTGATGATGAAGGTGCCCTTGGCCGTCATCAACGGGATGGTGCCGAAGTAGATCTCCTGCTCCTTGATGTCGCGGATGTTGGACACCCCGGATTCGGCGTCCGTGTCGTAGACCACCAGGCGCACGGTGATGCGCACCGGGATCTCGTAGCTCATCCCGCGGTGGATGCACTCCTCGATGGTGTGCTTGATCTCGCCGAAGCGGTAGGAGACGAACTCCAGGGAGGCGCTGCCGGTGAAGTCCTTGATCGGGAACACGGACTTGAACACGGCCTGCAGGCCCACCTCCTCGCGCTTCTCATGCGGGACGTCCATCTGCAGGAACCGCGTAAAGGAGTCGCGCTGCATCCCGATCAGGTCGGGGATGTCGACGATCTTTTCATTCTTTGCGAAATTCTTGCGAATACGCTTGGTTGCCATGAGTCTTTCGGACATAGCATCTCCGCAATGGGTTTGAGGTTAGGGCACCTGAATCAGATGACGGACTGGTGTCGGACAGGGCGATGACGTCCGCGGCCCGCTGCGGCCGGTGAGAAAACAGGGAAGGCTGAACTCCTGGAATAGCGGGCAGCAGGCCACGGACTCGGTCGACTCGTTACTTGATCTCCACAGTGGCGCCGGCCGCCTCCAGCTGCGCCTTGATCTTCTCGGCATCGGCTTTGGCGATTCCTTCCTTGACCGGCTTCGGGGGGCTTTCGACGAGGTCCTTCGCCTCCTTGAGACCCAGGCCGGTGATCGCGCGCACTTCTTTGATCACGTTGATCTTCTTTTCGCCGTGAGCGGTCAGGACAACGTCAAACTCGGTTTTCTCCTCGGCCGGAGCCGCCGCCGCGCCCGCCGCGGGTCCGGCGGCCATCATGGCCACCGGGGCCGCCGCCGACACGCCGAACTTCTCCTCCAGCTCCTTGACGAGCTGGGACAGCTCCAATACCGACATGCCGGAGATGAACTCAATTACATCCTCTTTGGTCACATTAGCCATTTCCGTAATCCTCCAATATGCTTGAAATCGATGGGGTGTGATGTCTGTGTCTGTTTTGCAAACCCGGGACGGCAAGCCGGCCGGGGCCGTCTTACGCGGCGGCCGGGGTCTCCGCCGCCTCCTTTTGCTCCTTGACGGCGTTGAGCACGTTCAGCAGGCTGCGCGGCACCTCCGCCAGAACCCGCACGACCGAGGTGGGCACGGCCACCATGACCGACAGCAACTGGCCGAGCAGCGCCTCCCGCGACGGCAGAGCGGCCAGCGCCTTGACGCCGTTGAGGTCGATCAGCTTGCCGTTCAACACGGCGGCCCGGATTTCCAGCTTCTTGCTGTCGTCGGCGAACTTCGTCAGGATCTTCGCGGGCGTCACCGGGTCCTGGTAGCTGATTGCCACCGCGCCGGGGCCCTGGAACAGATCCTTCAACACCGCGATCGGCGTGTCTTCGGACGCCCTCGCCATCAGGGTGTTCTTGGCGACCTTGTACTCGACGCCCGCCTGCGTGAGCTTGCGGCGCAGGTCGCTGACCGCGGCGACGTCCAGCCCTTTGAAATCGGTCAGGATAACCAGGCTGGATTTGGCGAAGCGCTGGTGCAGGTCCTCGACAATCTGTTTTTTTTCTTCAATCTTCACGTGGGTTTCTCACCTCCTTCGGATTTCTGAAAAACCGAAGGTCATGGCTGAGGCCGATCAAAGGTGCTGCCGGGTTTCCGGATGGGGTCGCCCGCAGAGTTCCTCTGTCTCGGTAGGCCGGCGCGCGCCGCGTGCCGATTAACCGCCCAAGCGTACCTACGGTCTTTGACAGAACAATTTAAAATCCGCCTATGTCGGATTGTGATACGCTACTTCGCCGATTCCTTGACCAGGCTCGTGTCGATCCGCACGCCCGGTCCCATCGTGGTGGAAATCGCGATGCCCCTCAGGTAGGTCCCCTTGCTGCTCGAGGGCTTCAAACGCAGAATGGTGTCCAAAAACGCCGAAACGTTCTGGACCAGCTTGTCCACGCCGAAAGACACCCGGCCCATGGGGGCATGGACGATGCCGGCCTTCTCCACTCGGAACTCGATCTTGCCGGCCTTGAGCTCCTTCACGGCCCGGGTCACGTCGAAGCTGACCGTGCCGCTCTTGGCGTTGGGCATCAGCCCGCGCGGGCCGAGGATCTTGCCGATCTTGCCGACGGCGCCCATCATGTCCGGGGTGGCCACGACCTTGTCGAAATCGAACCACCCCCCCTTGATCTTCTCGACCAGGTCGTCCCCGCCGACGAAGTCCGCGCCGGCGTCCAGGGCTTCCTTCTCTTTTTCGCCCTTGGCGAAGACCAGCACCTTCACCGACTTGCCGATGCCGTTGGGCAGCACGACGCTGCCTCGGACCATCTGATCGGCGTGACGAGGGTCCACCCCCAACCGGACGGCCACGTCAACGGTCTCGTCGAACTTGGCAAAAGAGGATTCCACGGCCATTTTCACGGCTTCGGGAACTCCCACGCCGGCAGGACCGGCGATCTTCTTCTTGGCTTCGGTGTACTTCTTACCGCGCTTTGGCATCTTGGTTCCGCTCTCCTTGTGATTCTGATCGGCGGCCGGACCCGCCCGCGAGACCCCCCGGGCGGCACGGCTGCGCGTTGCCTAACCGATCTCTATTCCCATGCTCCGGGCCGTGCCTTCCACGATGCGACAGGCCGCCTCCAAGTCGTAGGCGTTCAGGTCCACCATCTTCTGCTTGGCGATCTCCTCCAGCTGCTGGCGCGTGACGCTGCCGACCTTTTCGCGCTTGGGGTCCTTGGCGCCCTTGGCGACCTTGGCCGCCTTTTTGAGCAGGACGGCCGCGGGCGGCGTCTTGGTGATGAAGGTGAAGGACCGGTCCTGGTAAATGGTGATCACCACGGGGATGATCATGCCGGCGTCGTTGGCGGTCCGGGCGTTGAACGCCTTGCAAAAGTCCATGATGTTGACGCCGTGCTGGCCCAGGGCCGGCCCGATCGGCGGCGAGGGGTTGGCCTTGCCGGCCTCCACCTGCAGTTTGACGAGTGCCATCACTTTTTTTGCCATGGGTCTTTTATTCTCCTGAACTCATATTGGCGCCGCGGCGGAGGGCGTGCCGCCCCGGTCGCTTACCCGCTCCGGGGTGCGGCCCTTCCATCGCCCGGCGATGTCACATCTTTTGGACCTGAACGAAATCCAGCTCCACCGGAGTGGCCCGGCCGAAAATGCTGACCAGGACCTTGATCTTGCCTTTCTCCTGGTTGACCTCCTCCACCGTCCCATTGAAGTTGGTGAAGGGCCCGTCGATGACCCGGATGTCGTCTCCCGCCTCGAAGAAGTACTTCGGCTGGGGCTGGCGCTTGCCCGCTTCCATGCGCTTGATGATCTGTTCGGCCTCGGCATCCGAAAGCGGAGCCGGTTTTTGCCGGCCGCCGAGAAAACCGGTGACTTTGGAGGTGTTGTTCACGATGTGCCAGGTCTCGTCATCGAGCTCCATCCGGACCAGAATGTAGCCGGGATAAAACTTGCGCGAGGAGGTCTTGCGCTTGCCCTTGACGAGCTCCACGACCTCCTCGGTCGGAACGATCACCTCCCCGAACTTCTCGGACTGCGGGGAGCCGGCGATGCGCTCCTGCAGGGCCGCTTTGACCTTGTTCTCGAAGCCGGAGTATACATGCACGACATACCATCTGAGCGCCACGGGTGTCTTTCCTCCCGCTACCGGAACACGGACCGAATCACGGTGGACAGGCCCATGTCCACAATCCCCAAAAACAGGGAGATAATAATGACCAGCACGATGACCACCAGGGTGGATCCCATCGTCTGTTTGCGCGACGGCCACGTGACCTTCTTCAGTTCGATTTTGACTTCTCTCAGGAACTGAATCGCACGCGTGAACACGTTGTCGGCCGGCGGGCTGAGCGACGCCGGCCCGGAGGGCGGCCCGGGCTTTTTGGCCACGAGCACCGGCTTGGGCTTGGGCTCGGCCGCCTCGCCGGCCGCCGCGACCGACCCGGCCGCTGTGCCCTCCGCCGGGGCGTTGGCCTCCGGCGTGCCGCTGTCCTCATCCTGCCTTTTGCGTTTCTTCAGGCTTGTCGGCTTTTTCCGTAAAATGCGTCCCATGCGTCTCCCAAACAGAGAAAAGCCCACCGGCGGCGAAGCCGACCGATGCGGCCGTCTTTTTCGCCCGTCCGAGCTCCTTCTTCATCCAAAAAGGTGGCAGGCCAGGAGGGATTCGAACCCCCAACACCCGGATTTGGAGTCCGATGCTCTACCGTTAGAGCTACTGGCCTGCATGAAACCGTCCCGCGATGCCGCGCCCGCAGGGCCGGATCGTCCGCTCCGGCATGACGAATCCCGGAGTTCACTTCGTTTCTTTGTGGGCCGTGTGCTTGCGGCAGAACCGGCAGTATTTGGAAAATTCCAGCTTGTCCGGCGTCGTGCGCTTGTTCTTGGTCGTCGTGTAGTTACGACGCTTGCATTCGGCACAGGCAAGCGTGATGAGCACTCTCACGGGTCTTCTCCTTTATTTCCTATTGGATGACTTCGGCGACGACACCGGCGCCCACCGTGCGGCCGCCTTCCCGTATCGCAAACCGCAGCTCCTTCTCCATCGCAATCGGCGTGATCAGC
>JALOPD010000324.1 GCA_025454075.1 Desulfobacterales bacterium | reverse complement strand
CTCCTTGTCGGGCTTTTGGTTGTTGTTTTGGCGAACATAACCTTGCCCTATAAGGAGGATTTTTTTCAATAGCTAATCGCTTTGCTCATTAGAAAACCGATCTTGGACGAATTTGTGCCGGAGTAATAAAACCCATTGTGTGCGTTGATCGATATCTTAAGATCTGAGCAGATGGGTTTGCCCTGTCCGGACCGCGTCGACCACTAATTTTGCTGTTGTTCTCAGTTTCGCAAACCTCCCTTTCCTATGGGACATGATAATGTCATACAGATCATCTCTTGTTTGCGGCGGTCTCACTTCTTTAGGCTTTTTTTGCAGGAACAGGGCCTCCTGGGGGCAGGCAGGAATACATAAACCGCACCCGATACAACGGTTCAAGTCCACCGACGCTTTCTGATTCCTTTCGGACACCCTTATCGCTCCGACCTGGCAGCGCTCCTCACACGTGCCGCATCCGTCGCATGCATCGGCATCTGGTACAGCGTAATAATTGGAAGCCCAAAAATCCACCGGTACGGGCAAGTTTTTCTGCATGCCGAGCATTCCGCAGCAGCATCCGCAACACGAACAAATGAATTCAGCCTTTTCCGTATTGGATGGTTGCAGAACCAGCCCCTGTTTTTGATTTTCATCAAAGATCGACAAGGACTCATCCAGCGCAATTTCTCTTCCGATGCCGCGTCGAAGGACGGCTTGAGCGAGGCTGCCGGCAGCAAAGCAGGTTTCCTTGCGACTCGTAACGCGGCAGGGCTCGCCGCCTAACGCCTTTTTCTTCCGGCAGATGCATTCGAAGATGGAAAACGGTGGATCCGCTTGTTGCAATAGTGTGGTCACCTCATCGAATGTGCTGATAGGATGCAGCGGCAGGATGCTTTTGGCGATTGGAATGGTTCGCATCTGCGGGAGTTTCGTGCTGAGAAATTCAATCCCGAACTTTTTGTCGGATGTGTAGTCATCAAAATCCTTCAAAAATCCTTGAGTCAAGTGGTCGAGTTGAAATTCGTACATCCCAACGACCAAGGGGACATTGCGATAGAAGCTTTTGCCGTTCTTGATGGTTAGTTCGATACCGCCTTTTGTTTCAATCCCGTGGAGAATCTCGGATAGGTTTTTTGTGGATTCGGCCAGATGCCGAGCCCTTTCAAACACCGTTTCGATCGGTTCGAATTTAAAGCTCAAACATGCAGCGATCTCAGCCTCTCTGGGTGAGAAGATGTGTTTCAGAATTCTCAGCTCGGCGCCGGATTTTGTGGCTGGGAATCCGATGGCCTGGCGGTCCAAATGGCGTTGCAGATCGATATAGACCTTGTCATTCGTTTCCAAACAGCACCTCTCCGGGCGAGTCCTGCCGTGGCCTCGCCCCCATTTTCAATCAGGGCGCGAAGAGCCCCAGAGTTTTGCCGTCCTTGAGGTTCACCAGCCCCTCTTCGCAGATGCGCAGATAGGGGATGGCCGCGCCCGTGAGCGTGTTGAGCGACAGCAGCGGGTCGGGGAAGGCCACGCCCAGCCGGGCCATTGCCTGCTTCAGCCCCTCCAGGCGAGCGGCGAGCGCCGCGACGGGCAGATCGCTCGCGAGCCCGAAGATGGGCAGGGGGACTTCAGTCAGGATGCGGCCGCCTTCGGAAAGCGCGGCGCCGCCCTGCATGTCGGCCAGGCGGTTGACGGCGCAGGCCATGTCGGCATCGTTCGCCCCGACCACCACGATGTCCGAGGTGTCCCAGGCCGCGCTGCAGGCCACGGAGCCCCGGGCAAGCCCGAAGCCTTTGATCAAACCGTTGAACTGCTTGCCAAGGCCGTGCGTGCGATCCACGGCGGCGATTTTGCAAAGGCCGTTCGCGGGATCCGCCTTCAGCTCGCCGTTCGAGACCGGCAGGTCCAAATGCCGTTCGGCCGTGACGAGATCGGTGACCATCTCGATGACCCGCACCCGCGCGGCGGCGGCGCCCGCCTGCGAACGGATGACGAAATCGGAAGGGGAGAGGCGGCGGGGCAGGTTGACCGTGTTCAGGCTGCGAGTGGAAAAGGCATGCCGCCGGGGCGCCTTGAGGAGCCGGCCGCCTTGAAAGATGACCTCGCCGTTGCAAACGACCGTCTCAGGCTTGAACGCGGCCAGGTCCGGCAGGAGCACCATGTCCGCCAGGCGCCCGGGCGCAATGCCGCCCAGGATGCCGTCCAGGCGGAAGTGCTCGGCCACGTTGAGCGTCGCCATCCGGACCGCCTCTACCGGCGCAAACCCGCAGGCCATGGCCTTGCGGAGCACGCCGTCCATGTACTTGCCCTGCATCAGGTCCTGCGGCGAAGCGCCGTCGCTGGCCAGGATCAGCCGCCGCAGGTCGACGCCGGTCGAGCGGATGCGGGAGATGGCTTCCAGGTCCCTGCGGATGCTGCCCTCCCGCGCCATCACGTGGACCCCTAAACGCAGGCGCGCGAGGACCTGTACGGCGTCGATGGGCTCATGGCAGGAGGTGACGCCCGCGGCCACGTAAGCGGCGAGCTTTTTTTCGCTGGCCCCGGCCGTGTGGCCTTCGAGGAGTTTGCCGGCTTGGTGGGCTTGCTGGAAGGAGGGCAGGTAGGTCTCGGGCTCCTGCAGCACCGACTGCCAGTAGGATTCCCCAAGTCCGAGAATGTCGTCTCTCTGCATCAGGAGGTTCAGGTCGCCGGCGGAAACCCCTTTGGCCGTCGCGCTGATGGACACCATGGCGGGCGCGGTGGCCAGGATGCGGATCGGCTGCCCCCGGAAGGAATCGAGAAAATCGAGGACGCCGGCCAGCCCGGCCACCGGGTACGGCTCGAGGGTCTCGGTGACGACGGTGGTGACGCCGGCCGCGGCGGCAAACGGGACGAACTCTGCGGCGGTGCAGATCCAGGCCAGGTGGGTGTGCCCGTCGATCAAGCCGGGGACGATCGTCCGGCCGGCAGCATCGATCACGCGCGTGGCCGGCCCCACGGTGTCCCCAACCTCCGCGGACACGCGGGCGATCCATGGGCCCTTCACCGCGACCCCCATGTCTTTCTGGATCTCTCCGGTGTAGACGTTGACCAGGTCGGCGTTGAGCACCACCAAGTCGGCCGGCTCCGCGCCGAGCGCGACCCGCATGAGGGCTTGCATGACGCCGGTGGTCTTCTGCGGAAGAGTGCTTTTGTGAGTCATCGGCATGCCTCGAGATGAATTCAGTTTTTTTTCCGATGAATGTTTCCTTGAACAAAGGCGGCGGGCGGCCAGGGGTGTTCCTGTCGCCTTTTGTCTTATGTAGCACTATCCAAAAAGGTTTGGAAAGCCAAAATTCAGAACTGTGAAAGAGGGGGCGGCGAGCCGGCAAGCGCTTCCGAAACAATGGGAAAAGTGCTAAGACACCTGCCCATGACCGGGAGTGCCGGCGCCGGATATCCAACGGTTGCGTGTTCGCCGCCGCCGGTAGTCGGGCGGAGAGGCTGCGACAAGGGAAACGAGTCGGGCGAGGGGGGCTTGAATGACGGAAGTGCTGATCGGTGCCATCGGCGACGACGTGACCGGGTCGACGGACCTGGCCCTGATGCTGAGCAAGCACGGCATGTCCGTGGTGCAAACCATCGGCCTGCCGCGGGCCGGCGAGGTCGTGCGCGACACCCAGGCAGCCGTGGTGGCGCTCAAGAGCCGCACGGCGCCGGTGGGGCAGGCCGTCGCCGATTCGCTCGCGGCCTGCGACTGGCTGCTCGCGCAGGGCGCCCGCCAGATCTTCTTCAAGTACTGCTCGACCTTCGATTCCACCGAGCAAGGCAACATCGGGCCGGTGGCGGAGGCGTTGATGGATCGCCTCGGGGCCGAAATCACGATCCACTGCCCGGCCTTTCCGGAAAACGGCCGCAGCGTGTACAACGGGCACCTGTTCGTCGGAGAGGATCTGCTTTCGGACTCCGGCATGCGGCATCACCCGCTCACGCCGATGACCGACTCCAACCTGGTCCGGTTTCTGGGCCGGCAGGTCCGGGATCCGAAAACGGTCGCCCTCGTTTCTTACGCAACAGTGGAGCACGGGCCGGCGGCCATCCGCGACCGTTTGCAGGAGCTGGCCGACCGGAAATGCCGTCACGCCGTCACGCGGTGGTGGACGCCTTGACGAACCGGCACCTCGCCGCCATCGGGGAAGCCTGCGCCGATTTGAAACTGGTGACGGGGGGCTCCGGGGTGGCTATGGGGCTGCCGCTGAACTTCCGCCGGGCGGGCCTGCTGGGGGACTCGTCCGGTCCGGCACCCCTGCCGAAACTGGAAGGCGGCATCGTGGTTCTGGCCGGGAGCTGCTCGGCCGCTACGCGGCGCCAGGTCAAGCGGATGTCGGCACGCTGCCCATCTGTTCGCATCGACCCGCATGATCTGGCCTCCGGGAAAATATCG
>JALOPD010000323.1 GCA_025454075.1 Desulfobacterales bacterium | reverse complement strand
CGCCGAGACGCTGCGCGCCCTGGGCAAGTGCAACGCCCGCTCCGTGGTGATCACCAACCTGGCCCCGCTGATGCCGTTTACCGTGAACATCGGGCAGGGGGTCTACCCGGACCTGAAGAAGCTCCAGGAGCTGATCCGGGCCAAAACCGCGCGTCTGATCGCCTTCAACGCCACGGCGCTGGCCCGCGAGGCCGGCAACGTCCTGTCGGTGAACATGGTGCTGCTCGGGGCGCTCACCCAGACCCGTGTGCTGCCCTTCAGCGTCGAGAACGTCAAGGCGGCCATGCAGCGCAAAACCAAACCGGCGTTTCTGGATGCGAACATCAAGGCGTTCGATCTGGGCTTTGCGGCCGCGCAGGCGGCCTGAGGGATGCGGCGGCCCGCGCGGCCGCTGCGCTGACTATCGATGCCTCGCGCCCGCTCCGGCCGGCGCGAGGGACTCAACCGGGGGAGGAATCAGAGTATGGGTGCCAAATCGGGCGAGAGCAAAAAGGCGAAGCAGAACTGCTGGGACGAAAAGTTCGAAACGATGCCGATCGCCGAACTCCAGAAATTCCAACTGCGCAAGCTCAAGGAGACCGTCGAGTGGGCCTACACGCGGGTCCCCTTCTACCGCCGGAAGCTCGACGAGATGGGCGTCGCACCGAAGTCCATCAAGGCGCTCGAGGATATCGCCAAGCTGCCGTTCACCGTGAAGAACGATCTGCGAGACAACTACCCCTTCGGCCTGTGCGCCGTGCCGATGACGGAGGTCGTGCGGGTGCACGCCTCCTCGGGCACGACCGGCAAACCGATCACCGGCCCTTACACGGCCGGCGACCTGGACGACTGGACCGACTGCATGGCCCGCAACCTCTGGGCGGCCGGCGTCCGCCCCGACGACATCGCCCAGAACGCCTATGGGCACGGGTTGTTCACCGGCGGGCTGGGGTTCCACCAGGGGTTGACGCGCCTGGGGTGCGTGGTGGTGCCCACCAGCTCCGGCCTGACCGAGCGGCAGATCACCCTGATCAAGGACTTCGGGGTCACGGCGCTGTTCTGCACGCCGTCCTACGCCCTGACGATCGCCGAGCGCGCTGCCGAGCTCAAGGTCGACCTCCGCGTCCTGCCCCTGCGGGTCGGCGTGTTCGGGGCGGAGCCCTGGTCCTCGGCCATGCGCCAGGAGATCGAGGAGCGCATGGGCATCAAGGCCCATGAAGCCTACGGCCTGACCGAACTGGGCGGGCCCGGCGTGGGCTTCGACTGCGTGGCCCAGGACGGGATCCACCTCAACGAGGACCATTTTCTGGCGGAAATCGTCGACCCCCAGACATTGGAGCCGCTGCCCCTGGGAGAAAAGGGGGAGCTGGTCTTCACCTCCATTCAGCGCCGCGCCATGCCCATGCTGCGCTATCGGACCAAGGACATCACCCGCCTGCGGCGCGAGAAGTGCCGCTGCGGCCGCACCTTCATCAAGATGGACAAGATCTTCGGACGCTCGGACGACATGCTGATCATCAGCGGGGTCAACGTGTTCCCCTCCCAGATCGAGTCCCTGCTGCTGGAGATTCCCGAGGTGGAGCCCCAGTACCGGCTGGTGGTCCGCAAGAAAGGATACCTGGACCAGCTCATCGTCCAGGTGGAGGGCAAGAAGGACATCTACGACGCCGGGCCCGAAAAGCGCCTGGAAGTAGCCGCCAAGGTCATGGGCCACATCAAGGGCCACATGGGCATCGGGGTCGAAGTCGAAATCGTCGAGGCGAAGTTCATCAACCGCAGCGAAGGCAAGGCCCTGCGGGTGGTGGACGAACGGCCCAAGCAGCTGCGGTAATCGGCCGGCTCCGACCGCCGATTCGGATCCTTACGGATTTTCACAGACAGCCTCGGCCGCGGGGCCCATGCGTGGAGGTCGTTCCATGAAAAAACCATCCCAGTTTCAACCACGCCGCTTTGCCGTCGTCGGGGCGGGCCCGGTGGGCTGTATCGTGGCCGCCTTTCTGGCCAAGGGCGGCTTCGAGGTCACCCTGTGCGACGTGGTGCCCGCCCTCCTGGCCCCGGCCATGGACCCGGGCATCCGGCTGGAGGGGGCCGAGAATTTTCAGCAGAAGGTCACGCGCACCTGCCTGTCGATCGACGACCTGGCATCCTACGACCCCGAGGTGATTTTCATCACCGTCAAGGCGAATGCCCTGCCGCTGATCGCCTCCGCCCTTGAGGGTTTTTACAAGGAGGGCATGTACGTGATCAGCTGGCAGAACGGGATCGACACGGAGCTCGAGCTCACCAAAACGTTGGGGCGGGGCGGGGTCATGCGCGCCGTGGTCAACTACGGCTGCGGCCTGGTGGGGCCCGGCCACGTGCGGCTGCCTTTTCACCATCCGCCGCATTACCTCCAGGAGCTCGACCCCAAGGCCAAGGCGGCCACGGTGGCCATCGCCCAGGCGCTCACCCGCTGCGGCCTGCCCACCGAAGACACCCAGGACATCATCTCCATGGTCTGGCGCAAAGGGGTCCTGAACGCGTGCATGAACCCGGTGTGCGCGGTGACGGGCCTGACCATGAACCGGGCCATGAACGACCCCATCGTTTTTCAGATCGTGAATGCCCTGGTCAAGGAGTGCATCCAGGTCGCCCGGGCGAACGAGATCAACCTGGGTTGGGACTTCTACCCCCACGCCATCGAGTACATGGGCAAGGCCGGCGACCACAAGCCTTCCATGCTCATGGATGTCGAGGCCACCCGCCGCACCGAGGTGGACTTCATCAACGGCAAGTTCGTCGAGTACGGGCAGCGGGTCGGGATGGACACGCCCTTCAACAAAACCATGCTCGCGCTGGTCAAGGGCCTGGAATCCAGCATCGAGTCGAAAAAGAGCCGTTGAGCCGGCCCTGTGGGGAGCACGGGATGGCGGACGCAACGCCGGTCTATGTGGGCGTCGACGTGGGGGCCTCGCGCACCAAGGTGGCGGTCCTGGATTCCGCCAGGCGCCTGGTCGGCTTTGCCGTGCAGAAATCGGGCACCGATTTCACGGCGACGGCCCGGCAGTGCCTGGACGCGTCGCTGCAGATGGCCGGGTGCGCCGAAAGCGCCGTCGCGAACGCTTTTTCGACCGGCTACGGCCGGAACAACGTCCCCTTCGCCCGCGACACCCGCACCGAAATCGGCTGCCACGCCGGCGGGTGCTACCACTATTTCCCGAAGGCGCTCACCATCATCGACATCGGCGGCCAGGACAACAAAGTGATCAAGCTGGATGCATCGGGCCGCCGCACCGGATTCAAGATGAACCGCAAGTGCGCCGCCGGCACCGGCGCGTTTCTCGAGGAGATGGCGGCGCGGCTGGGCATCCCCCTGGAGCACATGAACGACCTGGCCGCCCGCTCGACCGACATGGTCAAGCTCGGCAGCTTCTGCACGGTTTTTTCGGCGACCGAAGTCCTGGAGAACATCCGCCACGGAAAGAAGATCGAAGACATCGTCAAGGGGGTCTTCTTCTCGGTCATCCGGCGGGTGGTCGAAATGGACGCCATGACCGAAAACGTGGTCATGACCGGGGGGGTGGTGGCCCACAACCTTTACATCGTGCGCATGATGGAGGAACTGATCGGGCGCCCCATCCTGGTCCCGGAAAAGCCCCAGCTGACCGGGGCCATCGGGGCGGCGCTGTATGCAATGAACGGATCCACCGAATGATACCACACCCACCAATGGAGGAGCTTCATGGCTGAAGAGAAAAAAGTCGTCCGGAAAAAAATCGCCGCCGCCGCGGATCTCAACAATTTCATGCGCGACTACTACCTCGAGCTGGACGCCGCTGCCCAGAAGGGGGCCCCCAAGGTCGCCTGGTGCACGAGCGTCGGCCCCGCGGAGATCCTGCGCGCGTTCGGATTCCAGGTGTACTTCCCGGAGACGCACTCGGCCATGCTCGGCGCCACCCGCATGGCGACGGAGTTCATCCCCGTGGCGAACGCCATCGGCTACTCCCCCGAGATCTGCTCCTACCTGACGGCCGACATCGGCGCCTTCCTGAAGGGGGTCACCCCGCTCGAGAAGGCGTTCAACATCAAGAGCGTCCCGCGGCCGGACGTCCTGGTGTTCAACACCAACCAGTGCCGGGACGTGCAGGACTGGTTCAACTGGTACGGGGAAAAATTCGACGCGCCGGTGCTGGGCGTGCACACCTACCGCG
>JALOPD010000090.1 GCA_025454075.1 Desulfobacterales bacterium | reverse complement strand
TCCCAGATGTGCATCCCGTTTTGTTCAGGGCACTCGAACGCCACGCCGGGGCCGGACATTTCAGACAGGCCATAGGAGTTGAAGACCTTGGCCCCCAGCCCCGCTTCCACGCGCCGGCGGGTGTGCTCGGAGTAGGGTTCGGCGCCCAGGTAGGCGATTTTCAGCTGGAGGTCGCGTTTCGGGTCGACCCCGGCTTCCTCGAAGACCGAAAGCAAGTGCAGCGCGTAGCTGGGAATCGCATGGATGATCGTGGTGCCGAAATCCTGCATGAACTTGATCTGCCGCTTGCTGTTGCCCGCTCCGGCCGGGACGGTCAGCATGCCCAGCCGCTCCGCCCCGTAGTGAAACCCCAGCCCGCCCGTGAACATGCCGTAGCCCGTCATGTTCTGGAACACATCCGCGGGCCGGGCCCCGGTCATGTACATGCAGCGCGCGATCAGATTCGCCCACATCGCCAGGTCGTGCGCGTTGTGGCAGACCACGGTCGCCTGCCCGGTGGTCCCGGAAGACGAGTGCAGCCGGACCACGTCCTCCTTGCGGATCGTCAGAAACTCGAAGGGGTACCCTTCGCGCAGATGCTGCTTGGTCGTGAACGGCAGGCGGCGCAGGTCTTCGAGGCCCTCGATGCGGTCGGCGGCCACCCCGGCTTCCTGGAACATACGCTGATAGCAGGCCGATGCCGCGGCGCGCTGGAGCGTTGCCCGCAGGCGCTGCCGCTGCAGCTCGCGCAGGTCGACCCGCAGCATGGTTTCAAGGTGCGGTTCCCAGTACATGGTCTATGTGTTTCCCTTTTTGGGTCCCGGAAAGCCTCACGGCCGGATGGCCTCCAACAGCTTCGGCAAAATGGCCATGGCGTCGCCGACGATCCCGAGGTCGGCGACCTTGAAAATGGGCGCATCCGGGTCCTTGTTGATGGCGACGATCTTCTTCGACGAGCTCATCCCGACGATGTGCTGCACGGCGCCGCTGATGCCGACGGCGATGTAGAGATCCGGGCCCACCGTGGTGCCGGACTGGCCCACCTGAAGCGTGTGGGGGATCCAGCCGAGCTCGACGATGGCCCGCGAGCCCGCCATGGTGCCGCCGAGCCGGTGCGCCAGGCTGCGCACCAGGTCGAGGGCGGACGGCTCCCCGCACCCTCGCCCGGCCGAGACGATGATGCGCGCCTCCTCGATCTTCTCGCCCTCCGAGGCCATCTGGATCCGCTCCACCACCTTGGTGCGGATGGCGGCCTTCGACAGGTTGACGGGGAAATCCTTGATCGCGACCGGCCGGCTGGGGTCCGGCGCCGCTGCGGCAAAGACATTCGGCCGAACCGTGGCGGCCTGCGGCCGGGTGTAGGGCGAGATGATGCTTGCCATGATGTTGCCGCCGAAGGCCGGCCGCGTCTGCACGAGCTGGCCCTGGTCGTCGATGGCCAGCCCGGTGCAGTCCGCCGTCAGGCCGAACCGCAGGCGGGCGGCCACCCGGGGGGCCAGGTCGCGGCCGTTGGGGGTGGCCCCGAAGAGCAGGACCGAGGGCTTTTCCTTGGCCACCACCGCCGCCAGCGCCGTGGTGAAGCCGTCCGTGGTATAGCCGCCGAGCAGGTCGTGCCGGCAGCAGATGACGCGGTCCGCGCCCTGGTGGCACAAGCGTTCCAATCCTTGCATGCGGCGGTCGCCTAATGCCACCGCGGTCAGCGGCTGCCCCAGGCGGTCCGCCAGCGTGCGGCCGTGGGTGAGCAGCTCGTAGACGACTTTGCGCGGGGTCGACTTCTGCTCGCGCTCCTCGCACTCGGTCCAGACGAACACCCCCTGGTAGCGCGCGAGCTCCTCCGGGGAAGCCTGCCGACGCTCGATGGAAAGGGCCGATTGCGGGCAGACGTTGACGCAGGCGCCGCAGAGCGTGCAGCGCTCGTCGACCGCGACTTTATCCTCGCCGGCAGAAATCGCGCCGAAGGGGCAGGATTTCCGGCACAGGCCGCAGAGGTTGCAGATTTGATGGTCGATCTTCAGCATTTTTCAACCCACATACCCTTCTGATCTCAGGAACGCCGCTATCTCGCTTGCCGCTGCGGCGGGCTCAAGGCCTTCCAGCGTCACGCCGCCTTTTTTGGGCTGGGGCGGGAAGACCTTGACCACCTGCGTGTAGGACCCGGCCAGGCCAAGCTCGCCTTCCGAGAGCCCCAGGTCCGCGGCCGTGAGGAGCCGCAACTGCTTGCGCCGCGCGGAAAGGAGATCGGCCAGCGAGGGCATGCGCCGCATGATGTCGCCTTTGCTGGCGGAAACAAGCGCCGGCAAACGCGATTCCAGCACCTCGTACCCGGACTCGACCTCGCGCTTCACGCGGATGCGCTTGCGGTTGGGCGTGAGGGACATCTCCACCCCGTACATGATCTGGGCCATCCCCAGGATCTCAGCGATTTCCGGGCCCACCTGGGCCGTGTCGCCGTCGATGGCCTGCTTGCCGACCAGGATCAGGTCGACATCCGGCTCCGCTGTGCGGATGACCGCCGCCAAGGTCAAGGCCGTGGCCCAGGTGTCGGCGCCGGCGAACTTGCGGTCGCTCACCAGGATCGCGCGGTCGGCCCCGAGCTCCAGGCAGCGCATGAGGGCCGACTGGGCCTGGGGCGGCCCCATGCTGACGACGATGATCTCGATGTCCGGGTTGGCCGCCTTGAGCCGCACGGCGTGATCCAGGGCGTACTCGCAGAAGGGGTTCAGAATCGAGGCGACCCCCTCGCGGATCAACGTCCCGGTCTCGGGATTGACCCGCACATTGGTGATTTCGGGGACCTGTTTGACGCAAACCACTATCTTCATAATTCTGTTACTCGGATATCTTTCGTGTTTTTATTGGTGCCATATTCCCGGATCGTTTTAAGTTTTACGTGTTAAGTTTTAAGAAAGAAAAGGTGCTAATTGTCTTTTCGTTTTGCTTAACACTTAAAACCAAAAACTTAACACTCTGTTATTCAAAGATATTTCCCGGATTCAGCAGCAGTTCCGGGTCCAGCGCCCGCTTCACCGCGCGCATCTCCTCGATGTGCGCGGGGCTGAACATGGTCTTGAGAAACTTGGCCTTCAGCTTGCCGATGCCGTGTTCGGCCGAAACCGACCCGCCGAACGCGACCGCTTTTTCCGCGAACACCTGGTAAAGTCCCAGCGCTTTCTGGAGATCGGCCATGTCGCGCGGCATGATGTTGATGTGGACGTGGTTGTTGCCGATGTGGCCGAACGCCGCCCATTCCAGCCCGGCGCCCGCGAGCGCGTCCCGGTAGACCGTCCACATCTCCGCCAGGCGCTCGTCCGGGACCGCCAGGTCGGTCCCCAGCTTGTGCAGGCCGGGGTGCTGCTTCTTGCGCTCGGCGATGATCGCGTTGATGGTTTCCGGCAGGATGTGGCGGAAATTCTTGAGCCGGTCGAGTTCGCGATTTTCATAGGCGGCCCAGGAGTCGGCCGGGGAGGCCCCGCAGCGGCGCACGGCTGAATCCAGTGCCTCCATTTGAACGTCCTTGGCCGCCGGGTCGAAATCGAGCTCGAAAAAAAGCGCCGACTTCGCCGGTGCGGGGATCGGCGGGGTGCCGACCGATTTGGCGTCCCGGCGCTGCCGTTCGCGCAGAAGGTCTATGGCGGTGGCCGAGTACATCTCCAGGAAGTCGAGCCGAATGCGGGGGTCCGCCCGCAGCGCCTGCACGAGCTCGATGGCCTGCTCGTCGGAGGAAAGAAACTGGACCACCGAGACCTTCGGGGTGCGCTTCAGCAGGCCCACCGTGACGTCGGTGATGATCCCGAAAGCGCCTTCGGAGCCGATGAAGAGGTCCACCAGGTCCATGTGCGGAGCGGTGAAAAAGCCGGCCGTGTTCTTGGTGCGCGGGGGGCTGTAGCTGGGGATGCGCACCTTGTGGTCGGTGCCGGCGCTGTCCGTGACCGTGAACTCGCCGCCGGGCGATGCAAAATACTTTCCGCGCGGCAGGTCCAGGAACTCCCCGTTGGCGAGCATCACGCGGATGCCGCGCACCCAGTCGCGGGTCGGGCCGTGGCGGAAGGTGCGCGCGCCCGACGCATTGGTGGCCACCGTGCCGCCGAGGGAGGCGCTCATCTCGGTCGGGTCCGGGGGGTAGAAATAGAAATCGGGGTCCTGGCGGAAGCGATCCATCTCGATCAGCGTCATGCCGTCGGCGCAGCGCTCGATGTCCGGGAGGCTCTTTACCGCCAGCTGGGCCGCGATGGTTCTCAGGTTCACGGCGCACTGGGCCTTGAGCCGCCACTCGGCCGCCGGAACGTCATAGTACAGGGCCAGCACCCGGTCGAGGTTTTCGAGAGACACCAGGGCGCCCTGATTCGGTACGCAGCCGCCCACCAGGCCGGTGCGCGCGCCGGCGATGGTGACCTTGATGCCGCGGCGGGCCAACTCCTTCATCACCGCGGCCAGCTCCGCTTCGCTTCTCGGGAAGAAGAGGTGGTCGAAGGGCCGGCAGGAAAGCTTGGATTCATCCGTCAAATAGGCCGGGTACTCGACGGTGATGTTTTCAAACCCGTCCACGCGGCGCACCGAGTCGAACTCGACCGCCTCAACCGGCCGGCAATCTATTTCATGCATGGCGTATACTGGTCCCTGGTATCTGTCGGTTGGTAATGATGCTGCGCAGCGTCTCCGGGCCCTGCCACTGGATCACGTGGACCCGGGGTACGTTCGCGTCGAGGGCTTCGAACACGGACTCCATCTTGGCCACCATGCCGCCGGAAATCGTGCCGCCGGCGATCAGGCCTTTGGCTTCTGCCACCGTCAGGCGGGGGATGATTTTCGTGTCGACCATCACGCCGGGCACGTCGCTGAGGAAGACCAGGTCGGAGCAGCGCGCCGCCCCGGCCAGCGCCGCGGCGGCGCTGTCGGCGTTCACGTTGTAGCTTTGCCCATGGGTGTCGCCGGAGATCGGGGAAACCACCGGCACCTCTTTATCCGCCAGCGCATCGAGCGCCACCGCCGGGTTGACCTTCACGATTTTGCCGACAAACCCCATGCTCCTCCCGCCGCGGGTCAGCAGCGGCTCGGCGGTCAACAGTTCCAGGGTTTTGCCGGACATGCCGCGGCAAGGGAGGCCGTGTTTCGAAAGCCAGCCGGTGATGCGGCCGTTGATGACACCGGAGAGCACCGACTCGACGATCCGGATGTCCTCGGCCTGGGTCACCCGCATGCCGTCCACGAAAACCGTTTCCCGTCCGGCGGCTTTCAGGGCCTGGGAGATCTCGGCCCCGCCGCCGTGCACGATGATCACTTCGGCTTGCGGGTTCTGCCGGATGGCCCGGGCGAGCTCCGCGAACCCTTCTTCGCCCTCAAAGGCCCGCCCGCCGATCTTGATCAAAATGCGCGAGTTCATGGGTTTGGTTCCCTGATCCAGTCTGATCCCCGAACAGTTTGGCATTGGCGATAGAGGCGGTTGAGTATTTGGGTGTTTCGGTATTCTGGTGTTTCGCCAAACACCAGAATACCTGAATACCCCAACACCCCCAAATACCCTCTACATATTCTCCAGCACGTCAATACCCAGCAAGTTCAGCCCCCGCTTCAACACCACCGCCGTCGCCTTGATCAGCGCCAGGCGGGCTGCGGTGAGTTCCTCATTCCCGGCCTGAAGTACCGCGTGCTTGTTGTAGAACTGGTTGAAGGCCTTGGCCGTGTTGAAGACGTGCACGGCCACTCGCGAGGGGTTGTACTCGGCCATGCCGCTGGCCACCTCCTCGGGGAACTGGATCAGCATCTTGAGCAGCAGCAGCTCCTCAATGTTCCCGAGTAGCGCGCAATCGACCGCATGGGATTCCCTCCCGCGTGGGCCGGCCTTCTCGAGGATGCCGAAGATCCGCGCGTAGGCATACTGGCAGTAAGGCCCCGTGAACCCGTCGAAAGAGATGGACTCGGCCGGGTCGAAGTTGATGCTCTGGCTGGGGCGCACCCGCAGCAGGTAGTACTTGATGGCGCCGACGCCGATGACCGCCGCGCGGTGCTGGATCTCGTCAGCGGAGAGCCGGTGCTCGGGGTCGCGCCGGCGGATTTCCACCTCCGCCAGCTCCGCCATGCCGGCGATCAGGTCGTCGGCGTCCACCACCTTGCCTTCGCGCGATTTCATCTTGCCCTCGGGCAGGTAAACCATGCCGTAGGAGAGGTGGTGGCAGTTCGAGGCCCACGCGTACCCCAGCGCCCCCAGCATCGAGAAGAGGCACTTGAAATGATGTTCCTGCTCGCTTCCGACCACGTACACCGATGAATCCAGGTGGTGCTCGGTGACCTTGAGGATTGCCGTGCCGATGTCCTGGGTGATGTAGAGGCTCGTGCCGTCCGGCCGCAGCACCGTCACCTTCTTCGAGGCGCCGCCTTTTTCCGTGCCGAACAGGGCCTGCGGCAGAGGATAGACGATGTTGCCGCGCTCGTCCCTTGCGAAAACGCCCTTTTTCAAGCCCTCGGCGATGACGTCCTTGCCGAGCTTGTAGGTGTCCGACTCGTAATAGAAAACGTCGAAATCCATCCCGAACCGCCGGTAGGTCTCGGCAAAGCCGTCATAGACCCACTGGTTCATCTTCTTCCAGAGGGCCAGCGTATCGGGCTCGCCCGCTTCCCATTTCTTGAGCATCTCCTGGATGTTCTGCTCGAGGGTCGGGTCTTTTTCGGATTCGACGGCGTAGCGCACGTACCACTTGCCGACGAAGTGGTCGCCCTTCATGCCTTCCGACTCCGGGGTTGCGCCTCGGCCGAAGCGCTCCCAGGCAAGCATGCTTTTGCAGATGTGCACCCCGCGGTCGTTGATCAATATGGATTTGACCAGCCAGTGCCCGGTGGCATCGAGCAGCCGCGACACCGAAATGCCCAGGGCGGCATTGCGCAGGTGCCCCAGGTGCAGCGGCTTGTTGGTGTTGGGGGAAAGATACTCGACCATCACGCGTTTGTTGCGCCCCACGGGCACATCGCCGTAGCGGTCGCCGGCCGCGAGGATGGTGTCGATGGCGCTGCCGAAGAAAACCCGGTCGGCGAGCTTGAAGTTGATGTAGGGCCCGGCCGCGACGGCCGACGCGATCACTTCGCCGGCGGGTATGGCGGCGGCGAGCGTCCGGGCGATCTCCGCGGGGTTCTTGCGGAGCTTCTTGGACAGAGGGAAACAGCCCACGGCAAAGTGGCCGAGCTGCAGGTCGGGCGGGAAAACGACATCGAGCCCCTCCGCGGCCTGGCCGAACGCCTCCCGGCCGGCCGAGGCCACCTGCTCGAGAATGTGCTGTTTCAGGTGTTCAACGGGCATAAAAACGTCCTCAAGATTACGGTCGAAAAACGGCGCCGCCGCCCTTCATCGCCGGCAGGGTGGCTCAACATACATGCACTGTTTCCTGCAAATTTTTCAAATATGGCAAAAATCCCGGGGCGTATCAACTTCAAAATCCGGGCGCGGCCTGGAATGCTTCCCGATGTTGACTATTGCCGCCGCAAGTGCGACTGTCCGAAATCCGAAGTGTTTTTGACTTGGATCAATGCCTTTGGGCTCCCCTCAGCTTATTTTCAGGACGAACCTTAACCTCAACCCATCCCACCAGAAGGAGGATACCCATGTTTTGCTATCAATGCGAACAGACGGCCAAGGGCACGGGGTGCACCGTGCTGGGGGTCTGCGGCAAACAGCCCGAGGTTGCCGCGCTTCAGGACCTTCTGCTTTACACGCTCATGGGGCTGTCCCAGGTTGCGGTGGAAGGCCGGAAGGTCGGGGTGTCCGACCCGGATGTGAATGCGTTCACTGTCCAGGCGGCCTTTTCGACCTTGACCAACGTCGATTTCGACCCCGCGCGTTTCATCGATTTGATCGGCCGGGCCGCCCGGGAACGCGACCGGCTCAAGGCGAAGGTGAAAACCGCCGGCGGCAAGATCGATTTTCCCGGCGGGGCATCGAGCTTTATGCCGAAATCCAGCGTGGAGGAGTTGGTCAAGCAGGCCGAGCCGCTCGGCCTGAAGTCTTACCCCGCCGAGAACCCCGACATCCTCTCGCTGAAGCACACGGTCCTTTTCGGGATCAAGGGCGTGAGCGCCTATGCGGACCACGCCCAAATCCTGGGACAAAAGGACGACAAGGTCTATGCGTATGTGCATGAGGGGCTGGCCGCCATCCAGCGGTCCGATTTGAGCCTGGATCAGTGGGTGGGCCTGGCCCTCAAGTGCGGGGAAGCCGCTCTGCGGGCCATGGAGCTTCTGGATGCGGGCAACACCGGCATCTACGGCCACCCGGTGCCGACCCAGGTCCCCTTGGGCCACAAGAAGGGCAAGGCCATTCTCGTCTCGGGCCATGACCTCAAGGACCTTGAAGCGCTTCTCAAGCAGACCGAAGGCAAGGGCATTTACGTCTACACCCATGGGGAGATGCTTCCCACCCATGGCTATCCGAAGCTGAAAAAACACAAACATTTTTACGGCCATTATGGAACGGCGTGGCAAAATCAGATCCGGGAGTTTCCCGATTTCCCCGGCGCCATCCTGATGACCACCAACTGCATTCAAAGGCCGAAGGATGAATACAAGAAAAACATCTTCACCAGCGGCCTGGTCGGGTGGCCCGGCGTGCCGCACATATCCGACCTCAACTTCAAGCCCGTGATCGACCGGGCTTTGGAACTCCCCGGTTTCCAAGAGGATAAAAACGGCAAGGAGGTCACGGTCGGCTTCGCCCGCAACTCGGTCCTGGGGGTGGCGGACAAGGTTATCGCTGCCGTCAAGTCCGGGGCCATCCGGCACTTCTTCCTGGTGGCGGGTTGCGACGGGGCCAAGCCCGGCCGGAACTACTACAGCGAGTTTGTGGAAAAAGTCCCGAAAGACTGCGTGGTGCTGACCCTGGCGTGCGGCAAGTTCCGCTTCTTCGACAAGGATCTGGGCGCCATCAGCGGCATCCCGCGCCTGCTCGATGCCGGCCAGTGCAATGACGCCTACTCGGCCGTCCAGATCGCCTCGGCCCTGGCCAAGGCGTTCAACGTGTCGGTCAACGAACTGCCGCTGTCGCTGATCATATCCTGGTACGAACAAAAAGCGGTGTGCGTCCTGCTCGCGCTGCTGCACCTGGGGATCAAAAACATCCGGCTGGGCCCCTCGCTGCCGGCGTTTCTGACCCCCAACGTGCTCGACACGCTGGTGAAGACGTTCAACATCAAACCCATCGGAACGGCCGATGAGGATCTAAAAGCCATATTGGGATGACCTGACCTCTTGAGACTGCCCGCTCCCCGCTCCAGCTGCCGCCACCGGCGGCTGGAGCGGGGCCTTCCTGCTTTGTTCCCGGCTTCTCCCGGATCGACTTCTTGTCTATCAAGCCAATTTCCCCCTATCGACAAAACCACCATATCCTGTGCTTTCATCCTGCTTGACACACAATATGAATTTTGAGATCATTCCAAAAATCAGATCTTATCCCCCACCCATGCGACAGGCCGAGATAAAAACCCTTTAAACAACTGGCAGGAGAGACCCATGGAGCGCTACGCCGAGGCCACCAAACAGACCTACGAAGGATGGGACGAGTTCTACAGCAAGCCGGTGGACGAGAAGCTTGATGCGTTCAAGCAGAGGGGGCGCATTTTTGATGTGATTTTCGCTCAGCAGTTCGACCGGCAGTTCCTGGACGATCTCTGCGATCTGGCGGACAAGGTCCGGCTGCTCGCGAAGACCAGGGCGGGCGCGCAGAAGCTGAGCAGCCTGCTGCCGCACAAGCGGGCCATGCTCTACTTCGTGCAGCCCTCCACCCGGACGTTTCTATCGTTTCAGAACGCTTGCTACCTCCTGGGCCTGAATGTCTCCGAAAGCCGCGGCACGAGCACCAGCTCCGAAGTGAAGGGCGAATCCCCCGAGGACACGATCCGCACCTTTGCGAGCTACGTGGACCTGATCATCTCCCGGCACCCCGAGGCCGGCTTTGCCGAGAAGACCTCGTGGGTGCTGAACCAGACCGAACGGCCGGTGCCGGTCCTGAACGGCGGCTCCGGCCCGGACCAGCACCCGACCCAGGCCCTGCTCGACATTTACACCCTGCAGCGCGAGTTCCAGGCGATCGGCGGCCTCGACGGCAAGAAAATCGCCATGGTGGGCGACCTCAAGCGCGGCCGCACCGTGCGTTCGCTCTCGTACCTCATGAAAAACTACAAGAACGTCACCCTCTACTATGTGGCGCCCGAAGTCTTCCGCATGAAGGACGACATCAAGGCCTTCCTCAAGAAACACGCCATCCCCTTCCACGAGACGGACGACTTTGCAAGCGTCATGCCCAAGGTCGACGCCATCTACATGACCCGCATCCAAAACGAGTACGCCAGCGACCCGAAAAACGAGACCGAGACCTTCCCGGCCTTTCATTTCAAGAAGGAGCACCTCGCCAAAATCCACGCCCACTGCGCCATCATGCACCCCCTGCCCCGTCGCTACGAAATCGACGTCGCGGTGGACAAAGACCCGCGTGCCGCCTACTGGCGCCAGGAGCGAAACGGCATGTGGGTCCGCGCCGCCCTCATCGCCTACGTCTTCCGGGTGGAGCAGGAGATCCTGGCCGAGTTTGCCTGACGCGGTGAATGGATTGAAATTGGACTGAAAAAAGCCGGGAGGGAGGTGTCCTCCCGGTTAGACTAAACCAAGTGCAGGCCGAATGGCAGACGCGATCCTGAAACGCTTTGACGTGAGCGGGAAAACCGCCGCCATCACCGGCGGGGGCGGCGATCTTTGCGGCCACATGGCCGAGGCCCTCGGCGCCATGGGCGTGAAGGTGGCCGTGCTGGACATCAGCCTTGAAAAAGCAGAGAGCCGGGCTCATTTCGTCTCCAAGTCCGGCGGGGCTGCCGAGGCGTTTCGATGCGACGTCCTGGATGTAAACCAGCTCCGGGAATGCTACGATGCGGTCTGCCGCCGATGGGGGCCGCCGGATTTTCTCATCAACGGCGCCGGCGGCAATGACCCGCGGGGCAGCACCTCCGAGGAATTCCACGAACCGGAAAAGTCCCCGGCCCCCGGGGGAAAATCCTTTTTCGATCTGGACCCGGCCGGGTTCCGCCAGGTGTTCGATCTCAACTTCCTGGGGACTTTTCTCGTCACCCAGACCTTCTCCAGGGGCATGGTGGCAAAGGGCCGGGGGGCCATCGTCAACATCTCCTCCATGAGCGCCTTCACACCGCTCACTAAGGTGGCCGCCTACTCGGCCGCCAAGGCGTCCGTGAGCAACTTCACGCAGTGGCTGGCGGTTCATTTCGCCCGCACCGGGGTGAGGGTCAACGCCCTCGCGCCCGGTTTTTTCATGACCGAGCAGCTGAAGTTCCTGCACATCGACCGAGAGACGGGGGAGCTGCTGCCGCGCGCGCGCAAGGTGATCGCCCACACCCCCATGGGCCGCTACGGGGAGCCGGAAGACCTGATCGGCACGCTGGTTTGGCTGCTGTCGGATGCGTCCAGTTTCGTGACCGGCGTGGTGGTCCCGATCGACGGGGGGTTTTCGTCATACAGCATTTAGCGAACCATGACTCGGCAGAAAGGCACGCGAGGTGGCCAGCGTAACCCTGAAAAACGTGGTCAAGCAGTTCAAGTCGGTGACCGCCGTCGAAAACCTCAGCATCGAGATCCAGGACCGGGAGTTTGCGGTGCTGGTGGGGCCTTCCGGGTGCGGCAAAACCACGGCCCTGCGGATGGTCGCCGGCCTCGAGCCCGTGACCTCCGGCGAGATTTACATCGGCGACCGGCTGGTCAACGATGTCGAGCCCAAGGACCGCGACATCGCCATGGTGTTTCAGAACTACGCCCTTTACCCCCACATGAACGTCCGCGAGAATCTCGGTTTCGGGCTGAAAATGCGCAAGTTCCCGAAAGAGGAGATCGACCAGCGCGTGCAGGAGGCGGCCGACATCCTCGGCATCCACGAACTGCTGGACCGCAAGCCCAAGCAGCTCTCGGGCGGCCAGCGGCAGCGCGTGGCGGTCGGCCGAGCCATCGTGCGCAAGCCCAAGGTGTTCCTGTTCGACGAGCCGCTGTCCAACTTGGACGCCAAGCTGCGGGTCGCCATGCGCGCCGAGATCAGCAAGCTCCACCGCCGCCTGGGGGCGACCATCATCTACGTCACCCACGACCAGGTGGAGGCCATGACCATGGCCAGCCGGATCTTCATCATGAACCAAGGCAGCCTGCAGCAGTCCGGAGAGCCGCTGGAAGTCTACAAGCATCCGGCCAACCGGTTCGTGGCCGGGTTCATCGGCTCCCCGGCCATGAATTTCATCGACGCCACTCTGGTGCGGGAGCAGGGCGCCTATTTTGTCGCGGCGGAAGGCTTCAAGGCCAGGCTGCCCGAGGTGTTTTCATCAAAGATAGCGCCCTATGCCGGCCGGCCGGTCGTCTTCGGCGTGCGGCCCGAGGACATGGCGGCGCAGGCGCCCGGGGCGGGCGGCGGCAACGGCAACACCCTGGCCGCGCGTGCGGACGTGGTGGAAACCCTGGGGGCGGAAACCTTTGTGTACCTGACCTGCGGGCCC
>JALOPD010000089.1 GCA_025454075.1 Desulfobacterales bacterium | reverse complement strand
GGTGTTCCCCCGGGCCAGCTGGTAGATCAGCATCTCCGCCGGGCTGATGGCCTGGTAGGTGTGCTCCATCAGATGGAACATCGACCTCATTTTTTCGAAGAGAGGGGGTTTCATGTCAGAGGTGTCCCCCCGGGGTTTTCCGGGTTGCGGCCGCTCGGGGGAGGCATCGCTGGGGACTCATTCCGCACCGAGCACCGGTAGGAATCAAATATCATCCGATGGGGTTGAAATCAATGTCGCCATTTCGAACCCCTCTGCACCGGAGACATTGTCTCGCTGTTCCGGAGCGACATTCAACCGGCGGGCTGTATCAGCTGAAAGCGGTGTTGCACACAACAGCTGCACTCCGGATCGCGTCGCAGGGGAATGCACTGGCAGCTACCGCTCCAGAGATCGAAAACGGATAGGCCGGGCCTGGCCGCTCGCCCTAACAGCAGTTTGATCGCTACCGTGGCTTGGATGCAGGCGACAGCCAGCGGTGCCGGTGGGAAGATCGGCGGCGGCACGAGCCTTGGGACGGCCGTCGGCGATATCCGTTTCGTCGTAGAGGAGCTGGCGGTGCAGGTTGGACAGCTCGGGTCGATCGCCGTCGATGGCCGTGATCCGCCCCGCGCCCATGCGCACCATTATCTGGCTCAGGAGCGATCCCAGTCCGCCACACCCCACGACGGCCACCCGCGCGCGGTCCAGGCGCGCCTGGCCCGCGGCACCGATCTGCGGTAGCCGGATCTGGCGCTGGAAGCGCACCTCCTGCTCCGGAGTCAGCATGGGATGTGTCCTGCAGCATCGGTCGGGCGGGACAGCGTCCGACCGATGCGCTGAAAGCTTAGGAGTGCAGCTTCGCGGCGGAGACGAGGCCGATGCCCGCTTTCACCAGGGCCTGGGCGGTCAGATCCACCGATCGGTGCTTTTCCATGTAGTTCTTCTCAAGAGCCGGCATCAGACCGGCCTTCTCCGCGTCGGCCTTGGCCATGAAATAGTCCAGGATATCAGAGGGGTGTTCGAGCGTGGCCTCGATCTCGGGCTCGCCCCCCTCGTGCTTGGCGGAGATGTTGGGGACCTCTTTCGCGATCTCGACGAGTTCGGCGCGGCGGTTGTAAGGCTGGCGCACGATGGATTTCCAGGTTTCGGTGATGTGGTGCTCGAAGCGCACAACCTCCTCGAGGCCAAGCGCCTTGCGTAGATAGGAGGCCTGGAGCAGGGTGTCGTTGTCGGCGGAGTTGGAGAGATTGAATCCGATCAACGAGGTTCGGCCGTCTTCGCGCGAGAAAAGCCGCGCCGCCAAGAGCGTCCATAGAATGGCAAAGGGGTTGTCGTTGCCCATGAAAACCGAAATCTTGAACTCGTTGTCGATGCCGAGACGGTGCATGAGATAGCCGACCAGCACCGTGCCTGGGTTGATGTTGAGCACCTGCCGCACTCCGTAGGTGGTGTAGTATTTCAGAAATTCTTCGGCCCATTTAAGCGGGTAATGATTGGGCTGGCCGATGCCGCCGAAGTATCCGGTGATGGTCCCGGGTCCGCCCAGGTGGACGTTGGAGCCGTCCGTACCCTTGGTGTCGAGGGTCTCCACGTAACTTGCTCCGATGATCTGCATGGCGGCTGCGACCGCCATGATGTCGCCGTTGTCGGCCTCCTGCTCGACCATCCTGCGCACCCGGATGAACCGTCCCGGCATCAACTCTCCCTGCTCGATGCAATGTTTGGCCTCGGTGATCAGCCAGGGGAAATACTGCAGGGCACTGATCTCAAGGGTAACGGCGTTCTTCTGATTCAGCACCGCCGGAGCCCCCGCGACCTTTTGAGCGTAGTCTTTGACGGAAATAAAGGCCTTTTTGTCGCGCTGCTCGATCAGCCAGTGAAGGTCCTTTAGGTAAGGGGACTTTGCCATCTCCAGGCGGGCCATGAGATTCTCGAACGTGGCGGCTTCGGCCGCCTTGCGGTTGATCTCCTGCGGCCCGCCGTGGCGCTCGACCACCTTGAGCAGCCCGGCAACGGTCTCGTTCTTGGGGTCGGTCAAGAGTGCATTGATCTCATTCAGGCGCTGGGATGGAATTTTAAGAAGCTCGTGCAAATTTGCCATACATCTCTCCTTTTCGGGTGTTGTACAGGTACCCGTCTATTTGTATTCGGATTGGAATTTTTCGAGCTCGCCGGGCAGCATGTGATAGCAGTGCTCGTCCCCCGGGAACTTGCCTCCCCGCACCTCGGCCACATACTGCTTCATGGCAGTGGTGACCACCTCTGCCACGTTGCAGTATTTCTTGACGAACTTGGGCGTGAAGGCCTGGAACTGGCCGATCATGTCCGAGACGATCAACAGCTGCCCGTCGCAGTCCAGCCCCGCGCCGATGGAAAGCGCCGGGATAGCCAGCGTGCGGCGGATATAGCCGGCCACCTCCGGCGGGATCGCCTCGAGCAGGATCATGTGGGCGCCCGCCGTCTGCACCGCAAGCGCATCCTCCACGACCGCCCGGGCCGAATCAACCGTTCGTCCCTGGGCCTTGTGCCCGCCCAGCTGTCCGGAGCTCTGCGGGGTGAGGCCGATGTGCCCCATGACGATGATGCCCGCATCGACGATCGCCCGGATTTGGGGCGCCACCCGTACGCCGCCTTCGAGCTTGATGGCGTCGCAGCCGGCTTCCTTTAAGAAGCGGCCGGCATTTTCCACCGCCTTCTCAATCGAACTCTGGTAGGACATGAACGGCATGTCGCCCACGACAAATGTGTTCGGCGCTCCGCGGCGTACCGCCTCGGCATGGCAAATGCATTGGTCCATGGTTACCGGCACCGTGCCCGGGTAGCCGTAAACGCACATCCCCAGGGAGTCGCCCACGAGCAGCATGTCCATACCGGCGGTTTCGGCGAATTGTGCTGTTGGAAAATCGTAGGAGGTCAGAAACGTGATCTTCTCACGGTCTTTTTTCATTCGGTGGAAGTCATGGATCATAAGCTTTTTCTTGGCCATTTTGATTGCTCCTTGTCGAGTTGGGTTCCGCTCTCGCAGACCGGGTTCATCCGCCGAAGAAGGGATGAACATAGCGCAGGTCGTCTCCTTCCTGAATTTCGATCGTGGGGAGGTCCTCGGCTTTGACGACCGCTCCGTTGAGAATGAACAGCAGGTTGCTCTTACCTGTTTTTTGGATCAGGCTGATGATCATGGGATCGTTCTTGACCCGCTCCTCCAGTTGATCGACCAGGGCGATCAGCCGGGTTTCCGGCTCGATCTCCAGGGGGGTGCCGTTGAGAGTAATTTTCATGGCAGAATTACCTTGTGCTGAGGCAGCCGCCGCTGGGTTGTCGGCGCCGCGGCCGCCGCGCGATGGTCATACTTCTGGAATTGAGGATATCAGCCCGGAATGGTTTCCATTCCGAGCTCTTTGAGCTTGGCCGCTGTCGGATAGCCCCCGTCGTCCCAGCCCCGGTACCGGTAGTAGTCGACAATGGCATCCTCCAAACCGGTCGGTATCTTTCCGGCGGCCACTCCCTCGCTCACGGGTTCCATGAAACGCCTGGGATAGCTGAAGTCGTCGACCGTTTTCCAACCGTAGCGGATGTTGAGCTGCTTCTGCAGGTTGGTGATCCGCTCCCCGCAGCGGCGCATCTCCTCTTGGCTCCAGTTCAGACCGGTGCAGGTGTTGATGGTCCCCAGCAAGTCGGTCAGATTGTAGCTTGCGAATTCCTGGAACTTGCAGTGCACGGCAGAGTTGATGACATTGCAGTAGTCGTGGAATTTGGCATTTCGCTCCGCAGCCTTTTCCCAGGACCAGCGCTCCGCGTTCTCCACGTGGTCGATGCCCCATTCCGGCAGCAGGATATGCCCGACCCAGATATGCTGGGAGTTGCCGCGCTCGTGGTTCGGACCCGAAGCAACGCCGGTGCAATAGTTCAGCGCGGAGATGTATTGAGCACGCCAGTTGTGGGCGGCAATCTCCTGGCCTTTCATCTGGATGGCCCACTGCTCGGAGCCATGCCCGATACGTTCGGAGGCGATTTTACATCCCTCCCCCAGCAGGTATCCTAGGCCCGGTGCCCGCTCGCCTATCTTCTTGACCATCTCCACCATGGCGGAGGCGTTGCCCCAGACGAGATCTATGCCGTAGGTGTCTGCCGATGTGAGAACGCCCTTTTCATAAGATTCCATCGCCCAGGCGAGGACCCCCCCCAAGGAAATCGTGTCCATCGAGTAGCGGTTGGCCAGTTCCCCGGCATAGGCCACCGCTTCCTGGTCGTCGATCAAAAGGTTGAAGCCCATCATCGCAAAGGACTCGTATTCGGGCCCTTTGCCCTTGTACGCGTATGGCCCGTGTTTGACCTCGCATTTGTTGTGGCATTTAATGACGCAATAGCGGCACGGCCAGGGTTTGGCGTTCAATTTTTCGACGTAGGACTGACCGCCCAGATTGGCTTCACCTTCCGGATGGGAGGCGAGTCGGTAGTTTTTAACCGGCAGGTTGCCCTGGGGTGCGAAAAGCGCGGTCGCCATGGCGGTGCCGAGGTGGGAGATCCGGAACTGTTCGGGCTTGGACGCGTTCACCGCTGCCAGGCGTTTGTTGATCGCCTTGTTGAGGGCGTCGTTGGCCTTCGGATCGGCGATCGGGCAGGTTTGACTTCCGCGCACGGCGATACCCTTCAGCAGTTTGGATCCCATGACCGCACCGAAGCCGCAGCGGCCGGCAAACGATTTGTGGGCGGTCTGGAAGTTGGCGTACCGGACCAGGCGTTCTCCGGCCAGGCCGGTGGTGACCACCTCAAACCGCTCCCCTTCCTTCTCCTGGATGAGGTCGTGGGCCTCGTAGGCGTCCTTACCCCACACCCGCGCGGCATCCTTGATACGGACCTTGTCATCGTCGATGACGATGTATACGGGTTTTTCCGCACGACCGTGGACCACGATCGCATCATAGCCTGCCTGCTTCATTTCGATTCCGAAGGCATGGGTAATGGCCGAGCCGGCGTTCATGTTGATGGACGGCGAGATCCCGCCGACCGCCCACTTGGCGGCGCCGCTTTGCTTGATGCCCTGCATCGGTCCGACGGCGAAGGTCAAGCGGTTGGCCGGATCGAAGGCGGTGGTGCCGCGGGGACATTCCTTGTGTAAAACCCAAGCGGCCAGCCCCTCACCGCCAAGGAAATACGCGTACACGTCATCCGGAACGTGTTCGGTGGTAGCGCTCTTTTCGGTGAGATCGACGTTGAGTATTTTGTTCCATACCCCTTTCATGGCGTTAATCCTCCGCTATATGGGTTAAGGCTCTGATAGTTCGATCGGTATGCCGTTCAGCAATTCCGGTGAGATAAAAGCGATCCGCTTGCCACGCACCCCCATCCGCGGCCGGCGGTCCATCAGCGGAACCCGCTTCAGTTCCAGGACCGCCAAATCTGCCTCGAGGTCGTCGCTGAGAATACAGAAATGGTGGATGGCGTTGCCGTGCACGGCAGTGTGGCGGGCGATAAACCCGTCGGTGGAGGTATCCTCCAGGATTTCGAGCTGCAGATTTCCCATCTCCACCAACGCCACCTTCACCTGGCGCTCCGGGATCTCCCGGATCGGCGGCGGGGCGGCTCCGAGCGCCCCGCAGAGCGCCGCCACCACTTCCTCGATCTTGCTCACCGTGAGTGCGATGTGGCCGATCCCCTTGAGCATCGAGCCCTCCTCAGTCGGATTCCATCGGTCGGAAAATGAGCACCAGGGCCATCACGACGAAAACCATGGTGGTGGCCGCCTGGGACCAGATGCGTCCGGTGACGGCCATCACCATGCCGAGGACCATGGCGGCGGCAAAGGTGCCGTTGATGTTGCCCATGCCGCCCACGATCACCACGGCGAAGGCCAAGAGCAGGATGTGGAAACCCATGTAGGGCTCCGCCGTCGATATCGGCGCATAGAGAATGCCGCCCAGAACGGCCAAGGCGCTTCCCAGGACGAAGATGATGCTGAAATAGCGGTTGACGTCAAGCCCCAAACAGCGCACCCCGTCGCTGTCCTCCAGGGCGGCGATGACGATCTGGCCGATGATCGATCGCTTGAAAAAAAGCCGCAGCGCCAGAAACAGCAGCACGGCGCTGATGACGATGAGGATGCGATAGACCGGCAGGTCCAACCCGGCCAGGGGAACGGCGAGGCCGATCGGGTCGTTCACCGGGTAGGGCGTGGTCCCCCATACCAGTTTGATCAGATCGGTTCCGATAAGAAGCACACCATAGGTGGCAATGATGGCATAATCAAGGCTTTCGCCGTAGAGCCGCCGGATGACAAAGCGTTCCACGATATAGGCCACCGGCAGCATTACGATTACGCTGGCGGCTAGCGAGAGTAGGAAGGAGTTGCCCAAGGCCTTCAGGAAGCTGATGAAGAGGTAGACTCCCAGCGCGTAGACCATGCCGTGCGCAAAATTGATGATGTGCATGGTGCCGAAGGTCAGGGCCAACCCGATCGAAAAAAAATAGAGGATGGCGCCGATGGTGAAGCCGTATACGATGGTCTGGATCATGTCGGGCTCCCTGAAGGCCGTCGGGCCTGCCACTGAGCGCGGATGGTGCCCACGATGCCCTTCCGAACCGAGAAGACCACGATTAGCAGCACGATCCCCAGCCACATTTCCCACTGAGGCAGCTTGACGTTCAGCAGCTTCGACAGCTCCGGGATCATCACGGGCAAAAAATTCTTGATCAACATGAACACCATGCCGCCGATCAGCGCGCCATAGAGCCCCCCGGCCCCGCCGATGAGGACCGCGAAAATAACGTCCACATTGCCGAAGGGGCTGATCACCCGCGGGCTGACGAATCCCTGCACCAGAGTGAACATCCCGCCGGCCAGTGCCGCCACCGTGGAGGCGATGACGAAAGTGACCCATTTGTAGCGGAAGGTGCTGAAACCCAGGAATTTGACCCGCTTCTCGTTTTCCTTGATCGAGCGCACCAGGAGTCCGTAGGGAGAGGAGGTCAGCACCCGCAGCAGCGCGAACACGGCCAGAAGGGTGGCCGCCGTGACGACGAACGCCCACTCATCCTTGTAGAAATTGATCACGCCGAAAAGCTTGCCGGCCGAGCAGCTCAAACCGTCCTCACCGTGGGTGAGGCCGGCCAGCGGCGACTGGACCACGAAATGACCTATTTCATTGAACGCCATGTTGATCAGGGCAAAAGAGGCCCCGTGCGTGCGCATGACGATCAACCCAAGCACCGCCGCCAGGGCCGCCGCGGCCACCAACCCGACCGCCAGGGCGGCTAGCGGGTCTTTCCCGCCATAGACTAGCCACAGCGCCGTGCCGTAGGCGCCGGTGCCGAAGTAGAGCATGTGGCCGAAGCTGAGGCGGCCCATGTAGCCGTAGAGCAGGTCGAAGCTGAGCACAAAGATGATGAAGATAATGAAGTCCGTCATCCAGTGCACCTTGATGACGAGACTCAACAGGAACAGCGCGGCGGCGATCAGCGCGAGCTCCCGCCCCAACCCCCAAGGCGATGCGGGCCGGATGCCGCGGCAGAAAAATCCGTCGGTGGGCTTCACAAGTAGGTCTCCAGCTGGGCGGTATCGGCGATCTCGCTCCGGTCGGCGATCTCGCGGATGATCTGCCCCTCCTTCATCACGTAGATCCGGTCCGCCAGCCGGGTGACGACCGAGAGGTTCTGCTCCACGATGATGAAGGAGAGCGTGTGGCGCATGCCGTTCAGAATCCTGAAAATGTCCTCGATCACGATCGCGGCGAGCCCCTCGGTCGGCTCGTCGATAAGCAGCAGCCGGGGAGCGCCGACCAGCGCCCGGCCGATCAGCAGGATCTCTCTCTGGCCGCCGGAGAGCCGGCCGGCGGGAAGCGCTCTGAATTCCTCCAGCTTCGGGTAGAGCTGGATCGCCTTGGACCAGGCCTCCTCGATGGGCGTCCCGGACCCGTGGGCGGCGAGAGCAATGTTGGCGCGGACCGATAGGTTGCTGAACACTTTTTTGTCCTGGGCCACGAAGCGGAAGCCGGCGCGGGCGAGTCTTTCGGGCGGCTCCCCGGCCACCGCACGGCCCTCGAAGCGGATCTCGCCCTTGGCTGGTTGGATCAGACCGGCGATGGTTTTGAGCAGGGTGGTTTTTCCGGCCCCGTTACGGCCGACGATGAACACCATCTCCCCCGGCCTCAAAACAAGGTTCAGGCCGTGAATGACTTGGGCATGGCCGTAGGCAACGTGCAAATCGCTGATCTCTAGCACGCCTCGCCCTCCTTGCCCCAGTAGCACTCCCGGACCTGTGGGTTGCAGAGCACGTCGTCCGGCGAGCCCTCGCAGATCAGACGGCCCTCGTTCATGACGCTCAGACGCTCCACGAGATCCACGATTTTTGAAATTTTATGCTCGATGATCACCACGGTGACCCGCTTGCGGATTCCCTGGATCATATCCACCACGCGGCCGATCTCGTGGTCGCTCAGGCCGGCAAGCGGTTCATCCAAGAGCAACAGGCGGGGTTTCAGGGACGCGACGATGCCGATTTCCAGCATGCGCTTGTCGCCATAGGACAGCTCGTCCACTCCCGCGCCTGCCTGGTCGGCCAGCCCGACCCACTCGAGCGCCTTGGCGCACTCGGCGAGGATCCGGGCGCGGCGTGCCGTGCGGAAAAAAAAGCGGCCGGGCGATGTTTCGCCGGGCTGGAAGCGGAGATTGGCAAGGACCAGATTTTCCCACACCGTGAGGGAGGTGAACACCGAAACCAGCTGAAAGGTACGCGCGATCCCCAGCGCGACCCGTGCGTGCGGCGGCGCCTGCGTGATGTCCCGGCCTTGAAAGGAGATGACGCCCGCCGTCGGTGTGAAATATCCCGAGAGAAGGTTGAAGAGCGTGGTTTTGCCCGAGCCGTTCGGCCCGATGATTCCGGAGGTCTGGCCCGCGTTGACCCGGAAATCGACCTCATGAACGGCGGCGAGACCGTCGAACCGTTTCGTCAGACCGCGGGCGGCAATCAACTCGGTCATGAGACGGACTTTCTCTGCGCAACGCGGGGTGCGGGTGACGCCGGCGCCCGAGGACGCCGGCATCACCCATTCCCGGAAGGATCTCTACCATCCCAGGGCGCTCAGCGGCGGCACGAAGGCGTCGCCGGCATAGACATCGACGATCCTGGCAAAGTCGAACTTCGCCGGGTAGCGGTCGCTCGTGCGCTCGGCCTCCCCCTTGCCCTCCACGATCCAGGTGGAGTACTTGTAGATGCAGGCCCCGTCCTTGCGCCACGTGGCCGGCCCCTTGGCGCCCTTCCAATTCGGATTGGCCATCAGGGCGGCGACCATCTTTTCGGGGTCGGTCGACTTGGACAGCTCCATCGCGCGGACGGTTTCCATAACTCCGTAGTAGGTGCTCATGGCGTATGGATCGGGCGGCTCGCTGTGGCTCGCCATCCATTTTTTCACAAACTCCTCGGAGGCGGCGACCACCTCGGCGTCCTTGAACCCGCGCATGTCATGGTACCAGAACATCTGGCCCTTAACCCCCTGCATGGCGTTGGCCGGGATGCCGGTGGCGAAAGCGTTCATCAACCAGAAGTGAAAGAGGGGCGCCTTCTTGGCGGCGCCCGTCTCCAACGCCTGTTTCAGGGCGTTGACCGCATCCCCGCCCCAGGAACCTACGAAAATGACATCAGGGTTGAACTCGAGCGCCTTGATGAGATAGCTGGTCATGTCCGGGCTCTGGACCGGGTGCCAGATGGCGGTGTACTCGACTCCCGGGCGTGCCTTGATCACCTCCTCGAAACCCTTCATCGTCCCTTTGCCGATGGCGTAGTCGGGCATGAAGCAGGCGATGCGCTTGGCTTTCATCTGGTCGGCCATGTAGGCGGCGGCCCCGCGGCCGGCCCATTCGGAGGCGGCGACGATGCAAAGCGAGGTGGGCGCTTTCACCTCCTTTTTGAAAAACCCCTCCGGAACGCCGTTGGTGGCCATGAAGAAGGTGCCCGATTTCTTGGCCTCCTCGTTGAGGGCCATGGAGACGTTGCCGAAGGTCCCGCCGACCAGCGCGGTGGCGCCCTGGTCCTTCACGATCTCCTTGAAGCGGCCCACCGCCACCTGGGGGTTGGTCTCGTCGTCGCGGAAAACACCCTCGAGCTTCATCTTTTTGCCGCCGATGGAAACTCCGCCGGCTTTGTTGATCTCCTCGATGGCCATCTTGGCCCCTTCCATCTGGCCCACGCCGATGACCGCCCCGGGTCCGGTCGTGGAAAACATGACGCCGAGTTTCACCGTGTCGGCAGCCCCTGCGGGAGCGGCAACGGCGAAGACTCCCATGAGCAGCGCCGCCATGACCAGCGACTTCAGTCCGTTTCGTTTCATACCTGCCTCCTGTCGTGATGATGGGTTGGGTGGTGGATGGGGCGGACCCGCGGGCGGCTAGAGATCGTTGCGGAACTCCAGCAGCCCGGTGACCTCGCTCTTCTTTTTCTTGACCTTCGAATGTTTCACATGAGCGATGAAAATTTCGGTGGTGGTGAACACCTTGGCGGAAATCATATGGCCGCCGGTCAGCTCGCCCGTGCCGTGGGAGAGAAGGCAGTGCACGTGCAGCACCGGGTCGCCATGCTTCATGGCGCCGAATTCCCCCACCAGCGGGACGATGTTGCCCTCGACGCTCATGAGCTCGAAGGGCCCCTTCATTTCGATCTTGTTGAGGTTCTCAGCCGGTTGGACCGGTATTTTAAATGCAGGTTTGGGGGCGACGAAGACGACGTCCTCAAGGCTGCCGATTCCGGAGATGATCACGGCGCGCTCCCACCCCCTGTCCTTGACGGTTTTGACCAGTGTGGGAAACAGATCGTCTCCGGGGTGGAACCGGGTGAGTATCACCTCGGAGAGGTCGACGTTTTCAAAAAAACGCGGGTCTGCACTCATGGGGAATTTCCTTTCTATGGTGATCAATAGGCCAGGTTGATGGTAACGCTTTTTCGCTGGGTGAACGAATCGAGCATGCCTTCAAGGGACCACTCGCGGCCGATGCCGCTTGTCTTGAACCCCCCGTAGGACTGGCCGGGAACGATGCCGCCGCCTTGGTTGACCTGCACGAAGCCAGACTCGATCTCGTGTGCCGCGCGCAGGGCTTTGGCGATATCGTGGGTGTAGATGAAAGCGGCCAGCCCGTAGTGGCTGTCATTGGCCATCCGGATGACCTCGGTTTCCTCCGTCCAGGGGATGGCGACGAGCACGGGCCCGAACACCTCCTCACGGGCAATGCGCCATCCAGGATTGACTCCGGTGAAGACCGTCGGCTCCACGAAGTAACCTTCGGAAAACGGAGGTGTTTTGGGCGGCAGGCCTCCACAAACGGTTTTAGCGCCTGGCTGCTTGAGGCCGTCGGCAATGTATCCTACGACCGTGTTGTACTGTTTTTCATTGACGATGGCACCCATCTGGGTCGATTCGTCCAGGGGTTCGCCGATCTTGAAGGCCTTGAGCTTGGCCACCAATTTCTCCATAAAGGCGTCAAAGATCGAAGCGTGCAGGAACAACCGCGAGCCGGCCGTGCAGGACTGGCCCTGGCGCACGAACCGCATCCCGTTGATGACGTTGGCCACAGTGGCATCGTCATTTGCGTCCGGGAAGACGATTTGGGGGCTCTTGCCGCCCAGCTCCAAAGAGACGGGTATGATGCGGTTGGCTGCCGCACGCATGATGCTTCGACCCACCTCGGTGGATCCTGTGAAGGAGAGCTTGGCCACTTTGGGATGGTCGATCAGTGCCTGGCCACACTCGCTTCCGCTGCCCGTAACCACATTGAGCACCCCTTTGGGCAGAAAGCGGTTGCAGAGCTCCACCAGTTTGACGGCGGTGAGCGGGGCTTCCACGGAGGGTTTGAGCACCAGCGTGTTGCCGGGGATCAGCGCCATGGAGATCTTGAGCGCGCTCAAGGCGAGCGGGGCGTTCCACGGCACGATGCCGCCCACCACCCCCAAGGGTTCGCGGCGGGTGTAGCTGAAGAGCTGTTCTCCGAGCGGGATCACCTCGCCCTTGATCTCACTCGCCACCCCGCCGAAATAGCGGATCAAATCGGCGGTCAACATCGCTTCGCCGCGGGATTGGGTGGCGATGGCATTGCCGGTCTCCAGCGAATAGAGCCTTGCGAACTCCTCCTTTTCGGTCTCGAGGGCGTCGGCAATTTTCAAAAAGGCACGCCCGCGCTCGCGCGCCGGCATACGTTTCCAACTTTTGAACGCTTCGGCCGCCGCCTGCACCGCGCGGTCCACCTCGGCCGCGCCGCCGCGGGGGACTTGGCCGGCATCGGTTCCTTTATGGGCCGGGTTTTCAACATTCAGCCACTGATTCCCGGCGTCGGCCCACTCGCCGCCGATGATCATCTTGACGCGGCCGACGCCCGTTTTCCACTCCCTCACCGATTGGATCGTTTCCGCCATGACTCCCCTCCTCCAGGCGATAGGCTCCGATGGCGGTGCCGGTGCGGCCCCGCCACAGGTGTTAGTTGATTTCCCGCAGCAGACGCTCGGCGCGTTCGGTGTTGAAGACGCCGCACATGCAAGGCTTGGCAAGTTCGGCCGCTGCTTCCGAAAGGGATTTCT
>JALOPD010000322.1 GCA_025454075.1 Desulfobacterales bacterium | reverse complement strand
GCCGAGGATCTCCTCGCGCGTGCAGCCGACCATGCGGCAGAAGGCCTGGTTGACGTCGATGGCGACGAACTCCCGGTCCATGAGGAGAAAGCCTTCGTCGGTGGTCTGGATGATGCGGCGGTACCTTTCCTCGGTTTCGCGGCGCTGGGCCTCGGCTTTGAGACGCTGGAGCTCGGCCGAGGCCCGGGCCGCGAAGATCTGAAAGATGGTCCGCGCGCGGGGGTCCTCGGGCATCGGGCGCGTGTCCAGGACCGCCAGATTGCCGATGACCCGGCCGTCGCGGTCCAGCAGGGGGGCGCCCAGGTAGCTGGCGGCGTTGATGGCCCTGATCTCGGGGTTGTCGGGGTAGAGGCGGATCATGTGATCGGGATAGTGGACCAGGTCGGATCGCGCGATGACGGCTTCACAGGGTGTGCCGGCGATGTCGATCAGAAAATCCCTGGTCAGCGTGCCGTCGGCCCAGTAGGCGAGCGCGCGCAGCTGGCGGGTGGCCTCCAGATACTCCGTGACCCAGGCGCTGTGGGTGACGAGGACCTTGGCGAGACTGGCCACCAGGGCGCCGAAAAAACGTCCGCCGGTCGCCGTGGCCGTGCCTTCCATGATGGTCCGCAGCGCCGTGTTTTCGTCGAAGATCCGTGCTGCCGTCGGGTGGGGGGCTTGCATGGTCGCTGGAATCTCCGGTCATTTCGGCCGCCGCCGGTCCTGCCGATGCGCGGAGCGGGGCGGCCGTGGCATTCCGAGGATGGGGTAAGAATAGGGCCGCTTCCGGTGCCCGGCAAGACCCGGTCCGTGAAGGGGCGCGCCGCGTGGAGCGGCCGCCGCCGGCGGCCCTGGCGGCGCGGCGGCTAAGGCCGGGTATTCTCGATCTCTTCGAGGGTTCTTCTGAAAACGCTCTGCTGGGGGCCGCCCAGCGACACCGCCTGGCGAGCGGCGCAGAGGGCCTCTTCGCGGCGGCCCAGCGCCAGCAGCACATGCGCGAGGTTGTTGAAGGCGGCGCCGCTGCCGGGGTGGCTTTCCGCGGCGCGGCGGAAGGCAATCTCGGAATTTTCCAGCTCGCCCAGCGCGTAGTAGCTGTTGCCCAGCCCCATCATGGCCGGCAGGCTCTGCGGCCAGCGCGCGAGCACGGCCCGGTAGCTCCGGGCGGCCGCTGCGGGCTGGCGGGCGTTTTCGAGGCCGATCGCGGCCGCCACCATGTCGTCCTCCGCCGCGGTGGCCGGCAGGACGCCGGGCGGCAGGACCAGGAGCCCCCAGGCGCCTGCGCGCGCCCAGGTGTTCTGAAAGACGGCCATGGCCATGCGTTCGCGGGCGTTCAGGCCGGTGTGCAGGACGATCGCGTCGGCGGGTATGTCGTAGCCGATCGCCACGGCGTAATGCCAGAGCGGGGCCCAGGAGAGGCCGAGGTTCTGCAGGACGATCACGGGATGGCCGGCGGCGAGCTCGCGGACGAGGGCCTCGGTGCCCGAGACCACGTAGGCCATCCGGCCGGCGCGGCGCGCTCCGGCGATCATGGCCGGCTGCAGGCTGCCCCGGAGGGAAGCGGTGTAGACCGTGTCGGTCAGCTCCGCGGGCCGGATTTCAAGACCGCTCCAGGCCAGCGCCATCGCGAGCGCCGCCGGCCCGCACTGGTATTCGTCCTGGGGGTAGAAAGGCACCGATCCGATCTCGCTGCGGGGCGGCAGCCCCTCCATGCCCGACGGCCAGTCCCCGCGCGGAAGAAGCGCGCATCCGACGAGAACGAAAGCGGTCAGAAATAATCCGAGCGCCTGCCGAGCGATGGTTGTCGCTCTCTCTTTAAGCCTGAACCCTGAACTCTGAACCCTCGTTCCCTTCAACCGTCACCTTCCTGCCCCGACCAGAATCATATAGATGTCCATCACGTTGGTCCGGGTGGGGCCGGTGAGAATGAGATCGCCGAGCGGCTGGAAGAAGTGGTAGGAGTCGCTGCGCTTCAGGAACGCGAACGCGTTCATGCCCAGCGCCTTCGCCCGGTCGATGGTGGACCCGTCGGCGACGGCGCCGGCGGCATCGGTGGGGCCGTCGGTGCCGTCGGTGCCGCCGGCCAGCATGACGATTCCCGGCACGCCATCGATGGCGATGGCGCCGGCCAGCACGAATTCCTGGTTGCGGCCGCCGCGGCCATCGCCCTGAAGCGTCACGGTGGTCTCGCCGCCCACCAGGACGCAGGCGGGCGGCGCCAGCGGATGCTGCGAGCTCAGGATTTCCTTGCCGACCGCCGCAAGGGTTTTGGCCGCTTCGCGGGCCTCGCCCTCCACCTTGGCGGACAGGATGAGGGCGCGGTAGCCCAAGCGCCCGGCGGCCTGCGCGGCGGCGGTGAGCGCCTGAAGGCAGGAGCCGACCAGGAACTGCGCGCCGCGCTGGAAGACGGGGTCGCCCGGCTTGGGGGTTTCGGCCAGGAGACCCGCGTCCCCGCGGGTCAGGCGGTCGCGCACCGGTTCCGGGGTGCGGTCCCAGATCTCATGGCGCTGGAGGATCTCCAGGGTGTCGTGAAACCGGCTGCGGTCGGGCACGGTGGGTCCCGACCCGATGACGTCGAGATCGTCGCCCACGACGTCGGAGAGGATGAGGCTCAGCACCGCGGCCGGGTGCGCGGCGCGCGCCAGCTGCCCGCCCTTGGCCCGCGAAAGGTGCTTGCGGACGGCGTTGATCTCGTGGATGGTGGCGCCGCAGGCCAGAAGGTTCTTGGTGGCGGCCTGCTTGTCCGCGAGGCGGATGCCCTCCGACGGCGCGACGAGCAGGGCCGAGCCGCCGCCCGAAATCAGGCAGATCACCAGGTCGCGTTCGCCGGCACCCTCCAGCAGCTTGAGGATCTCCAGGGTGCCCGCGACCCCGCGCTCATCGGGCACCGGGTGGCCGGCTTCGCGGATGCGGATGTTCGCGAGCGGCAGTCCGTGCCCGTCCTTGACCACCAGGCAGCCGGCGTCGATACGGTCGCCCAGCAGGTCTTCCAGGGCCTTGGCCATGGGTGCGACGGCCTTGCCGGCGCCTACAACCAGGACGCGTTCGCAGGCATTCAGATCATAGCGTCGATGGCCCGCGGTCAGCACGCCGGCTTCGACCTTCACGTGCCGGCGGACCGCCGCTTCCGGGTCGACGGCGGCCAGGGCCGAGTGGAAGATGCCGAGGGCATCCCGGCGCAGCCGGATAAGGTCGTTCCTTTCCTGGTCCATGGAACAAGCCTCCTTCCAAGTAAGTTGGGCCTATTCTGTGGGAGCGGCCTTCCAGCCGCGATGATCGAGGCTGGAAGCCTCTCCCACAAAAAAACTTTCTTGCCGATAAAGTGGCGCTGCGCGCCATGGATAGCTTGACACTACGTATTACATGGCGGCCCATTGTGCAAACAGCCAAAAGCCCGCGCATGGCGGGTAATTTCTGCCGGTAAAGACGGCTTTTCAGCCCTAAAGTCGTTAATGGCTTTATGTTATGTAACAATCCATAATTAATATATAAAATATAACCATTGATGTTGAAATATGTGGCGGATCTTTTGACGGCCAGGGTCTGGAATAAGAATTGCTTGATTGATCGCTCCGGCGGGAAACCGACGCGCGATGCGTTGATCCCGCGGACAAACCGGTGCACATGCTGTTCAACCGGAAGGAGCAGAGATGCCGATCGAGAAATCATTGACGCTTCGCGACTATCTGGAGCCGCGGTTCGCGGCGGCCGCCGGCTCGCGGATGGCGGGAACCGCCCGCAAAGGGCTGGAGTCCTTTCAGCAGATGCTGAAGAGCGACTCGTCCAAGCCAACCGAGGATGCCGCGGCGGGGATGAAAATCGCGGATTATCTGAAGAACCCGGTCCTCAGGACCCAGACTACGCGCCTGCCGCGCGCTGTCAGCGTGGTCGGCAGCGCCGCGGTCGGCCCGCGGTCAACCGATACTAAGGAGGATGCCAAGAGCGTCCCGCGCAATCAGCCGGCAGGAGCCGGCCGGCCGGTCAGAAGCATGGCCCTCGGCGCCGCCGGCCCATTATCGCGCAGCACGCTGCAGGACGTGCGCCCGGAGAACGGCGCCGGCCACCCCGTCGAGACGTCGGTGCAGAAGGCCGCCGCCAAATACAACCTCCCGGCCGAACTCATCCGCAGCGTGATCCGCGCCGAATCCAATTTCCAGGCGGATGCCGTTTCGCCGGCGGGGGCCAGGGGGCTGATGCAGCTCATGCCGGAAACCGCCAGG
>JALOPD010000321.1 GCA_025454075.1 Desulfobacterales bacterium | reverse complement strand
TTTTCCACCGGCACGAAGGCGTCCGTGAAGGTCAGCGGCGAGGTGTTGGAGGCCCGTATCCCGTGCTTCTCCTCGCCCTTGCCGCGCCGGTAGCCGGGGGTGTCCTTCTCCATGATGAAAAAGGTGGGGCCTTCCGGCGCATCCGCGAGCACCGTGATGAAGTCCGCGTAGCCGCCCGTGGAGATGAACTGCTTGCTGCCGTTGATGCGGTAGCCGGTGATCCTGCCGGAGGCGTCCGTCACCGGGTCGGCCTTGGTCTTGAGGGCCGCGACGTTGCTGCCTGCGTCGGGCTCGGTCACCGCGTAGGCCACGAGGGCCTCGCCGGCGGCGATCTTGCCGAGCCACTTTTTTTTCTGCGCCTCGGTGGCCCCGACCAGGATGGGGTCGGCCCCCAGTTGGATCGCAAAAAAGGCGGTGGTGATGCCCAGGCAGACCTTGGCCATCTCGCGCGTGACCGCGCAGCTGTCGCGCGCCCCGCCGCCCAGGCCGCCGTAAGCCTCCGGGATCATCAGCAGCTGCAGGCCGATCTCGGGCCCCAGCATCTCCCGGATGACCTCTTCGGGGAAGATCTCCTTGCGGTCGAACTCGAGGATCCGCTCCTTGGTCAGCAGCCGCTTTTTCAGCTGGGCGACCGTGTCAAGGACCATCTGCCTGGACTCGAGGTCCAGTCCGGCCAGCGGCTTGTTTTTCCCGGTGTCGTGGGTTGCCATGCGGTCGTTCCTTATGCCTCGTCGGTCTTGATCACTTTGCGCCCTTTGTAGGAGCCGCAGCTGGGACAGGCGCGGTGCGGCAGAACGGGCTCCCCGCAATCCGGGCAGGTGGAAATGGAAGGGGCCGTGAGATTTTTGCCGGTCCGGCGCTTGTCTCTGCGGGACTTGGACACTTTTCGCTTGGGAAGACCCATGAGTAATCTCCTAACTAATTGAGTTTAAAATGATAATTATTTAAACGCTTCCTAGATCTAAATCCCCGCGATAAGTAATTTAATTCGGTCCGCATGTCAAGCATAAAAAGCGTGCGTGGCGCCTCTTGAGATGGAATGCGTTCTGTGCTATGCAATGGCTCGCGAGCCGGTCGGTGCACGTTTTTTTATTTAACCTTATGAAATAATTTAAATATTTGACAAACTTGGTTTTCGGCGGCAAGACCGGTCGGCACGCCGGCGCCGCCCTTGCGTGCCGTCAACGCCGGCCTCGCCGGTCTCGTGGGCCGCTCGACATCGCGGGATTACTCAGGCGGGTTAGATAAAATTTAGAAAAAATATAGTGGGATCCATATTAATTATAAACAGCTTATATAAGGACGCTTGAAAGGCAAGCGGCCGAGCGACTAGACATAACCGTCGAATGAACGGCCGCCGGCATTCCTGTTGCCCCGCCGACAGGACACCACACGAGGAGAGTGTTATGTCCGGAATCGTCACGCGCTTTCCGCCGAGCCCCACCGGCTACCTGCACCTGGGCGGGGCCCGCACGGCGATCTTCAACTGGCTATATGCGCGCCGCATGCAGGGCCGCTTCGTGCTGCGCTTCGAGGACACCGACACCGAGCGATCCTCCCAGGAATACGTGGATTCCATCCTGGACTCCCTTGGGTGGCTTGGGATCGACTGGGACGAGGGGCCCTATTACCAGACCCGGCGTTTCGACGTCTACCGCGAGTTCGTCCGGAAGCTGCTCGACTCCGGCAGCGCCTATTACTGCACCTGTCCGCCGGAGCGGCTCGAGGAAATGCGCCGGACGGCGATGGCGACGGGCGGCAAGCCCAAGTACGACGGCACCTGCCGCAACCGGGGGCTCGGCGCGGGCGCGGGCGCGGCCGTGCGCTTCAAGGCGCCGCTGACCGGCGCCACCGTGCTGGACGACGTGGTCAAGGGCGGCATCGTCTTTCAGAACGAGGAGCTGGACGATTTCATCATCTGCCGCAGCGACGGCAGCCCCACGTACAATTTCGCGGTGGTGGTGGACGACATCACCATGGGGGTCAACACCATCATCCGGGGCGACGACCACGTCATGAACACGCCCAAGCAGATCCAGCTCTACCAGGCCATGGGCCACGCCCTGCCCGTGTTCGCGCACGTGCCCATGGTGCTCGGCAAAGACCGCACGCGCCTGAGCAAGCGCCACGGCGCCACCGCGGTCACGGCTTACCGCGACATGGGTTTTCTCCCCGAGGCCATGATCAACTACCTGGTCCGCCTGGGGTGGTCGCACGGCGACCAGGAGTTCTTCACGCGGCAGGAGCTGGTGGAGGTCTTCAACTTGGAGACGATCGGCCGCGCCGCCGGCGTCTTCGACCTGGAGAAGCTTCAGGCCTTGAACGCCGACCACATCAAGGCGACCCCGCCGGCGCAGCTCGTGGCCCCGTTGCAGCCGTTCATGCGGGTGCACGGGATCGAGATCGCCGCGGACGGCCGCACGGAAAAAGCCATCGCCAGCCTGTCGGCCCGCAGCAAAACCTTGAAGGAGATGGCCGATCAGGCGCTGTTTTATTTCCAGGACGACATCGCCTACGACTCGGATGCCGCCGGAAAATTCCTGACGGCCGAGGCGCTTCCGACGCTGAAATCGTTGATCGCACGGCTCGAGGCGCTTGAGGATTTCACGGAACCGCGCCTGGAGGAGACCTTCAAGGCCGTGATGGCGGAAACCGGCCTCAAGCTCGGCAAGATCGCCCAGCCCGTACGGGTCGCCCTGAGCGGGCGAGCGGCCAGCCCGGGCATTTTCGAGATCGCGGCCGTGATCGGCAAGCAGAGGACGCTCGCGCGGCTGCGCCAGGCGATCGGGCGCATCGAAAATGGGTAATGTCGAGCTATTTCACGGTGTCATGACAGCCGGAGCGAAAAAAATGACCCTTGACTGAGCGCGCGCGGTCGGGTATTGTGTTGCCACCTGCTGAGGGATCGTCTAGCGGCAGGACAACGGGTTCTGGCCCCGTTAACCTAGGTTCGAATCCTAGTCCCTCAGCCAAGTAAAAATGGCTTACGGCAAACCGTAAGCCATTTTTATTGTTGATTCGTCATTTTGTTGCGAGATAATAGAACATCGTTCGTGGTCACCCGCAAACCCGGTGAGGTAAAAACATGACATCCCCCGTGAAGCCGTCGGAGCCGAGCGCACCCACCAACTTCATCAAACAGATCGTCGCGGCGGATGTGGCCGCCGGCAAGAACGGCGGCCGCGTGGTCACGCGCTTCCCTCCGGAGCCGAACGGCTACCTGCACCTCGGGCATGCCAAGTCGATCTGCCTCAACTTCGGGCTGGCGGCCGAGTTCGGCGGGACGACCCACGTGCGCTTCGACGACACCGACCCGGCCAAGGAGTCCATGGAGTACGTCGCCTCCATCGAGGAGGACGTGCGCTGGCTGGGGTTCGACTGGAAGGAGAAGCGCTTCTTCGCCTCCGACTACTTCGAAAAGCTGCACGACTTCGCCGTAGAGCTCATCCGGGCCGGCAAGGCCTACGTGGACCACCTGAGCGCCGACGAGATCCGCGATTACCGCGGCACCCTGACGACGCCCGGCCGCAACAGCCCCTGGCGCGAACGCTCGATCGAGGAGAACCTGGACCTCTTCCGGCGCATGCGGGCCGGGGCGTTCAAGGACGGCGAGTGCGTGCTGCGGGCCAAGATCGACATGGCCTCGCCCAACATCGTCATGCGCGACCCGACGCTCTACCGCATCAAGCATGTCTCCCACTACCGCACGGGGGGCGCCTGGTGCATCTACCCCATGTACGACTTCACCCACTGCCTGTCGGACATGATCGAGGGCATCACCCACTCCGTCTGTACCCTGGAGTTCGAGAACAACCGCGAGCTCTACGACTGGGTGCTGGACACGCTCAAGACCCCCTGCCACCCCCGGCAGATCGAGTTCGCGCGGCTCAACCTTAACTACACCGTGCTCTCCAAGCGCAAGCTGATCGAACTCGTGGAAAAGGGCATCGTGACGGGCTGGGACGACCCGCGCATGCCCACCCTCTCCGGCTACCGCCGCCGCGGCTACACGCCGGAGGCCCTCCGCGCCTTCTGCGAGCGCATCGGGGTGGCCCGGGCCGACAGCACCGTGGACGTCGGGCTGATGGAGCACTGCCTGCGGGAGGACCTGAACCGCCGCGCACCGCGGGCCATGGCGGTCCTGCGGCCGCTCAAGGTGACGCTCGTGAACTACCCGGAGGGCCGGGCCGAGGAGCTCGA
>JALOPD010000320.1 GCA_025454075.1 Desulfobacterales bacterium | reverse complement strand
CGCAGATCGCCGGGTGTGATCACGGGCCTTTTGCTGTTGGTCAAGTTCCGGAAACCCCACTCCCAGTTCGCAAGGAAGACAAGCTCTATCCTTTCAAGATCCGGGGCGGCCCAGGCAGTAAAGGGGCCGTCGAGCATCTTGTCCGCCTGCGCATAGCTTTCGAATATAAACGGCAGCACCACGCAGTTGAACTTTTTTCATTCTTGGAACTCCTTTATTTGTCGAGCCCCATTCTAACGGCAATAGAGGGATCATAGTGATTCATTGTAGTTACTGCGGTTCGCCTGGCAATAGCACGGATGAACCCGATATAGTGGCCTTTATCCGAATCCAGCGCTTCAGCGTCAGAAGGAAAAACACTTTTTCCGGAAATCTCGAGTGCTTTTTCGAAATCACGCCAGTGGCGCCAGCCGTCCGGGAAGGTATCGATCTGAACGCCCGTGACACTGCTGTTACGGACCCATAAATCCCGCCACCAGTCCGCTGTTTTAAAACTCCAACATCCATCCTCCCAGAAGGCTTTTCCGTTTGTCTGAGGTTTGACAAGATGTTCTGGAACCACGTCACCAATCGGCTGCATTAATGCCGGCATGACCACACCCAATATCCCTTCTGGACGGACGAATCTGCTCAGATACGCGAGATAAAGCTCATCAGTTCCGAAGTACTGGTAGCTATCGATTGAAACAACTCCATCGAAAAAGCCTTGGGGAAATGGCAAGGAATGAGCCTCGGCACGCAAGGGGAAAACCAAATCGTCAGCCTTGGCCTCGAGAGCCCTTTGCCAGTTATGGTCGGGTGTTATCCAAAAATCAGTCGCCCATACCTGCACGCCAAACTCCCTGGCAAGAAAAATACTGGTCATGGCTCGTCCGCAGCCGAGATCAAGCACGCGCATCCCGGCTTTTAGATGCAATGCTTCAGCAAGCCATTCTGCAAGCCATAGTGCGTTCGGACCCATTTGGTTTTCCAGCATCCAGGCTGGTTCGTACCGGCTCGATCTCGGAAACTCAGGCTTATGAAGAAGCTGTTTGATATCCACTTTCGTACTGTTTCCTTGCGGTCTGACTGTCTGGCTGTTGCCCGACTTGAAAACCCGTTTTGTCGTCATGACAACCACCTTTCCGGGCCGCGGTTATAGAACCGGCGGCGGCAGTGCAACGAATCAGAGAATGTCCTTGAGTTCCTGGCGGATGGCGTTCAGGTGGTCCCGCATCGACTCGGCCGCCTGCGGGCCGTCTTCGCGTTCCAGGCAGGCCAGGATCCGCTCGAAGGTGCGGATGGAATGGGCGCGGTAGTCCGTGGAGAGAAGGCTGGTTTTGAACCGGTTGTGGTGCTCCACGACCTTTTCCAGCAGAAACCGGAGCATCTTGCTGTAGATCGGGTTGGCGGTGGCCTCGGCGATGACCATGTGGAAGGCCAGGTCGGCCTTGAGAAAACCGTCATAGTCATCGATGTCCTTCTGCATGTCGCGCAGCGACTGCCTGAGCCGCTTGATCTGGCCGGCGTCTATCCGTTCGGCGGCCAGCTCGGCCGCCCGGCATTCCAGGGTTTCGCGAAGCTCGATGATGTCCAGAAGGCTGGCCGCCTGAAACGCTGTTTTCAGCTTGACGACCGAAGGGTCTTCTCCCGGGAGTTCTTTCGAAACGAAAGTGCCCCGGCCCTGCTGCACGTCGAGGTAGCCCATCACGGCCAGCGCGTTCAACGCTTCCCTTATGGTGGAGCGGCCGACGCCGAAGCTCAGGGCCAGTTCCTGCTGGGAAGGAAGCCTCGATCCGGTGAGGATTTCACCGCTGGCGATCTTTTTAAGAATCTGCGCCACCACCATTTCCGGCGCCGTGTTCCTGCGGATGGTTTCGAAGGCCATGCCCGAATCCCATTCTGGACTGGTGATACGTTCCGGTCATCATACCACAAGGGTTTAAGCCATAACTGGTGGGGTATGCTTTGTCAATCATGCAAACGGGCAGTCGATAGCCGAGCTTGACAAGCGCCTAAAAAGAGCGTAAAAAATTCATCAGCAGTACAGACCACCTGATAATTCTGCAACCCGATTACGACGCTTTGCCATCGCCGATGTTTGCAGCCGCCCAGACCGCCGCATGCCTGCCGATGAACGGGCAGGACGCAAAAGGTTCTATTTTCAATATCATGCGGTTCTCCACGCATGACGGACCCGGCATCCGCACCACGGTCTTCCTGAAGGGCTGCCCTCTGAGCTGCTGGTGGTGCCACAACCCCGAGAACTGGCAGCAGGTTCCCGGAGAGGTGTACCTGGCCGATCGATGCTCAGGATGCGGGGTCTGCATCCGGAACTGCCCGGCCGGCGCCCTTTCCCGCGGCCCCTCGGGCATTGCCGTCGACCCCGATCTCTGCCGGCACTGCGGCCGTTGTATAGAAGCCTGCCCGATGGAGGCCCGCGAAAGCACCGTCAGAACCGTCGGCGTCGCCGAGCTCATGCGATCGATAGAAAGAGACCTGCCCTTTTTCGAGCAGTCCGGCGGCGGCGTCACGTTTTCCGGCGGCGAACCGCTGTGCCAGCCGGATTTCCTGCTGGCCATGCTGGCGGAATGCGGCCGCCTCGACATCCACCGCGCCGTCGACACCTCGGGCTTCGCGGACACGGCCGTGCTCATGCGGACCGCCGCCCTGACCGACCTGTTCCTGTACGATCTCAAGGTCCTCGATCCGCAGAAGCACCGCGAACACACGGGCGTCGACAATGCCGGGATTCTGGCCAACTTGAGGCAGCTGTCCGCGGCCGGCGCCGACATCGTCATCCGGATCCCGCTCGTCCCGGGAGTCAACGACGCTGCGGAAGACCTCGATGCCGCCGGCGAGTTCGTCAGCGGGTTGGCCCGGCCGCACCCGGTGCACCTGCTGCCCTTTCATCGGGCGGCTGCAGCCAAATACAAAAAGCTCGGCCTGAGCTACCGCGGGCAGGACGTTTTTCCGCCGTCCGCGGAACAGGTGGCCGACGCCGCCCGGCGTCTCTCGCAATTTGGATTGAAAGTTGAAATAGGAGGCTGACCCCATGAACGAGCGCATCCAGCGACTTCGGCAGGAGAGCATCAGCGCCACTCCCGCCATTTCCATCGAACGCGCGCTGCTGGTGACCGAATTCTACAAGGAGAACGCCGGCAAGCATTCCACGCCCATGCTGCGCGCCCTGAACTTCAAGCACCTCTGCGCCCGGAAGACCATTTTCATCGGCCCGGACGAACTCATCGTGGGCGAGCGCGGCCCGCGTCCCAAGGCCGTGCCGACCTTCCCCGAGCTCACCTGCCACAGCGCTGAGGACCTGCGGATCCTGAACTCGCGCCTCATGACCAGCTACCGAATCTCCGAGGAGGACATCCGGACCTACGAACGCGAGGTCATCCCCTACTGGCAGGGCCGCAGCATGCGCGAGCGCATCTTCAACGACCTGCCCGCGGAGTGGCGCCGGGCGTATGAAGCGGGCCTGTTCACCGAGTTCATGGAACAGCGCGCGCCGGGGCACACCGCCCTGGACGGCACCATCTACCGCCAGGGGATGCTCGATTTCAAACGCGAGATCGCCGCCCAGCTGGCCGGCCTGAATTACCTGGACGACCCGCGCGCCGCCGACCGCGCCGAAGAGCTGAAAGCCATGGATGCCGCCTGCGACGCGGCCATTCTGTTCGCGGAGCGCCATGCCGGACTGGCCGAGGAGCTGGCTTCACGGGAAGCCGACCCGCGGCGCAGGGCCGAGCTGGAACGCATCGCCGCGGTGTGCCGCCGGGTGCCGGCCCACGCCCCGCGCGATCTGTGGGAAGCCCTGCAGATGTACTGGTTCGTGCACCTCGGCACCATCACCGAGCTCAACGGCTGGGATGCCATGACCCCCGGCCACCTCGACCAGCATCTGCAGCCGTTCTATGAAAAAGGACTCGCCGACGGAACGCTCACCCGCGACCAGGCCAAGGAACTGATCGGCTGCCTGTGGGTCAAGGTCAACAACCACCCCGCCCCGCCCAAGGTCGGCGTCACCGCCAAGGAGAGCGGCACCTACAACGATTTCACCAATGTCAACCTCGGAGGCCTCACGCGCGAGGGCGCCAGCGGGGTGAGCGAGGTCAGCTACATCATCCTGGAAGTGGTGGACGAGCTGCACCTGCTCCAGCCCCAGCCGAGCGTGCACATCAGCGTCAACACCCCGGATCGATTCCTCAAGGCCGCCTGCC
>JALOPD010000319.1 GCA_025454075.1 Desulfobacterales bacterium | reverse complement strand
CTTGCTCATGGCCATGTCGCGGGACTTGATCCGTTCGGGGTATTTGGCCGTATCCCCGATGTAGGCCCCGAGGCGGGCCACCCGGACGCCTTCGACGACATCCTGTTCGTTGGGCAGGGCCAGGTGCTCGGCCGGGGTGATGTAGCAGATGAGGTCCGCGCCGTAGCGGGCGCTGTGGGACGCGCCGATGGCTGCGGCGACGTGATCGTAGCCGGCGGCGACATCCGTCGGAATCGGCCCCAGCATGTAGTAGGGGGCGTGGTTGCTCATGCGCTTCTGCAGAATGATGTTGGCTTCGATCTCGTCGATCGGCACGTGGCCCGGACCTTCGACCATCATCTGGCAGCCCATCCGGCGGCCGATTTCGGCCAGCTCGCAGTTGATGACGAGTTCCTGGACCATCGCCCGGTCGAAGGAGTCCCATATGGCGCCGGACCGGAGCCCGTTTCCGAGCGAGAGCACCGTGTCGTATTTCTTGAGAATGGCGACCACCCGGTCGAATTTCTCGTACAGCGGGTTCTCGCGGCGGTTGGCCTTCATCCAGGCCACCATGGACGTGCCGCCCTTGCTCACCAGCCCGCCGTAGCGGTACCCCTGGCGTTCCAGCCGCTCGATCGTGTAGAGATTGATGCCGCAGTGTACGGCCATGAAGGCGATCCCGTCGGCGCACTGCTGCTCGATGATGTCGAAGAGCATCTCCTCGTCGAGCTTGTTGGGGTCCCCATAGCGCCGGGTGGCTTCGCAGAAGGCCTGGTAGAGCGGCACGTTTCCCACCGGAAGGGTCACGGCGGCCAGCACCTCGCGGCGCACCCGGTCGAGGTCTCCGCCGACGGAGAGTTCCATGAGCGTGTCGGCGCCGGCGGCCTCGGCGGCGCGGGCCTTGGCCACCTCGGCGCCGATATCCACGATGTCCGTGGAGGTGCCGATGCTGGCGTTGACTTTGGAGCGCAGCCCCATGCCGATGCCGATGATCCGGCCGGGGCGGTTGGTGTTGAGCGGGGCGACGATCTGACCTTCCGCCATGCGCTGGCGGACCGTTTCCGGCGCCAGCCCTTCCTGCGAGGCGATCGCCGCCATGACGGGTGTAACGATCCCTTGAACTGCCAGTTCGACCTGAGTGGACATGGTGCACCTCCCGACGTCGGTCCCGGGCATTCAGCGAGCGCCGGATGCCCGTTCCGCGTGTTTGGCGCCGGGAATAAAAAAATCCCCAAGCGCGTTGGAAGCGCCTGGGGATTTACCATTTCCCCTGGTGCGAACTGGATGCCAGGTCTTCTGACTCTCGGATCAGCCTACTCCCCGCGCCTTCCCATTCCATTTGGCGATGGAACAGTGGTTGTCAGCGGGTTTCGTCCCCGATCACAGCGGCGGGTCCGCGCCGGAATCTCACCGGCTTCCCTTTCACCAGGCCTTGCGGCCGACATCCAGACTTCCCGGTCCTATAAAAAACCGCAACCATCCCTGTCAAGCAAAATCTCAAATAGGGAACGGCGTGCTGTTTCATAACCGTTACAAATCCATCCTGTGCGAAGAGGAAGCCTATTTGCTGGCCCTGGTGCGGTACATCCATCTGAACCCACTCCGAGCCGGGGCCGTACAGGATATCGAGGCGCTCAGGGGCTATCCGCGATGCGGCCATAGTGCGCTCATGGGAACGCTGATACGGGAATGGCAGGACACGGACTATGTCCTGCGCTTTTTCGGCAGCCGGCTGCGGACCGCTCGCGGCGCCTACGAGCGCTTCGTCGTCGAAGGCGTGGATCAGGGCCGACGGCCGGAGCTGGTCGGAGGGGGGCTGATTCGGTCTGCCGGCGGCTGGTCGGCCATGGGAGCGCTACGCGCTTCCGGCATGCGCATAATGGGGGATGAGCGCATTCTGGGAAATGGTGAGTTCGTGCAGGCCGCGCTCGATCATACGCGGGAGCAGTATGAGAAGAAGACCCTGGCGCGCGCAAAAGGACTCACGCTGGAAATGCTGCTCGGACTGGTCGCGCAGCAGATGGGCCTGGTTCCGGGCGATCTTTCGAGCACCGGCCGGAATAGAGCGGTTGCCCGGGCGCGGGCGATCGTTTGTGCGCTGGCGGTTGAGCATTCAGGGATCAGCGGCCGAGATCTATCGCGCCAATTGAATCTATCCCCTTCGGCCGTCAGCAAACTGGTGCGGCGTGGACGCAAGGACAGCTTGACAGCAGACTTGGCGAAAACCCTGTTGCGGGTGGATGATTAAGCAGGCGCGCTGAAACACCGAATAAGTCAACTTTTCACTATCGTCCTTTTTATTTGCCGGCCGAGATTCAAGCCGAATTGCCACTCAAGAGGGTGTGGATGTTGGTAGTCGAGAAGCCGGGAGAATGATCTCCGACACAAGGCCATACCCCTCTTATACTTGGCGAAAAATTATCTCTTGCTGAAATAAGCGAACATCTCCTGCTTGGCGGCGCGGAGCTTTTTGAGTTCGGGTTTGAAGACGATCCTGGTGCCCAACTCCTTGAACGCCGGATCGAGGACGTCGAGCAGGCGCGGCGACTGGACGCGGATTTCCTTGGGGCGCAGGCCGGAACCGGCCAGCCGCGACAGGATCCAGCCGGGGACCTGTCCCAACATGGGTTCGATGCCTTCAGCGGCGCCCAGGATCTCCGCCCCGAGGATCATGTTGGGCTGTGCATGGACTGCGAGCACCACATAGCCGACCTGCGGGCGCTGCCCCTTCTCGCCGATGCGTCCGGGGAACATGAACACATCCAGCTCGATGATGTCCTTGCGGACAGGCGAGCGCTTCAGCTTTTCAACGTCGCCGGCATCCCACTCAAGCGGTATCGTCGGAAACTCCGGCGGCGGAAGGCGCTCGAAGCGCCCCTCCCATTCGCCGGTCGCCCCTTCCCGACTCCGGCATGAGCGGATCATGAACGTGTCGAGCTCCTCGCTCATCAGGAAATCGCTTGCCTCCTGCAAGCGGGGCGCCATCTGCTCGAGCTGTTCGAGAGCCAGCGTGAGGAAGGAAATTTCCTCGCGCTCCAATCTCCAGGGCATGAAACCCGGGCGGAAACTCTGGAAGCACGGCCAGGCCTTGCTGCCCCTGAATTTCAGGTTCAGGTTGCGCAGCAGTTGACGGTCCCAGTCTTCGAGGCCGTCGCGGTCCTCGAACGACGCCTGGAGTTGAGGGATCTCGAGCAGCAATTCGGGATACTCCTCGAGAATATCATAGTCCGCCTGCTGCAGTTCGAGAAAGCCGGCCAATGCAGCCGTCCCGAGGTAAACCCCGACGGCCGAATGCTCGCCGAGCGCGCCCATCACGCTGACGAACCCGAGCGCGCCGGTCTCCGGGTGCCGGATGCCGAAGATATCCTCCTCGTCCATCCATTCCCATGGGGCGAGTTTTTTGATCCGGACGGCGCTGTCGACCAGACGCTTCCATTCCTGGCTGTTGGCTTCCATTGGCTTTCAACACCTCCAAATGTTTGGGTCGGGGTTGGGACCGAAAATCAAAGCGGTATCATCCCTATCTCCCGACTGTATTACCCCTCCAGAGCCGACTTGACGGCCTTGCACAGCTTCACCAGGGCCAGATTCTGGTCGGCGGGCGACAGGGTGTCCAGCGGGCGCTCGGGATCGAGGGCGGCCTGATAGCCGCCCAACTCCGTCTCATCGTAGGAACTCGCGCTCAGCGGCACCCAGAGGATGCTTAGGCCCTCCCGCCCGGCTGCGGCCAGCAGCGGCGGCAACTCCCGGGAGGCGATGAATTCGGAGTCGAGAAAGTTGGGGCTGACCAGCAGCAGCGCGACCCGCGCCGAGGCGAGCGCCTCCTCGATTTCCTTCTGCCAGCGCTGCCCCGGCCGGATCTGGGTATCGCTCCACGCGCTGACGGAGCCGCTCCGGAGATAGGGTTTGAGATGGATTTGCAGCTTCTCCAGCCACGGCCTGTCCTTGTGGCTGTAGCTGACGAAAACGTCCCTGCGGCGCGCGGAGCCGGCGGACGGGGCCGGGGCCGGCTGCGACTCATCCGGTTCGTCGATGGTGGCGACCTGCCGGACCACATATCTTTCGTAGGGGTGGCCGATGGCCTGGCCGGATTTCTTGAATTCGAACGCCTCCGGGCCGTCGTGCTTGCGAATGATGGCCCGGGCCGCGCGGAAGGTCATCTTGTCGACCAATATGCGTTTGCCGTCGCGGGCCTTGTCGGCCAGATGCGCGGCGAGGTTGACGGCGGTGCCGATGGCGGTGAACTCG
>JALOPD010000005.1 GCA_025454075.1 Desulfobacterales bacterium | reverse complement strand
CAGGTCACCGGCGTCACCTTCGACGGCTCCACGCCGGTCCTGATGGTCGGGGGCCGGCGCGTGGCGTTCGGCGATGTGCTGCAGGTCAGCGCACCGCAAACCTGAATTCAAAGGATCAACATGTCACTACCATCGACTCTGGGAGGTAACCCGCTATGATGTCCTCACTCTTTGCAGGGATCACCGGTCTCAACGCCAATGCCACCGCCATGCGGGTCATCGGCGACAACATCGCCAACGTCAACACCACGGCCTACAAGGGCAACCGCGCCTCGTTCGCCAACATCCTGAGCACCTCCCTGGGGGGGGAGGCCTCGCTCAAAACCGTCGGCCGCGGGGTCGAGTTCTGGGACGCCGCCACCCAGTGGACCCAGGGCTCCCTGGAGAACACCTCCAGCCCGACGGACCTGGCCATCAACGGCAAGGGATTTTTCATGGTCGAGGATGCTGCCGGCTCCTCCTTTTACACGCGGGCCGGCCAGTTCCACTTCGACAAGAACGGCTACCTGGTCAACCCGGACAGCCTGAGGCTCCAGGGCTATGCGATCGACGCGGACGGCAACCTCGGCAGCCTGACCGATGTTTTCATCCCGGGCGAACGCATCTCGCCGCCGGCTCAGACCGAGACCATGACCTTCGACATCAACCTCAATGCCAACGCGGATGAAAATCAAACGTTCACGGCGTCCCAGAGCGTGTATGACTCCCTCGGCAATGCCATCCCCTTGACGTTGACCTTCACCCGCACGGCCACGGCCGGGACCTGGACGGTGACGGGTGCCGTTCCGGACACCCTCGGCAGCGGCGTGACGTTCGGCGCCGCAAACGCCGGCAGCATGACGGTCAGCTTCGACGCCGACGGCGTGATGACCGCACCGCTTGCCGACGTACCCGTTTCGATCGCGCTCACCAACGGCGCCACCACGCCGATGACGGTGAACTGGGATTTTATCGACGACGACAATCTCAGCTTCGGGGACCTGACCGGCTATGCATCGGAGTCGGTTGCCACCTTCCAGTACCAGGACGGATATCCGCCGGGGACCCTGCGTAGCATCTCCGTGGGTGAAGACGGCACCGTGACCGCGGCCTATTCCAACGGCGAGTTGACGCCTTTGTTTCAGATTGCGCTGGTGGACTTTCCGAGCTACGACGGCTTGACCAAAATGGGCCGCAACCTCTACGCGGAATCCCTGGAGTCGGGTCAGTCGCTGCCCGGCACGGCCGGCTCCGGCCGCCTGGGCACCATCAGCCCCAACAGCCTGGAGATGTCCAACGTCGACCTGGCCGAGGAGTTCGTCAAGATGATCACCACGCAGCGCGCCTTCCAGGCCAACTCGCGGGTGATCACCTCCAGCGACGAGATCCTGCAGGAGCTGATCAACATCAAGCGGTAGGCGCGTTAACGCGTTAGTGCGTTGATCGCGTTAACAGCGTTGGCTGCTTTTTAGAAACCAACGCAGGCACTCCATCACGCGATCAATGCAAGCCACGCGATCAACGCGATCAATGCACTAACGCGATGAACGCGAACAACAGCGAAAGGCATTTCGCATGATCCAGGTCACCCGTCTGAACAATTCGGTACTGCTGATCAACGCCGAGAACATCCAGTCGGTGGAAGCCAACCCCGACACGGTCATCACCTTCGTCAACCGCGACCGTCTCATGGTGAAGGAGCGGGCGGAGGAGGTGAGCCAACGCATCGTGCAATACCGCCGCGGTATGCAGCAGTCGGCGGCCAGCGGCGACGGCCCGCCGCCGGACGGGCTGCGGCCGGCCGCCTGAACGCCTCCCGCCGGCCGCCTGCAGGACCTCTGCGAGGCCGGTGGGATGTCAAAGAGTTGACTCCGCCCGACGCCGACCCCCGGCGGCGGGCGCTGCTCCTGCGCAGGGCGCCCGGCCGGGCGTTCGGCCCCTGCAGGCGCGGTGCTTGCCACCCGCCGTCCTCTCCCCGATGCGGTTCGCCGCATCCGCCTGTTCCGATACGGCAAATGGCACACTCCTTGCTTTGATCCAGCAGAGATGTCGGCATCCGCCTTTTTCCCGCAGTTTTCGGACGAGGCGGGCCGCTCTTATCCGAAAGGGCCGGCGGCAATGGAAGGCCAAGGAGAGGTCATGTCGAACAAGATTCTTTTCGTTTTGGTCGGTGTCTTGTGTCTGCTGGTGCTGGGCATGGGCGGCGGCATGTTCATGATCTACACCAAGCTCGCCAAAATGGGCGCGCCGGCGGAAAGCGCGGAAGCCGACCAGAACGCCGAAAAGGCCAAGGTCGAGGAGCCGGGGAAAATGGTTTCCATGGAGACCTTCATCGTCAACCTGGCCGACCCGGGCGGCAACCGCTACCTGCGGGTCACCATGGACCTGGAGGTCACCGGCGGCAAGCCGGCCGAAGACGAGATGGCCAAGCGCGTTCCGCAGCTGCGGGATGCGATCCTGATGATCCTGCCCACCAAGCGCTACGCCGACATCAGCACCACCGAGGGCAAGACGGCGATGCGGGAGGAGCTGACGGGGGCCGTCAACGGCCTGCTGGCGACGGCCAAGGTCGCTCGCATTTATTTCAAGGAATTCGTCATCCAGTAGGCAGGAAGCCGCATGCCCGATCAAATCCTCAGCCAGGAGGAAATCGACGCCCTGCTGTCCGCCATGGACCGGGGGGATGTCGACCTGGAGCAGACCAAGGGGGAGCCGGAGGTCGCTCCGTACAACCTCACCTCCCAGAACATCATGCTCCGGGACCAGTTCAGCGCTCTGGAGGAGGTCTACGACAAGTTTGCCGTCCTGCTGAACGGCTCCCTCTCCTCCATGCTGCAGCGCTCCATCGAGGTGGCGTTCGTCTCCACCGAGATGGTCAAGTACCAGGAGTGCATCAGCGCCTTCTCCGCGCCGACGAGCTTCATCATCTTCAACATGGAGCCGCTGATCGGATCGGCGCTGCTCGCCATCGAGCCGGGCCTGGTCTTTTCGCTGATCGACGCCATGTTCGGCGGCAGGGGCAAGCCCATCAACCGCATCCGGGACTTTACCCCCCTCGAGCAGCGCATGATCGGCAAGCTGGCGGCGGAGGTTCTCAACCAGTTTCAGAAAGCCTGGCAGATCGTCCAGCCGCTGCGCATCAGCGTCAAGAAGAACGAGACCAAGCCGGAGTACGTGCACCTGGTCTCGCCGCACGACATGATGGTGGTCATCGTCTTTGCCGTAAAGGGCAAGGAGTTTTCCGGAAACCTGCATTTTTGCCTCTCCTACCTGATGCTGGAGCCGATCAAGGAGAAGCTCTCCCCGAAATACCTGCGCGAGAAGGACATCGAGAACACCTGGAGCCGGCAGCTGCAGCGGCTGCTCCAGGAGACACCGGTCACCGTCATCGCCGAACTCGGGCGCACGCGGCAGACGATCGGGTCCATTCTGAACCTGAAGGTGGACGACGTCGTGCTGCTGCCCACCGGCCCGGAGGATTCGATCGTTCTCAGCGTGGACCACGTGCCGAAGTATCTCGCCTACCCGGGCATCATCAAGGGCAACCGGGCGGTTGAGATTTCCGCGCTGCTGAACCCCAACGGAGGTCAGGCGTAATCATGGCGACACCCTCTGAGAAAAATGCCGGCGCGGCGGCGGCCGACGCCGGTGCGGCGGCCCGGGACGCTTCCACCGGGGCCGCGGTCGCGAACATGGAGTTCATTCTCGACATCCCGCTGGAGGTGACGGTCGAGCTCGGGCGAACGAAGCTCCTGATCCACGAGCTGCTCAAACTGGGGCAGGGCTCGGTGATCGAGCTCTCCAAGCTCGCCGGCGAGACTCTCGAGATCCTGGCCAATCAGAAACTCATCGCGCGGGGGGAGGCGGTGGTCGTCAACGAAAAGTTCGGGGTGCGCCTGACCGAGGTGGTCAGCCCGATGGAGCGCATCGAGAGGCTGCGATGAACGCCGCGCCCGAGCTGATTCCCTCCGCCTTGAAAATGATCGCGGCCCTGGCGGCTGTGCTGGGCGGCCTGTTCGTGATGGTGCACCTCGCCCGGCGCTACCTGCAGCGCCCCGGAGGCCCGGCGAAGGACCGGCTGGTGCGCGTGGTGGCCTCCCAGCCGATCGGCGTCAAGAAGGCCGTGACCCTGGTGGAGGTGCCCGGCTGCGTCCTGGTGCTGGGGGTGTCGGGCGACCGCATCCAGATGCTGGCCCGCCTGGACGACCCGCAGGCCCTGGAACGGGTCCGTTCCCACGAGGGGCCGGAGGCGGTCTCCTTTTACGAGCACCTGTCCAAGTTCACGGCGGGCATGCGGGCGGGCGACCATGACCGGTAGACCCGACAGCGCACGCGTCGTGGAGGGCCGCCCGGTGCCGAACGGACCGCGCGGCCGTGCGCGGTGCCTCCTGCCGGCCGCCGCGGCCGCTGTCGCCATGGCCCTTTTGCTGCTGACCCCGGCCGCCGCGCTGGGGCAGACCCCGGCGGTCGCCACCCCGTATTTCACCTTGGGGGTGGCCCCCGGCGAAGACCCCGGCCGGGCCACGGTGGTGCTGCAGATCTTCCTGCTGATGACGGTGCTCTCCCTGGCGCCGGCGATCCTCATCATGGTCACCTCCTTTACGCGGATCGTCATCGTCCTGTCCCTGCTGCGCCGCGCCCTGGGGACGATGCAGCTGCCGAGCAACCAGATCGTGATCGGGCTGGCCCTGTTTCTGACGGTGTTCATCATGGCCCCGGTCTGGCAGAAGATCCACCAGTCGGCGCTGCAGCCCTACCTGGACAAGAAAATCTCCACCCAGCAGGCGCTGGACAACGCCGTCTCGCCGCTGCGCGAGTTCATGTTCAAGCAGACGCGCGAAAAGGACCTGGCGCTCTTCGTGGACGTCGCCAAGCTGAAGCGGCCCCAGAACCCGGAGGAGATCCCCACCAGCGTGCTGATCCCCTCCTTCATCATCAGCGAGGTCAAGACCGCCTTTGAGATCGGGCTGCTGCTCTACGTGCCGTTTCTGATCGTGGACATGGTGGTGGCCGCCGTGCTCCTGTCCATGGGCATGATGATGCTGCCGCCGGTCATGGTGTCGCTGCCGTTCAAGCTGCTGCTGTTCGTGCTGGCCGACGGCTGGTACCTGCTGGTGGGGTCGCTGGTCAAGAGTTTCGTCTGACGGGAGGGGCCATGACATCCGATTACATCACCGGGTTTTTCTACGAGGCGATCAAGATCACGATCCTGCTCTCGGCGCCGATGCTCCTGGCCGGGCTGCTGGTCGGGCTGCTGGTGAGCATCTTCCAGTCGGCCACCTCCATCAACGAGATGACCCTCACCTTCATCCCCAAGATGCTGGCGGTGGCCGCGGCGCTCGTCTTTTTCTTCCCCTGGATGATGCAGACCCTGGTCGGTTTCACCGTGCAGATGTTCATGAGCATGAACCAGTACATCCGCTGAACGGGCCGGTTCGCGGCCGGAGACGGGACCCCGCTGCCATGGTATCGCTTGCCGTAACGCTGCCGCAGCTGCAGCTGTTTTTCCTGGTGTTCCTCCGGACCGGGGCGTTTCTGATGGCGATCCCCATGCTGAACGGGGCGAGCGTGCCGGTGATCTTCCGCATCGGCCTGTGCCTGGCGACGAGCCTGCTGGTCTTCCCGCTGGTGGGGGCGGGCCCGCTGCCGGCGGCCGGCGATCTCCTCACGCTGACCGTGTCCGCCGCGGGCGAGGTGATGATCGGCCTCCTGGCGGGGTTTGCGATCCGGCTGATTTTCGAGGGCGTCCAGTTGGCCGGGGAGCTGGCCGGCTACCAGATGGGGCTGGCCATTGCCGAGGTGATCGACCCCGCCTCCGAAGACCAGGTGGCGATCCTGTCGCAGTTCATGAGCCTGCTGGCGACGCTGGTGTTCCTGGTCATCAACGGCCACCACTGGTTCATCCGCACCCTCGTGGAGAGCTTCGAGATCGTCCCGCCGGTCGGGTTCCACGTCAACGGCCCGGTGCTGGAGCGGCTGACGCGGTTGACGGCGGACATGTTCATCATGGGCCTGAAGGCCGGGGCGCCGGTCGTCGTGGCGCTGCTGCTCGGCACGGTGGCGTTCGGCCTGGTGGCGCGCACGGTGCCGCAGATGAACATCTTCGTCGTCTCCATGCCGGTCAACATCGCCGTGGGCCTGCTCTTTTTCGGCCTGAGCCTGCCGCACATCGCCGCTTACATGGGGGACCTGTTCGCCGGCATGCCGCGCCACGCCCTGTACCTGCTCAGGGCCCTGCACTAGGGGCGGCCGATGGCGGAGGCAACCGGCCAGGAGCGGACGGAAAAGGCCACCGGCAAACGCCGGATGGAAGCCCGCAAGCGCGGGCAGGTGGCCCTCAGCCGCGAAATCCCCTCGACCCTCATCCTGTTCACGCTGCTGGGCGTTTTCGTCTTCGCCGGGCCCCACCTGCTCGATCAGCTGACCCGGCTCTTGGCCGGCATCTTCGGCCGCCTGCACCTCCTCCGGGTTCAAACGCTCGGCGATGCCGGCGCCCTGCTGCTCGACCTCACCCTGACCGCTCTCTGGCTGCTGGCGCCGATCTGCCTGCCGCTGATGGTGGCGGGCTTTGTCGGCAACGTCACCCAGATCGGCTTCGAGCTGCACGCGGAGGCGATGTCACCGAAGTTTTCGAAACTGAACCCGATGGCGGGCCTGAAGCGGGTCTTCTCCACGCGCGGGCTGGTGGAGCTGGCCAAATCCCTGCTGAAGATCGTGTTCGTCGGCGCCATTGCGTGGTCGGTGGTGTCCGGGTACCTGACGGAGTTCCCTTCCCTGGTGCGGCGGGACGTGGGCGGGATCTGGGATTTCACCCACACGGCCGCCTTCAAGATCATCCTCTACGTCTGCCTGGCCCTCATTGTGCTGGCGGCGCTGGACTACCTCTACCAGCGCTGGCAGCACGAGGAAAGCCTCAAGATGACCAAGCAGGAGATCAAGGACGAGCGCAAGCAGACCGAGGGCGACCCGCAGGTCAAATCCCGGATCCGCTCGCTCCAGCGCCAGGCCGCCTACCAGCGCATGATGGCCGAGGTGCCGACCTCGGATGTGGTCATCACCAACCCGACCCACCTGGCGGTGGCCTTGCGGTTCGACCCCGCGGCGATGACCGCCCCGCGGGTGACGGCCAAGGGCGCCGATTATGTCGCTGAGCGCATCCGGGATCTCGCCCGGGAGAGCCATGTGCCCATCGTCGAGAACAAACCCCTCGCCCAGGCGCTCTACAAGATGGCCGACCCGGGAGACACCATCCCCGTCGATCTCTACCGCGCCGTGGCCGAAGTCCTCGCCTACGTCTACCGGCTCAAGGGCAGGTACGCACTCTAGTTTTTCGCTGCACCGCCGCACCGGCGGCGGTGCAGCGAAAAACTAACTGGGATTTGTTTTTCCTTTACGCTTGCAGCGCTGAGACTTTAGCCGGGGCCCCGTTCGTCATCTTGTCGCCGTGCGACTCCGACAAAAATTTGTCGGTTCGTCCTGAACACAGATAAAAAAGCTTTGGCCTGGTGGGTTGCAACCCTCGTGGCCTTCAACCTATACCGCTTTCCTAAAAAGCCCGCCGCAAGATGTTGGTGCTGAAAGATCTTCGGTTCGAAATCTTCATATTTCTATCTACACATGCACAAATAGACGGCCGCGACCGCGGTGATTCGCCCAACGATGAGAACGCGCGGCCGTCTGTAGGCATGAAAAATGCACCGTCAGGGTCTGATCGGAAGAACCGACCCCGGAGCGAAGACAGGACGAAACACGCATGGCGGTAGCTCAGGCATCAACGATTCCCGGACCCTTGCCGCGTCTGTCCAAGGCCAGCGACATATCGCTGGCGGGCGCGGTCGTGTGCATCCTGGTGTTCATGGTCATTCCCCTGCCGACCATGGTCCTGGACCTGCTGCTGGCCTTCAGCATCACCTTCGCCTTGGTCATCCTGCTGGTGGCCATGTACGTTCAGCGCCCGCTCGAGCTGTCGGCCTTCCCGTCGATCCTGCTGCTCACCACGCTGTTCCGCCTGTCGCTGAACATCGCCACCACGCGGGTCGTCCTGCTGCACGGCCACGAGGGCACCGCTGCCGCCGGCAACATCATCAAATCCTTCGGGGGCTTCGTCGTCGGCGGGAACTACGTGGTCGGGCTGATCGTTTTCATCATCCTGGTGGTGATCAACTTCGCGGTGATCACCAAGGGCGCCGGCCGCATCGCCGAAGTGGCTGCTCGCTTCACCCTGGATGCGATGCCGGGCAAGCAGATGAGCATCGACGCCGACCTGAACGCCGGGTTCATCAACGAGCAGGAGGCGCGGTCGCGGCGCGAGGTGCTCTCGCGCGAGGCGGAGTACTATGGGGCCATGGACGGCGCCAACAAATTCGTGCGCGGCGATGCCGTGGCCGGGATCATCATCACGCTGATCAACATCGTGGGCGGGCTGGCGATCGGCGTTTTCCAGAAGGGCATGGCGTTCAGCCTGGCAGCCCAGAACTACACACTGCTCACCGTCGGCGACGGGCTGGTGTCGCAGATTCCCGCGCTGGTCATCTCCACGGCCGCCGGCATCATCGTCAGTCGCGCCGGCAACGAGTCCAGCCTCGGGGTTGAAATCACCTCGCAGGTGTTCTTTCACCCGCGCGCCATCAGCATGGTCTCGGTGGTGCTGTTCGGATTCGCCCTCGTCCCGGGGCTGCCGACCCTACCGTTTCTGGTGCTGGCCCTGCTGGCGGGCACCCTGGCCTACAGCCTGGTGCAGGCCCGGCGCAAGACCGAGCAGGCCGAGCAGGAACAGCAGGCCCTTACCGACCACGCCTCCCCCGCCGAGACGCTGACGGCCCTGCCGCCGCTGGACGTGCTGGCGATCGAGGTCGGCTACGGCCTGATCCCGCTCGTGGACGCGAACCAGAACGGCGAGCTGCTGGAGCGCATCAAGGCCATCCGGCGGCAGATGGCCTTCGACCTGGGGATCATCATCCCGCCCGTGCACATCCAGGACAACATGCAGCTGAACCCCGGCGAGTACCTCATTCTGTTGAAAGGCAACGAGATCGCGCGCGCCGAACTCATGCCCCACTACTGCCTGGCCATGAACCCCGGCAGCGCCGACGGTGCCGTCGACGGCATCGCCACCCGGGAGCCGACCTACGGGCTGCCGGCCGTCTGGATTCGGGAGAACGCCAAGGAAAGCGCCTTGGCCAAGGGCTACACCGTCGTGGACACCGCCACGGTGATGACCACGCACCTGTCGGAGGCCATCCGCCGGTACGCCCACGAGCTGCTCGGGCGGCAGGAGGCCCAGCAGATGCTCGACCACTTGAAGCAGACCCACCCCAAGGTGGTGGAGGAGCTGGTGCCGAACCTGCTCCCGCTCGGCGCGGTGGTGAAGGTGCTTCACAACCTGCTGCGCGAGCAGGTCCCGATCCGCGATCTCCTGGCGATCCTGGAGGCCCTCGGGGATTGGGCCGCGCTCACCAAGGACACGGACGCCCTGACCGAGCACGTGCGCCAGGCCCTGGCGCGGACGCTGACGAAGATGCACGCGGCGCCGGACGGGACCCTGTCCGTGATCACCCTGAGCCACGGGGTCGAGAGCGCGCTGGCGGAGGCCCTGCAGAAGGGCGACCACGGCCGCATCCTGGCCTTGGACCCCGCGGTCGCCCGCCGCATGATGGCCAGCCTGGGCCGCCAGATCGAGCGCTGCGCGGCGCTGAACCTTCAGCCGGTGGTGCTCTGCTCGTCCCCGGTGCGGGTATCCTTCAAGCGGCTCGTCGACCGATTCATCCCGAACCTGTGCGTGCTCTCCTACGATGAGGTGCTGAACACCGTGGAAATTCGATCCATAGGAACCGTGGAGTTGTCCGATGCAGATTAAACGCTTCGAAGCCCATACCATGACGGCGGCCCTCAAAATGGTGAAGGACGAGTTCGGCCCGGACGCCGTCATCCTGTCGGCGCGCACCCTGCGGCAGAACCGCGGGTTTTTCGGCGCCGTCCGCACCTCCGGCGTCGAGGTGACCGCCGCCATGGACACGGGGTGGCCGGCCTACACCGCCGCCGGACGCATGGCCGCTCCGACCGTCTCGACCCCGACGCCGGCGGAAGCGGCGGGGCCGGCGGCCCGGCGCGGGCTGTTCCACTCCCTGAACGCAAGCCTGCGGTCGTTGGCCGGGCGGCGCGGCGCGCCGGCGCCCGCGGCCGTCCCGGCGGTGGAGCTGGCGGAGCTGCATCACCACTTCCTGTCGCAAGAGGTGCAGCGGGACGTGGCGGCCGACCTGGTCGAGCACATCAAGCGCCTGCCGGGCTACGACCCGCTGCTCGGACCGGACCGGCTGCGGTCGCTCGCGGTGCCGGCCCTTCAGGACATGGGGCTGCACGGCTTCGCCGGCACGCAGGAACCCGGCTCGCCGCGCGCGATGGCGCTGGTCGGGCCGAACGGCGCCGGAAAGACCTCCCTGGTCATGAAGCTGGCCGCCGTCGACGCCGTGCGCAGGGGCCGGAGGGTGGCTCTGGCCACCCTGGACGACCAACGGATCGGGGCCGTCGAACAGTTGCGGATTTACGCCGGGATCCTGGGAGTGCCGCTCGCCGTGGTGACCTCCGTCGAGGAGGCTCGTCGGGTGCTCGGTGACTGGTCGTCGATGGAGAGCATCTTCATCGACACCCCCGGTGTGAGCCCCGGCGAAAGCGACCGCCGATCCGAGGTGCGCCGGATCCTGAACGCCCTGGCATGCCGGGAGGTTCACCTGGTGCTGAACGCCGGCAGCCGCGAGGCCGACCTTATGGCGGTCATCGAGGCCTGGAAGAAAGTCCCGGTCAGCGGCCTGGCCTTCACCCGGCTCGATGAAACCGGCGTCTGCGGCGGCCTGCTGGATGTGCTGATCCGCAGCCAGCTGCCGCTGTCCTGGCTGAGCACCGGCCCGCGCATCCCGGAGGACGTGACGGACCGGTCCCTGGAGGCGCTCGTCGACCGGCTCTGGCCGGTGCGGGCAACGCCGGACGCCCGGCGGGCGCCCGGCGCCCGGGCCGCCGGCATGCCGGGGGCGGCGCCCGCTCCGGCGGCGTTCGTCGCCAACCGCAGCTCCGAACTCTATCACCGACCCGATTGCAAGTGGGTCCGCAAGATCAAACGCGATCACCTGCTTCAGTTCGCTTCCGCGGCCGAAGCCGAATCCCGGAATTTCCAGGCGTGCCGCAACTGCAGCCCGGACGCGGCGGGGTTGGCCGACACGGAAGCGGGGTTGAGGGACCGGGTCCGACTATCCGCTTACCGCTGACAGATGCCGAGCGAGGAGACTGCCGACGCATGATCGTGAACCATCCCCCGAACAAGGTGATCCCCCTGCCGCGGCGCAGCCCGTCGTGCGGCGCCGAGGAGAACGGCCGCCGTCGGAAATCCCAGGCGCGGGTGATCGCCATCACCAGCGGAAAGGGCGGGGTCGGGAAGACCAACATCGTCGCCAACCTCGGCTATTCCCTCAGCCGGCTCGGCAAGAAGGTCATGATCCTGGACGCGGATCTCGGGTTGGGGAACCTGGACGTGCTGCTCGGCGTCGCGCCCAAGTTCAACATCTCGCACGTGATCCGCGGCGAAAAATCCATGGCGGAGATTGTCGAGGAGGGCCCGGGCCGCATGCAGATCCTTCCGGCCGCCTCCGGCATCCAAGACCTGACCCAGCTGACCCACGAACAGAAAATGCAGGTGTTCACGGACCTCGACCGGCTGATCGACGACATGGACCTGCTGCTCATCGACACGGCGGCCGGGATCTCCTCCAACGTGATGGATTTCAACGTGATGGCGCACGAGATCATGGTGGTCGTTTCGCCCGAGCCGACCTCCATCACCGACGCCTACGCGCTGATGAAGGTCCTGTCGCTCAAGTACTCCGAGAAGTCCTGCAAGCTGGTGGTGAACATGGCCGCGAGCCCCAAGGAGGCCCAGGACGTGTACCGGCAGCTGGAGCTGGTCACCGATCGTTTCCTGGACATTCATATCGACTATCTCGGCTGCGTGCTGCGGGACGACAAGCTCACGCGCAGCGTCAAGCAGCAGCGGCTCGTCAGCGACCTGTACCCGGAGTCGCGGGCCGGCCGCGGCTTCAGCGACCTAGCCCGGCGCGTGGTCAAACAGGCACCCGCGAGCCGGCCCAAGGGTAAAACCAACTTGTTCTGGCACCATCTCGTGCGAACTGCCCCCATGTAGGCGGGGCGATTTCACATTCAGGAGATGCGCATGCACATGCAAACGGCAGAACGCCGCCCCCACTATCCCGTCAAGAAGCGATCCGCGTACCGGGATCAGCTCATCACCGAATATCTGCCCTACGTCAAACGGATCGTGCAACGCATTGCGGCCCACCTGCCGGCCAGCGTCGACGTCGAAGACCTGATGAACGTGGGCGTCATCGGGCTGATGCAGGCCGTCGACCGGTACGACCCGAAGCGGGACAACAAGTTCATGACCTACGCCGTCTTCCGCATCAAGGGGGCGGTGCTGAGCGAGCTGCGCTCGCGGGACTATCTCTCGCGATCCAGCCGGCGCAAGCTGCGCGAGATGGAAAACGCCTGCCAGCGGCTCGAGCAGCGGCTGGGCCGGGATGCGGACGACGAGGAAGTGGCCGAGGAGCTCGGCGTCGACCTCGATGAGCTGCACCGCACCCAGCAGATGGCGAACATCTCCTTCATCAGTTTTGAAGAGCTGGGCGTCTCTTCGCGGGACGAGAAGGAAAAGCTCATGACCTTTCTCGTTCAGCACGATGAGGATGCCTTGTCCCAGACCCGGCTCAAGGAGCTCAAGGCCGCCCTGGCCCGGGCCATCGACCAGCTGTCCGAGAAAGAGCGGATGGTGATATCGCTGTACCACCTTGACGAGTTGACCATGAAGGAAACCGGAGAGGTGTTGAACATCACAGAATCGCGGGTGTCCCAGATTCACTCCCAGGCCATTGTGCGGCTGCGGAACAAGCTGCGCAAGGAGCGGCTGCTGGAAGACAACGACTGACGGAAGACCGGGAGGGGATGCCGGCGGGAACCAGGAGGGTTCAAGCATGGAACCGGTGATTTTCCCCACCACCATTGCCCCCGTGATTCAGACCGACCGCGTCAAGCGGGCGAAACCGCGCAAGGATTCGGGCCGGGATTCGCACTTTTCGAAACAGCTGCGCCGGGAGCAGGAAAACTCCGCCGACCCGCCGCCGGCGCCGGAGGAAGAGGCGGAGGCCGCCGAGGCAGCCGCCGGCGAAGCGGATGCCGAAAGCCCCGGGGCGCAGCGCCTGCCGCGGGACGACGGCCGTGCCGCAGCGCCGTTCAAAAAACTGATCGATGTCCGCGTGTGACCCCCCGCGGACGGGTTCGGGAGGGTGAAACGGATGCTGATATTTTTGGACGCTCTGCGTTGGGACCTGCTGGCCGACGGCATCCAGGTGGCGCTGTGCGGCGTCATCCTGGTCTGCCTGGTGCACAATAAGCTGAACTACAAACGGCTGCTGCCGGTGCTCCCCCGGAGGGGGGCGCCGCCCGCCTTCTCCCAGGAGGTGCTGCTGCAAACCCTCCGCCAGCAGGCCGAACAGGCCCTCGCCTCCATCCGCGCGGCTGTGGACGCCGAGGAGGCCAAACTGCAGCAGGTCCTGGGCGCCGCCGGGGTGCCTCGCCCGGTCGAACCGACGGGCGCGGTTGAAATCCCTGCCGAGCACCTCCCGTTCCGCCTGGGGGACGGCGAGCCGGCCGGCCTCGAAACCTTGCCGGGCCGCTGCGCCGGATGGGGCGAACTCGCCGCGCAGGGCCTAACCCCCCGGCAGATCGCCGCGCAGACAGGCCGGCCGGCCGGCGAAATCGAGCTGGCCCTCAAGCTGCAGCGCGCGGCCGTCGAAGCCGGCGAGGCCGCCGCCACCCGGCAATAATTGCCGGGCCGGCGGGGCGCGGGCCGAGTTTTGGCCGGTCGGCCGGAGGAGCTGTTCGATGCCGGTCACCTCGTATCCCGGCCGGGTCCGCGTGAAATCCCTGCCGTCCGAACGAGCGGGTGGTATGGCTCTTGCTTAAGAAACTATTGATATAGCGGTCGGCCTGTTGCCGGTACGTGTGCACGAGCGGAAACAGTCGCACGACTCGACAGCGGGCGGAGGAAACTGACTGCCGACCGCTATCCTTGAAAGGACCAACGATGAGCGGTGAGATCTACATGGCGGCGGCGGCCGCCCAGGCCTACGAAAAGCGGCTGGAGGTGGTGGCCAACAACCTGGCGAACGTCACCACCGCCGGCTTCAAACGCGACGAGGTCTCCTTCCAGGCCTACCTGACGTCGGAGGCCGGCCAGGCGCAGGCGGTCCAGCCGCCGTATGCGGCGGCCCAGGCCGGCTCCACCTTTTGGATTGCCTACCAGAGCCGGACGGATTTCACGCCGGGGCCGCTCAAGCAGACCGGCAATCTCTTCGACCTGGCACTGAACGGCAAAGGGCTTTTCAGCGCCGAATCGCCGCAAGGGACGGTGTACACGCGCCGTGGCAACTTCACCCGGAGCCCGGACGGGGTCCTCGTCACCCAGGAGGGCTGGCCGGTCCAGGGCGAAGGCGGCGAGATCCGCGTGGAGGCCGGCCGCAGCGCCGGGCCCGGAGGGCCCGCGTTCAGCGTCGGCGAGGACGGCACGGTGCGGGTCAACGGACGCGATGTCGGCAAACTGCGCATCGAGGATTTCCCCCAGCCCGGCAGCCTGGTCAAAACCGGCCAGGGCTACTTCAAGGCGGTGGGAGGGGGCGGCGAACCGCCTGAGAATGTCAGCATCGCGCAGGGGTTCCTGGAGATGTCCAACGTCGAAGCCGTTCAGAGCATGGTCGAGATGATCGAGATCCTGAGAGGCTACGAGTCGTACCAGCGCGTCATCCGGTCCGTGGATGACGTGAATGTCAAAAGCATCAACGAGGTGGGTCGAACCTCTTAAAAAAATTTGAAATTTGAAATTTGAAATTTCAAATTTTAACTCCCAGGAGGATCTATGATTCGCAGCATGTGGGCCGCCGCATCCGGCATGCAGGCGCAGAGCATGAACATCGACGTCATCGCCAACAACCTGGCGAACGTGACGACCTCGGGTTTCAAACGCAGCCGAGCCGAATTCCAGGACCTGCTCTACGAAACCATGCAGCCGCCGGGGGGGTCGACCTCGGAGAACACCCAGGCCCCCACGGGCATTCAGCTCGGCCACGGCGTCCGGCCGGTCGCGGTGGCCAAGAACTTCACCGAGGGCGAGCTGCAGCTCACCAAGAACGAGCTCGACCTGGCGATCGAGGGCAACGGCTTTTTCCAGGTGGTGCTTCCGAACGGCACCACCGCCTACACCCGGGCCGGCGCTTTCAAGCTCGAAAGGGACGGGAGAATCGTGACCCCGGACGGGTTCCTCCTCACGCCGGAGATCACCGTCCCCACCGATGCCATCACCCTGTCGGTCGGCTTGGACGGGACCGTCAGCGCGCTGCGGGCCGGCGACTCCACGCCCGTGCAGTTGGGGACCATCCAGTTGGCGCGTTTCACCAACCCGGCCGGCCTGCAGAGCATGGGCAAGAACCTCTTTCTGCCCAGCGACGCCTCGGGCACGGCCACCGTCGGGACCGCCGGCGAGCAGAACTTCGGCACGATCTCCCAGGGGTTTCTCGAGATGTCCAACGTCAGCATCGTGGACGAGATGGTCAACATGATCACGGCCCAGCGTGCCTACGAGACCAACAGCAAGGTGGTCCAGGCCTCCGACGACATGCTGCAGACCGCCAACAACCTGAAACGGTAAGGCCCCTCGATGAAAACCGATCCGCGGTTGTTTAAACGGACGCAGGCAGCGGCGCTGGCCGCCGTTGCCGGCTGCCTGCTGTGGGCGGCCGCCGGCCTCGCCGGGGCGGCCGAGCCGACCAGCGTGCGCTGCCATGAACAGGCCGACATCGCCGCCGATCAGATCCTGCTCGGCGACATCGCCCGGGTGGACGGCGGCGATGAAACCTTCGTGCGTCGGCTGGAGGCGGTGGTGATAGGCCGCTCACCCCTGCCGGGGAAAACGCGAACGCTCGACCGTGCCGCCATCCTGACGCGCCTCAAGCAAAGCGGCATCGACCCGGCACCGCTCGACCTCCAAATCCCTTCGGACGTCATAGTCACCCGGGCCGCCGTTATGCTCGGGCGCGATCAGATCGAGCCGATCGTCCGCGAGTACGTCCGGCAGCAGGCGGCCGGGGCGGCGGACGAACTGCGCATCAAGGAGATCCGCATCGGCGAGCCCGTGGTCCTGCCGGAGGGGCCTCTTACGACCCGCGTGGTGGCCCCGAAGAACACCGAGTGGGCCGGCACCATCCCTCTCAGCGTTGTGTTCAACGTCGGTGCGGAGCCGGAAAAGCGGGTGTGGGCGACGGTCAGCATCGAGCGGACGACCCGGGTGGTCGTGGCGCGGCGGCCGCTGGGGCGGTACAAACCCATCGACGACGACGATCTCGAAGTGAAGGCCGTGGATGCGGCCGGGCTGCCTGCGGACTGCATCACCGAGCCGGAGACGCTGATCGGCAAGCGCACCCGCCGGCCGGTGGACACCGGCACCGTGCTGAGACCGGAACTGGTGGAGTTCCCGCCCCTGGTCAAAAACGGGGACCGGGTCCGGATCATCGCCGAGACCTCCGGGCTGCGGATCTCCGCGTTCGGGCAGGTGAAGCAGAAAGGCGGCCAGGGCGACCTGATCCAGGTCATGAACCTTGACTCCAACAAGGTCGTCTACGCCCGGGTGGTCGATTCACAAACCGTGAAAATAGATTTTTGAGCGGGTGGGTAACCGGACCCGGAAGGGAGCATCTTCATGAAACTACCATCCATGCCGCGTGCGGCCGGCGGCGTCGGCCTCATGCTCGGGCTGCTGGCGCTGGCCGTCGGCTGCGCCGGCCGTCCGCCGGTGGCCTTGCCGTCGGTACCGCCGCCGCCCCCGGCCGAGGCCTTCGACCTTCAGAATGCGGAGCGGGCCGCCGCTTACCAGGAAAACTCGCTCTACACGAGCGCCTCCGGGATGAACCCGTTGTTCCAGGACACCAAGGCGCGCCGGGCCGGCGACATCGTCACCGTCAAGATCGAGGAGTCCTCCAAAGCCACCAACAAGGCCAACACCAAGACCGAGCGCGACTCCAGCCTCACCGCCGGCGTCGAAGCCTTCATGGGCATAGAGGACTGGTGGCAGGACAAGGTGCTCAGGGCGCTGGGCAGCGACATGCCCAAGGTAAACCCCTTCGGCGCGGCCTCGGTGAAGGGCGGCATGAAAAGCGACTTCGAGGGCGACGGCAGCACCACCCGCAGCGGCGATCTCACGGCGTTCATCACCTGCCGGGTCACCGAGGTCCTGCCGAACGGCAACCTGAGGATCGTCGGCACCCGCGAGGTGATGGTCAACCACGAGAACCAGATAATCATCCTCTCCGGCACCATCCGGCCGCGGGACATCGCCAGCGACAACATCATCAAATCGATTTTCGTGGCCGACGCCAAGATCGCCTACAGCGGCTCCGGCGTGATCGACGACCGCCAGCGCCCGGGGTGGATGGCCAATTTTCTGGAAACCGTCTGGCCGTTCTGAGTCGGGGGCGAAGATGAAAAGCCGTATACTATTCAAACGACATAGGACGAAAGCGGCGGCCGGTATGCTGTGGGTGATCGCGGCCGGGCTGATCGTCCTGGGGCTGGCAGATGCGCTGCACGCCGCGCGGATCAAGGACATCGCCGTTTTTCGCGGGGTCCGTCCGAACCAGCTGGTGGGCTACGGGCTGGTGGTCGGCCTGGCCGGCTCCGGCGACAGCAACACGACCCAGTTCACCCTGCAGTCCATGTCCTCCATGCTTGAAAAGATGGGGGTCACCGTGAACGCGGAGGACATCAAGGTCAAAAACGTGGCGGCGGTCATGGTGACGGCGGAGCTGCCGCCGTTTGCGCGATCGGGCAGCCGTTTGGACGCCTTGGTCAACTCCATCGGCGATGCCAAAGCCCTTCAGGGAGGCACGCTGGTGATGACCCCACTCAAGGGCGCCGACGGGCAGGTGTACGCGGTCGCTCAGGGGCCGGTCGCTACCGGCGGTTTTTTGGTCGGGGCGGGGACCGGAGACAAGGTCTCGAAAAACTTCCCCACGGTCGGCCGTGTGGTCCAGGGCGCGAGCGTGGAACGTGAGATCCCGTTCGACCTGAATCAAAAGGAGTCGCTCACGCTGGCATTGAACAAACCGGACTTCACCACGGCCACGCGGGTGGCCGAGTCCATCAACACCGGGTTCATGGATCAAGTGGCCCGCACCCAGGACTCCGGCACGATTCACGTGGCCGTGCCGCCGGGCTACTTCGGGAACATCGCCCGGCTGATCGCAACCATCGAGGGACTGAACGTCACGCCGGACAGCGTGTCGCGCGTGGTGATCAACGAACGCACCGGCACGGTGATCATGGGCGAAAACGTGCGCATTTCCACAGTGGCCATCGCCCACGGCAATCTCAGCGTGGAGATCAACCAGAGCTTCAACGTGTCCCAACCGATGCCTTTTTCAGAAAGAGGCCGGACGGTGGTGACACCGGAAACGCAAACCATGGTGAGGGAGGGCCGGGCACCGCTGCAGATGCTCTCCTCGGGAATAAGCATCGGCGAGGTGGTCCGGGCGCTGAATGCGTTAGGAGTTTCGCCGCGCGACCTGATTTCCATCCTCCAGGCCTTGAAAGCGGCCGGCGCGCTGCAAGCCGAGCTGGAGATCATCTGATGCCGGAGCCGTTAGCGAAAACGGGCTCCGCTCCGCCGAACGACCCCGCGGGCCGGCGCCGCGCTGCGCCCGGCCCCTCCCGCTCCGCTCCGGAAGCGCCGGTCGACCCGAAGTTGAAGGCGGCCTGCGAGGACATGGAGGCGCTTTTCATCCACCACATGCTGAGTGAAATGCGCAAGACCATACCGAAATCAGGGCTGATCGACGGCGGCCGCTCCGAGGAGATCTACACCTCGCTCATGGACGCCGAGCTGGCCAGGAAGATGGCGGGCTCCGGCGGCCTGGGCCTTTCGACGATCCTGCTGGAGCAGATGGGCGGACCGGCAGGGTCGGTTCGCAGAAAAAGGCCCTGATCGCCGATCCTTCCGCAGCCTGCCGCCCGGCGCCGCCGGCCGTTCGAAAAGCTAAAGTTATTCAATTCCTGCGCCGATAACGGTCATGTGTGGAGTACCATGTCGAGGGACAAGGAAATGCATGCAAGTTTCAGAGAGTTGACGGGCCTCCTGCGCACGGAAGCGGCGCTTTGCCGCGAATTGCTGCAGGCCATGGATCGCGAGCGAACGGTGATGGCCCGATCGCGGTCCGGCGAACTCGGACCGGCGACCGCGGAGAAGGAAACGCTTCTGCGTCGGCTGCAGGCCGCCGAGCAGGGGCGCGAGCAGTTGATCGGCCGGTTGGCGGATCGGCTCGGGGGCGACCCGGCCGACATGACGCTGAGCCGCCTGGCACAGGCGGCGCCGCCGGCCTTCCGCGAGGCCCTCACCGGCTGCCGGGCGGAGTTGTCGGACCTGCTGGAGCGCCTGCGGGCGGAAAACCGCCGCAGCGAGGCGCTGTGCCGCCGGACCGGCGAACTGCTGCGCGCCTCCTATGAAATCATCAAGGGCCTGGCCAACGGGCCGGTCTACCAGCGCCAAGGCCGGATGCAAGAGGCGCGGCTAAACGGGAAACTGCTTTGCAGCGATATTTGACGGCCGCCGCGCCGCCCTCACTGCAACGGTTCGGGAGCATCGGATGAGCCAGCGCCGACAGAGATTGATCGCGAAGATCACCGCCGCCATCGAGGGCATGGACGACATCAACGTGAGCGACGGCGCCGCCTGGAAAGCCATGGCCGTCGACGTCGCGAAGACCCTGAAGACGGCGCCGTCCAAACCGCCGGCCGTGAAACGCCTGCTTCAGGAGGCGGTCGACGGCCTGGACCGGCTGGGCGGCGGCGGCGTGACGGACCTGCTGGCCGCCGTGGGTGCCGTGGCGGAGACGCTCGAGGCGGTCAAGGCGGCCCTCGACGGTCGGTCCGATGAGAGGCGCGCGGCGGCGGTGCGGCTCGCCGCGGCCCTCGGGCCGAACGGGCCGGCGGCCGGCGTCGAAGGTGAAGCGCACGGCCTGAGCCTCGATGAGGCCGCGGCGCTGCTCATCCGGCTCGACCCCCATGATCGTGAAGGGTGGCGGCGGCTCGAAGCGGCGCTCGTGCGGCTCGCCCGCGCGGCGGCGTGCGGGCCGGCCGGCCGGGACGGCCTGGACCAAGCCGCCCGGTTGTGCCGTGAGGCCGCCTGCGGCGCGGCCGCGGACCTCCCCGCCTGCATCGCCCGCATCGGCGAGCTGCTGGATGACGCCATGAGCGCCTTGGATCTGCCGGCGGCGGCCGCGGCGGTATCCGACCCTTCGGCGGCGGCCCCGGCGGCGGGTCCTCCCGTCGGCGGCGCGGAGTGCCTGCCGGCCAATTTCGACCCGGACCTCATGGCGGAGTTCATCACCGAAAGCACGGAGCTGATTCAAAACGCGGAGGAAGCGCTGCTCTCCCTGGAGCACGACCCGGAAGACATGGAATCCGTGGGCAAGGTTTTTCGCGCCTTCCACACCGTCAAGGGCACCGCCGGTTTTCTCGATCTTGCCCGGGTCGCCGAAATGGGTCATCACGCCGAGACCCTGCTGAGCCGGGTGCGGGACGGGGAGATTCGTTACGGCGGAGGCTACGCCGATCTCACCCTCCAGGCGCTGGACATGATCAAGCACCTGGTGGCGGCCGTCCAGCAGGCCCTGGCCGGCGCGCCGCTTCGCAAGCCGGAGGGTTATGATGAGCTGCTGGCCGTCCTCAAAAACCCCGAGGCGGCCGGGATCTCCCAGGAGCCGGCGGAAGCCCCGGCCCCGCGGGTCGGCGACATCCTGGTCGCGCAGGGCAAGGCGGAGCGGGAGCAGGTCGAAGCGGCCTTGAGCGAGCACCCCGAGGAAAAGGCGGGGGTCGCCCTGGTCAAGTCCCAGGCGGCGAGCATCGCCGACGTCGGCCGGGCGCTGCGCGCGCAGAAACAGATGCGATCCGGGGGGACGGTGGTGGATGCCGGCGTGCGCGTGAGCACCCAGCGGCTGGACCGCCTGATCGACATGGTGGGCGAGCTCGTCATCGCGCATTCGATGGTGGCCCAGGACGGCCTTGTGGTCGACGGCGGCAACCACGGCCTGGCCAAAAAGGTCGCCCACACCACCAAGATCGTGCGGGAGCTGCAGGACATCAGCATGTCCATGCGCATGGTGCCGCTGAAAGCCACCTTCGGCAAAATGGCGCGCCTGGCCCGGGACGTGTCGCGCAAGCTCGGCAAGAACGTCGACTTCGTCACCGAGGGCGAGGAGACCGAGATCGACCGAAATCTGGTGGACATCGTCAACGACCCGCTGGTGCACATGGTGCGCAACGCCGTGGACCACGGGGTCGAGACCCCTGAGGAGCGCCGCGCGGCGGGCAAGCCCGAACAGGGCCGGGTGAAGATCGCCGCCTACCACTCGGCCGGCAGCGTCGTGGTGGAGATCAGCGACGACGGCAAGGGCCTCGACCGGCAGGTGCTCCTCGCCAAGGCCCGCGAGCGTGGGCTGGTCGGCGAAAATGCGGAGCTGAGCGACCGGGAGGTTTTCAACCTCGTCTTCGAGCCGGGCTTTTCCACCGCGAAGGTCGTGACCGACGTCTCCGGCCGCGGGGTGGGCATGGACGTGGTCAAGAAAAACATCGAACGGCTGCGCGGCACGGTGGAGATCCGGTCCGAGAAAGGGGCCGGCAGCGTGTTCAAGATGAGCCTGCCCCTGACGCTGGCCATCATCGACGGGATGGTGATCCGCGTCGGCTGCGAAACCTACGTCATCCCGACCATATCCATCATCCGCTCCGTGAAACCGGCCGAGGAGGATGTCTCCACGGTGTTCGGAAAGGGCGAGATGCTGAGGCTGCAGGGCCGTCTGATCCCCTTGTACCGCATCGGCCGGGTCTACGGCCTTGCCGGGGCCAAGGAGGAGATCAAGGAGGCGATCGTCGTGATGGTCGAGGATGAAGAGCGGCAGGCCGGGCTGGTCGTCGACGAGCTGGTCGGCCGCCAGCAGGTCGTCATCAAGAGCCTGGGCCAGACCATGAAGAACATTCCGGGGATTTCCGGGGGCGCCATCATGCCGGACGGCCGGGTCGGGCTGATCCTGGATATCGGCGGCCTGCTGCGCTTCGCCACGCCGGAGCGCCGGGACGGGCATCGCGACGAGGCAGCGGGCAACCCGCGCCAGGCGTGGGCCGCCTGAGGCCGGAGAGGAAACGGGCCGCTGCATGAACCTCGACGTCGACGATCTGAAACCGCAGCACTTTCAGAAGATCAGCGACATGGTCTACCGGAGCGCCGGGATCAACCTGAAGCAGGGCAAGGAGGCCCTGGTGCGGGCACGCCTCATGAAGCGGCTGCGGTCGCTGAAGATCGGCCGGGTGGAGGAGTACCTGGACTTTCTCGACAGCGGGCAGGGGGGCCGGGAGATCGCCCGGCTGGTCGACGTCATGACCACCAACCAGACGAGTTTCTTCCGGGAGATGGACCACTTCAGCTTCCTGCGCGACACCGTGCTGCCGGGGTTGACCCAGGCGCGGCTGCGGTTCTGGAGCGCGGCCTGCTCATCGGGCGAGGAGCCCTACACGCTCGCCATCATGCTGCGCGAGCACCTGGCCGACGTCGACCGGCGGGACGTGCGCATCCTGGCCACCGACATCTCCCAACGGATGCTGGAGAAGGCCCGCCGGGCGCAGTATCCGCAGGCGGCGCTGGAGGAGGTGCCGGCCCCGCAGTACCGGAAGTATTTCACGGCCCTGCGCAGCGGACCGCCGGGCAGCGTCCAGGTCGCTGCCGAGGCCCGCGAGCTGGTGCGCCCGGCCTATCTCAACCTGATGGAGCCCTGGCCCATGCGGGGGCGATTCCAGGTGGTCTTCTGCCGCAACGTGATGATCTATTTCGACCGTCCCACCCAGCAGGAGCTGATCCACCGTTTCTGGGATGTGCTGGAAGAGGGCGGGTACCTGTTCGTCGGGCATTCGGAAGGTCTCTCGGCGATCAAACACCGCTTCCGCTACGTGCGGCCGGCGGTGTACCGGAAGTGAGGCGCACTTGTTGCTGAAGGCGAATTCTTGATGAATTTCATCGTGCTGGTCGGCGACATGAAAACCGGGCAAAACGGGGACACGCTCGTCACGCATGCTCTGGGGAGCTGTCTTGGGCTGATGGTGTTCGACCCGGCGGCGAAGGTGGGAGGGCTGCTGCACGCCATGCTGCCGCTGTCCGGCATCAACCCCGAAAAAGCGCTGGCCAACCCGGCCATGTTCGTCGACACCGGGGTGCCGTTGCTCTTCAGGACCCTTTACGGCCAGGGGGCGGCGAAAGCGCGGCTGGTGGTCAAGGCCGCCGGCTGCGGCAGCCCCATGGGCCAGAACGAGGTGTTCAAGATCGGCGAGCGCAACTACACGGTTTTGAAAAAGCTCCTGTGGAAAAACAACATTTTGCTCGAGGCCGAGGACGTCGGCGGCTCGGTGAGCCGAACGATTCACTTCGAAGTGTCCAACGGTCAGGTGCTCCTCAGCAGCAACGGCACCAAACGGCCCCTGTGAAGCCCCGGGCGCTTCCAGCCGTTCCGGCGGCGGTTCGGTCGGCGGGGCGGCTGGAAGCCGCTCAGGGGCGAGGGGTTCTTCGGGTGGATGGGCGCTCGAACGCATTTGGTTCTGATGGAAAGAGGATAGGGAGCTGGAATACCATGCGGTTGGACCAGATCGCTCCAATGATCAAGGCGTTTCCCGGTATGCCCACCGCGGCGCTGAAGCTGTTGGCCCTGGTGGATGAAGCCGATGTCACGGTGCAGCAGATCGAGGGGATCCTTCGGCAGGATGCAGGGCTGACGGCGAACCTGCTCAAACTGGCCAACTCGGCCTATTTCGGCATCCCCGCGAAGGTCGGGTCGGTGCGCCAGGCCGTGATCCTTCTGGGGTTGAAGCGGCTGGTCCAGATGGTCATCGCGGCCTGCACCAGCGCCATCATGGACCGCGGCGTTCCGGGATACGATCTGCCGGCCGGGGATCTCTGGCGCCACTCCCTGGCGGTATCGGTGGCAGCCGAAGGCCTGGCCCGTGAGCTGAAGATGGAGTCGGCCGAAGAAATTTTCACCGCCGCCCTCCTGCACGATGTCGGCAAGCTCATTCTGGGCCAGTTCGTCCAGGATGACTACGGCAAAATCGAGATGGCCCTGGCCCAGGGGCTGCCGTTTGAGACCGCTGAAAGCATCGTGCTGGGGACCGACCACGCGGCCGTCGGCGCCGAAGTGCTTTCCAAGTGGTCGCTGCCGGCCGGGATTGTTCATGCCGTGCGCTGGCACCATGTGCCGGAGAAGGCGGCGCGCGTCGACCCCATGCTGGATGTCGTGCACGTGGCAAACGTGCTGTGCCTGATGATCGGGATCGGCGTGGGGCGGGAGGGGCTGCAACACGAACCGTCGAGCGTGGTTACGCGGCGGCTCGGGCTGGGGAACACTCACCTGGAAAAAGTCGCCAGCCAGACCCTGCAATGGGCCAACGAGCTGTCGCTGGCGATGGCCGTATAGGGACGACGGGCGCCGGAGCGCGGTGCCGGAAAGACGAACCTCACATGCGAAAAATCAGCGCATCCGCAGGTGGTCCATGGCAATCAACATCCTGATAGTCGACGACAGCGGGGTGATGCGGTCGATGGTCCAAAAGGCCATGCAGCTGAGCGGTCTTGCGATCGGGGAGGTCCATCAGGCCTCCAACGGGCAAGAGGGACTGGCCGCCCTGGAGGGACACTGGATCGACCTGGTCGTGGCCGACATCAACATGCCCGTGATGAACGGGGAGGAGATGATCGAGCGCATGCAGGCCCAGCCGGACCTGAAGGCCATCCCCACGATCGTCATCTCCACGGAGGGCAGCCGGACCCGCATCGCGCGGCTGGAGAAACAAGGGGTACGGTTTATCCACAAGCCCTTTTCGCCGGAGATGATCCGGGACACGCTCAAAGAGGTCCTGGGAGGCGAGGTGTTCCATGAACGCAGCCATTAGCTCTCGGTTGACGGAAGTGACGACAGACACGCTGGAGAGACTGGCGTTTATTTTCGCCTCCCCCGCGGCGGACGGTCCGGTCGTAGAAGAATCGGAATTGGAAACCGTGAGGGTGGACTTCAGCGGCGGCTTCACCGGCGGTCTGGAGCTTTCCCTGTCCGCTTCGGTTCTGGTGGAGCTGGCGGCCAACATGCTGGGCGCCGACGAAGGGCGGACGCTGTCCGCCGACGAGCAGCGAGACGCCCTCAAGGAGCTGGTCAACGTCGTCTGCGGCAACCTGCTGCCGGCCGTTGCCGGCCGCGCCAAGGAGTTCACCATCGGTACCCCCTATCCGGCCAATGCTGGCAAGCGTGGATGGGAGACCCCCGTCGCCGTCAGCCACCTGGTTTTGGAAAAGGGGATCTGCCGGATGCGAATGCGGGTGGACGGCCCGCTGCCGGAGGACCTGGCGTGCTTGGCCCAGGCGCCGAACCACCACCACCTTGCCGAGCTGGGGTGACGCCATGATCAAAGTGCTGGTCGTCGATGACTCCGCGGTGGTGCGCAAGGTGATCACCGAGGAGCTGTCGCGCTACAACGACATCCAGATCGTCGGGACCGCCGTGGACCCTTATGCGGCGCGCGACAAGATCGTGGCGCTGCAGCCCGACGTCATCACGCTCGACCTGGAGATGCCCCGCATGGACGGCCTGTCGTTTCTGGCCAAGCTCATGAAGCATCACCCTTTGCCCGTGGTGGTCCTGAGCTCGCTGACCCCCAAGAACAGCGAACTGGCCATGAAGGCGCTGGACCTCGGCGCGGTGGAGGTGCTGTGCAAACCGGGCTCCTCCTATTCGACCAAGGACATTTCCCAGCTTCTGGCGCACGCCGTGCGCTCGGCCGCGGCGGCAAAGGTCAAGGGGGGGGCCGCCGTCGCCCCGGCGGCCGCGGAACCCCGGCCGGTGGAGAAGCTGCTGGTGCAGACCACCCACAAGGTGATCGCCATCGGCGCCTCCACGGGCGGCACCAAGGCCATCGAGGCGGTGCTCCGGCAGATGCCGGCCACGGCGCCGGGGATCGTGATCGTGCAGCACATGCCGGAGCATTTCACGACCTCCTTCGCCAAGCGCCTGGACGAAATCTGCCCGCTCGAGGTCCGCGAGGCCCGCGACGGCGACCACGTGGTCCCCGGGGTGGCGCTGATCGCCCCCGGCAACCATCACATGCTGCTCGCGCGCAGCGGCGGGACCTACCTGGTGAACATCAAGGGCGGCCCCCGCGTCCACTACCAGCGGCCGAGCGTGGACGTGCTCTTTCACTCCGTCGCCCAGACGGCCGGCCGCAACGCCGTGGGCGCCCTTCTCACCGGGATGGGGGCCGACGGCGCCAGGGGGCTGCTCGCCATGCGCGCAAGCGGCGCCCGCACCCTGGCCCAGAACGAGGCCAGCTGCGTGGTATTCGGCATGCCCAAGGAGGCCATCCAGCTGGGGGCCGCCGACGAGGTGGTGGCCTTGGCGGCCATGACCCATTCCATTTTACAGGCCCTGCAGGCGCCGCCCAGCGCCCGCCGGGCCGCCGCAGGAGGTTGACCATGACCCATCTGTTCGGGGTGTTGAGCACCGCTACGAGCGCCTTGCTGACGCAGCAGCGCGCCATCAATGTCACCGGCAACAACATCGCCAACGTGAACACGCCGGGGTACTCGCGCCAGCGGTTGAACCTGGAAACGGGCATGCCGACCCAGACCGGTCTGGGGATGATGTCGTACGGCGTGACCTCGACCGACGTCGAACGGGTGTACGACCGCTTCCTCGGCGTTCAGCTGAACAACGAGAACGCCAACCTCGGCCGGTGGGAGGCGCAGAAGGGCATGCTCGACCGCGTCGAGGTCGTCTTCGACGAGAGCGGCGGCTACGGCCTGAACCAGGCCCTGAGCGATTTCTGGAACTCGTGGCAGGACCTCAGCCTCAAGCCGGAGGGGCAGACCGAGCGCGCGGTGGTTGCGGCGACCAGCCAGGGCCTGGCCGACGCCATCCGCCAAAAATACGGCGGACTCGAGCAGGTCCAGAAGGACATCGACATCGCCGTCAGGGACGGTGTCGAAACCGTCAACCGCCTCGCGGCGCAGATCGCCGATCTCAACCAGAAAATCGCCCGCACCGAAATCGGCGGCACGAACGCCAACGACTACCGCGACCGCCGCGATCTTATTTTGAAGCAGCTTTCGGAAATGATCGACATCACGAGCTTCGAGGATGCCACCGGCCAGGCGGTCGTTTCGGTGGGCGCCGGCCGGCCGCTGGTGGAAAGCGGCAACACCTGGCAGCTTTCCGCGCAGACCAATGCCGATGGGCACACGGACATTTTCTGGCCGGATGTCGACGGCGGCCTGGTGAGCCTCTCGGGCGAAATACGGGGCGGCCGGATCGGCGGCTGGCTCCAGACCCGGGACGCCAAGATCGCCGGCTACCAGAGCGACCTCGACGCGCTGGCCCAAGGCCTGATGGGCGAGGTGAACACGCTCCACGCGGCCGGCTACGGGCTGGACGGAACCACCGACACGGACCTTTTCACCGGCAGCGGGGCGGCCGACATGCAAATCAACCCGGCCGTGCTCGCCGACCTCAATCTCATTGCCGCGTCCGCCCCGCCGGGAGCCTACGGCAACGCCGACCAGGCCATCGCCATCAACGCCCTGCGGACCGGCCTGACCATGAACGGGGGCACTTCCACGTTCGACGCCGCCGCCAACGCCTTGGTCAGCCAAGTCGGCTACGACGTGCAGACGGCCAAGGCCAATGCCGGCCATCAGGCGGACATGACGACCTACCTGGAGAACTACCGGGAGTCCGTCTCCGGGGTCTCCCTGGACGAGGAGATGGTCAACCTGGTGAAGTTCGAGGCGGCCTACAACGCGGCGGCCAAGATGGTCAGCATGGCGGACGAGATGCTGGATTCCTTGATGAATATGGTGCGTTAAACCAGGGCCTTGGGTAGACGGCCTTCAATTTTAAATTTATGTAGTTCGCGGAGGGGAAAATGCGTATCACGCAGGCCATGATGTCCAACATTTTCGTGAGCAACCTGCGCAAGCAGACCGAGGCCATGCTGCAGCGACAGGAGCAGATCGCGACCCAGAAGCGCATCAACCGGCCCTCGGACGACCCGAGCGGCATGGGCCGCGTGCTGGCGGGGCGGTCGACGCTGGCCACGATCGGCCAGTACACGGACAACATCAAACAGGGCAAGACCCGGCTGGAGTTCACCGAGCAGACCTTGAAGCTGGTGGACGACCTCGTGCAGCAGGCGCGCCGCACCGCCCAGGAAAAAAGCGGCGACGGCGTCACCGCCGAGGAGCGGGCCCTGGCGGCCGAGGCGGTCAAGGAGATCTACGACCAGGTGCTGCAGCTCGCCAACTCCAAGTTGAACGACCGGTACCTGTTTTCCGGGGACCGTACGGACACGGCGGCCTTCACGCGGGACGCCGGCTACAACGCCACCTACAACGGCGACGCCGGGAGCTGCCGGATCCCCATCGCGGACAACGTCGAGGTTCGGGTGGATGCCGACGGCAGCAGCTATTTCCAGGATGCAACCAACGGCGGGGTCAACATCTTCGACCAGCTCCGGGACCTGATCGGCGGGCTCGAAAACACGGACCTTGCGGAAGGGTCGACCCAGATCCGCGCCACCGTCGACCCGCTCGAAGAGGCCCATGTCCAGATCATGGACAAACGCGCCGAAGCCGGGCCCAAGCTCTACCGGCTGCAGGCCACCGAGGAGCACTGGACGAACGTCAAGAACACGGTTCAGGCGGCCATCGGGCGCGAAGAGGACGTCGACGTGGCCCAGGCCATCATCGAGCTGAAGAACCTCGAGACCGCCTATCAGTCCACCATGGCGGCGGCCTCCCGGATCATTCAGCCCAGCCTGGTCAACTTTTTGAAATAGCGGCCCGGCCGCGGCCGCCGTGGGCGGCGCCGCCGCGGCGCGGGAGCGGAAGGGTTTGCATGCAATCGGAAAGACTCATCTTCAGCCTGGTTCTGGCGGGAGTGCTGGCAGCCGTCGCGGCGACCCACGCCCTCGGCGTCGATGCCGCGGGAATGGTGCGGCTGAAGAGGGCCGGTGTCAGCGAGCAGACCCTCGAGCTGATGGCCAAGGAGCGCACGCTGGAGACCGCGGCTTTCACGGTGGACGAGATCGTCGCGATGAAAGCCGCCGGCATCGGCGAGAAGGCGCTGCAGACGCTGATCAGCGAGGGATCCTTCATGCAGGACCGGGAACCCGTCGTGTACGGCAACGACCTGCGCTCGATCCGCATGGCCACGGCGGCGGATATCATCGCCTTGAAGAAGGCCGGCGTGGGCGACGACGTCCTGCAGGCCATCGTGGCGGCAAGCCGGCCGAATTCTGAGGTGGAACGGCAGGAGGCGCTGCGGCTGCTGGACCAGATGGGGATATGGGTCGAAGCGCGCACATCCAGAGAACCCCGCCTGCCCGGGCGGTGATCGGCGCTGCGGAGTGACGGTATGGTCGAGAGTCTGAGTGCAAGCTGGGTCCCTGAAAATGTTCCGGATGCGGGGAGTGGCCGCCCGGAAGGCTCCCGTGCCCTGCGAGAGGCGGAGGCGCTGCTGGACAGCCTGCCGACGATCTTGATCGGGCTGGGGCAGGATTTGCGCGTCACCCGCTGGAACCTGATGGCGGGCAAGGTGTTCGCCCACGCGGCCGAAGAGGTCTGCGGCCGGACCCTGGACACCGTCAAGATTCCGTGGGACTGGGACCGGGTCCGGCCCGGCCTGGAACGCTGCCGCGCGGACGGCATACCGGTAAGGCTCGACGACCTTGCCTTCGTGCGCGCCGGCGGCAGGGACGGGGTGCTGGGGCTCGTCATCAACCCGCTGCGGCGGGATGGGGACGTCTTTCTGGGGTTCACCATCATCGGCGCCGACATCACCGAGCGCAAAATGCTGGAAAAGCAGCTGGCCCAGGCCCAGAAGCTGCGCTCGATCGGCCAGCTGGCATCCGGCATCGCCCATGAGATCAACACCCCCACCCAATACGTGGGCGACAACATCCGCTTTCTCAAGGACGCCTTCGAAGAGTTCATCGGCGTGCTGCGGGGCGACGAGGAGCTGCTCGCGGCGGCCCGCGGCGGCGGCGTGAGCGCCGAGCTCCTCCGCCGCCTGCAGGAGGGCCGCGAACGGGCGGACCTGGAGTACCTGGTGGCGGAGGTCCCGGTGGCCATCCAGCACACCCTGGAGGGGGTGGAGCGCATTTCCAGGATCGTGCGGGCCATGAAGGACTTTGCCCACCCCGGCCGCGAGGAAAAAACATCGGCCGACCTGAACCAGATCATCGACACCACGGTCACGGTGGCCCGCAACGAGTGGAAGTACGTGGCGGACATGCAAACCGATTTCGACCGCAGCCTGCCGCCGGTTTTCTGCCACCCCGCGGAGATCGGGCAGGTGATCCTGAACCTGGTCATCAACGCGGCGCACGCCGTCGAGGACGTGGTCAAGCAGGGGCGGGCGGCGAAGGGCGGCATCGCCATCGCCACCCGGCGACGGGACGGGTGGGCCGAGATCCGGATCAGCGACACGGGCAGCGGGATCCCGGAAAACATCCGGCACCGCATTTTCGACCCGTTTTTCACCACCAAGGAAATCGGCCGGGGCACGGGCCAGGGGCTGGCCATCTGCTACCCGGTGATTGTTGAAAAGCACGGCGGCACGATCTCCTTCGACTCCGAGGTGGGCCGGGGCACCACCTTTACGATCGGTCTGCCGCTCGGAGAACAGGCAGGTGTGGTATGACGACGACGATGGAGCGGTATGCGGTGATGTTCGTGGACGACGAGCCCCTGGTGCTGCAAGGGCTGCAGCGCATGCTGCGCAGCGAGCGCCGGGAGTGGGCCATGCGGTTCGCCCGCAGCGGCGCCGAAGCGCTCCAGGTGATGGAGAAAGAGGCCTTCGACGCCGTGGTGAGCGACCTGCGGATGCCGGGCATGGACGGCGCCGAGCTGTTGACGAAGGTGATGGACCGGCACCCGCACATGGTGCGCATCGTGCTTTCCGGGGAGATGGACCGGGACCTGACCTTCAAGACGGTGCACTGCGCCCACCAGTACCTGGCCAAGCCCTGCGATGCCGACGTCCTGAAGGCCACCCTGGCGCGGGCCTTCTCGCTGCGGCGGCTGATCAACGACCGGCGCCTGAAATCCCTGCTGCCGCGCCTGGAATCCCTGCCCAGCCTGCCGGCGCTGTACACGGAGATCATCGCCGAGATCCAGGCGCCGAACTCCTCGTTCAAGAAAGTGGGGGAGCTCATCGCGCGCGACGTCAGCATGACCGCCAAGATCCTGCAACTGGTCAATTCCGCCTTTTTCGGGCTGGCCCGCCGCATCGCCAACCCCCAGGAGGCGGTCTCCCTGATCGGGTACGATACGGTCAAGGCCCTGGTGCTGTCGGCCAAGGTCTTCTCCCAGTTCGAAGTGAAGCGGATTCCCGGGCCCTGGCTGGATGCGTTGTGGCGGCACAGCATGGAGACCAGCCTCTTCGCCCGCGGCATCGGGGTGGTCGAAAAGCTGCCGCGCAAATCCCTGGACGAAGCCTTCACCGCCGGGATCCTGCACGACCTGGGCAAGCTCATCCTGGCTCAGAATTTCCCCGACGGCTACGCCGAGGTCCTGGAACAGAGCCGCCGCCGGCCGCGGCCCCTCTGGGAAGTTGAAACCGAACGCTTCGGCGCCTCCCACGCCGAGCTGGGGGCCTATCTCATGGGGCTGTGGGGCATCGGCGAAGAGGTGGTCGGCGCGATCGCCCATCACCATCAACTGCCGCCGACCAGCGCCCCCGGACGGGTGGCCGCCGTGGTGCACGCCGCCAATGCGCTCGAGCACCATCTCTCCGCGGGCCCGGCGGAGGAGCCGGCGGCCGTGATCGCTCCGGAGATTTTAAAACAGCTCGGCATCGCCGAGCGCATGCCGGCCTGGGAAGAGACCTGCCGCAAGATGCGCCTGGAGGAGGCCCTGCGTGCATAACCGCGTGCTCTTTGTCGACGACGACCCGAAAATCCTGGCGGCCTTTCGCCGGCAGCTGCGCAAGACAGCCGATATCGAAACGGTGCCGAGCGGGCCCGAGGGCTTGGATGCCATCCGCAACAAGGGGCCCTTCTCGGTGGTCGTCACCGATTACTGCATGCCGGAGATGAACGGCGTCGAGTTTCTGAAACGGGTGCAGGAAATCGCACCGGAAACCGTGCGCATGCTGCTCACCGGCAGTGCGGACCTGAATGCCGCCATTGAAGCGGTGAACCAGGGCAACATCTTCCGGTTCCTGACCAAGCCGTGCACGACCGAAGCGCTCACGGATGCGCTGTTGACGGGCATTAAAAAGTACCGGCGCGTCCACAAGGAGCGCAAGTTCAACCAGCGCACCCGCCGCTCCCTGGCGCAGGCCATGGACATCCAGCAGAGCCTGATGCCGAGCGCCGCCCCCCCCGTGGACGGGCTGGACATCGCCGGCCGCAGCATCTACTGCGACCAGACCGGCGGGGACTACTACGACTATTTCGAAAAAAATTCCGCCGCCGACCCGCGCGTCGGCATCGTGGTGGGCGATGTGTCCGACCACGGGCTGCCGTCGGCGCTGCTCATGACCACGGCCCGTGCGTTCATCCGGGAGAGCGCCCACCGGGGCGGGAGCGTCTCAAGCATCGTGGGCGGCGTCAACCGCCAGCTCACGCGCGACGTCCAAGCCTCCGGCCGCTTCATGACGCTCTTCTACGCGGAGATCGCCCCTCCGGCGAAGAGCATTCGCTGGGTGCGCGCCGGTCACGACCCCGGCATGCTCTACGACCCCGGCTCCGGCCGCTTCGAGGAGCTGGCCGGCCAGGGAGGGCTTCCGCTCGGGGTTTTCGAGGAGGCCGTCTACGAGGAATACCATCGTGAACTCGCGCCCGGCCAGGTCATCGCCATCGGCACCGACGGCATCTGGGAAGCCCGCAACGGCCAGGGGATGATGTTCGGCAAGCCGATGCTGCAGAAGGTGATCCGCGAACACGCCGACCGGACCTCCGCCGAGATCGTGCAGCAGGCGCTGGAGGCGCTGAAAAAGTTCCTGTTCCCCCTGGACATCCAGGACGACGCCACGCTCGTGGTGGTCAAGGTGGAGCGGTGAATGGCCGCGCTCAGGATCGACTGCCGCCGCTGCCGGCACTATTTCGTCACCTGGGATGAAGACTTCCCGCACGGCTGCCGCCGGATGGGCTTCAAAAGCCGCCGCGCCCCCAACGACGAGGTCCGCTGCGCCATGCACGGCCGGACCTGCCGGCTGTTCGAGCAAAAACAGAACCCTGCCGCAGGGCCTCGAACGCCCGCGCGTTAAACCCGCCGTGGTCGCGGTTCGTGCCCGATCACAGTTCTTATTAAGGGTTGCACAATTGTATAGACACGGACGCCCCCTCACCCTGCCCTCTCCCCCAGGACTGGGTGAGAGGGTAAGGGAGAGGGGGTTGCTCTCGGCCCATACTATTTCGAGACGATTAATAATACTCCGGCAAATGTATAAACGGGCACCCCGCTCCGCCCCTGCGTGAGATCTTGGAATTTGGTATATTTTATTGCCGGAGGAACAAAGAAAAACCCTGTTAGGGGGGGTGGCCTAACAGGGTCAGTCGGAGGTGGGAATGAAGGAAAGGAGGAAACTTCATTCCGGTTTGACAAGTTATTTATGCAATTCAAATGCCATCGATCAAAATTTTCATCGGTTTTGTCGCCGAATCCCTCTCTGAAGCGTTAAAAATTTATTTTTTCAAATAGTTATCACAGAAATAAATAAACCTCGTTGCTCGGCCGCAGCAAAGTCTTCGCCTGCAATTGGGGTACCGGCCATATTTTTTGTCAAAATCCCGACACTTTTCCAGTCAAGTTTTCCGGGCAGATGCCGATAGCCATGAATGAAGGCAGCACACACCGTTGATATGACGACCACTTCCAAAACACTGAGCGTCTCCCAGGCGGCTGCCATCTGCAACGTCGGCCGCACCACCGTCGGCTACTGGGTTCGGTCCAAGAAGCTCTTCGCCCGGAGAATGGGGCGCAGCTTCACCATCCCGGTGGAGGACCTGCTGCATTTCCTGGCGTCCACCGGCCAGCCGATACCGCCCGAGCTGGGCAACGGCGGCAGCGGGGGGCCGCTGTTCAAGAGCTTCCGGAACTGCTGGGCCTACTGGCAGGCCGAAGGCAGCCGGCACCAGTGCGAGCGCTGCGTCGCGTTCAAGCGCCAGGTGCCGGATTGCTTCTGCGTGCGCGACAACGGTTCGAGCGGCTGCCCCGACCCCTGCCGGGAGTGCCGGTATTTCCGGGAGATGTTCGCCGCCCGGTTCCGGTTCGTCCACCAGATCGATTCCCCGGCGGCCGTGTTCAAGGGGCTGAGCCTGTGGGGCGGAAATGCCGGCTGGGCGGATTTGTGCGGCCTGCCGGAGGACGGTCTCATCGGCCGGGGGATCGAAACCATCATCCACCCCGCATCCCTGGCGACGGTGATATCGGTTTTCAAGAAAGCCGCCCTCGGAGAGAAAACGGGGCTGATCCCGGGACCGGTCTATATCACGGCGCCGCAGCGGAAAAAGCAGCGGGTCGACGCCTGGGTGCTTCCCTTGCGCGACCCGGAAGGCACGAGCCTCTTGCTGGCGGACCCGGCCGAAGCGCAGGGCGCGGAAAGCGAAGCGGCCTCGTGACGATATTACCGCGAACCAGCCACAGTCGCATTTACTAAGGAGCGCGCGTTCCATGATTGAGGAAAAGGAAAAAATCTGCCGGGCGCTGACGGCCATGGCTGACACGGAAGGCAAGTACCTCACCTTCTCGCTGGCGGGCGAGGAGTACGGGATCGGGATCCTCAAGATCAAGGAGATCATCGGGATGATGCCCATCACGTGCGTGCCTCAGACCCCGGACTTCATCAAGGGCGTCGTCAACCTGCGCGGCAAGGTCATCCCGGTCATGGACCTGCGCCTGCGTTTCGGAATGCCGGCCAACGCCTACAGCGAGCGGACCTGCATCATTGTCGTCGAAACCGACGGGCCGGCAGGCACGGTGCAGGTCGGGGTCGTGGTGGATGCGGTCTCCGAAGTGCTCAACATCAAAGCCGAGGAGATCGAGGCCACCCCGGCTTTCGGCACCCGGTTCAACACGGATTTCATCCTGGGGATGGCGAAGATGAACGGCGGCATCAAAATCCTGCTCGACATCGACCGCGTGTTGGGCAGCGAGGAGACGGCGCTGGTCGCCGAGGCCGCCTAGCCGGCGTTCGAGGAGGCAGAATGCTTTTCAACTTCCGAAAGAAAGAGCCCGAAAGCCAGGAGCCCGTGAATTGGCCGGTCGAGTTCGAGCGCAGCGAGGAGCGACGCGAATTCCTGCTGCTGGCGACCCGGGCGCTGCTGCAGTGCATCCGGGAGTTCGCGCTCGACATCCAGGAGCTGGACAGCGCCGGGTTCAAGACCGGGCTGGCCGATTTTGCCGAGACCCTGGGGTCGGAGGAGAAGCCCCGGAGCCTGCAGGCCCTCTTCGAGAGCCGAAAGGCCGGGATCGGCGCGTTTGCCCGCTGCCAGAAAAACTATCTGCGCGATCGCGAAGCGGAATTCAAGGGGATCATCGACATTCTCAGCAAGGCGATGGCGACCCTGGACTCCGAAAACCGCGCCTACAACCGCAGCATCCTCGAGCAGAGCCGGCGGCTGGAGGAGATCACCCTGCTCGACGACATCAAGCGGGTCAAGCAGTCCCTGCTGCAGGAGGTCGAACAGCTGCGCGATGCGGTGCGCGACAAGGAGGCCCGCGACGGGGACAAGATCGAGGCGCTCTCCCGGCAGGTGGCGGTGCTGAACCGCAAGCTGCAGAGCGCGCGCAGCGAATCGGAGCGCGACGGTCTCACCGGCATCCTGAACCGGCGCACGTTCGACCGGTATCTGACCGATCTGATCTCCCGCAACACGGTCACCCGGCAGAAGGTCGCGCTGCTGCTGGTCGACATCGACGATTTCAAACGGATCAACGACGCCCACGGCCATCTCACCGGGGACAGCGTCCTGGCGGCCGTGGTGAAGAAATTCCGGCAGTCGGTGCGCGGGGAGGATGTGCTGGCGCGCTTCGGGGGCGAGGAGTTCGCCATCGTTCTACCGGGGGCCTCCTTGCGCAACGCCCTGAAAAAAGGCCGGCAGATCTGCGAGGCCATCGCTTCGACCCGCTACGTGCTGGAAGGCCTGCCGACCCGGGAGGAGCTCGCGCTGACGGTCAGCATCGGCGTGAGCTGCTGCCGGGCGGACGACACCGTGGCCTCCCTGATCGACCGGGCCGACAAGGCCCTTTACCTCGCCAAGAGGTCCGGGAAGAACCGTGCGGTGTCGGAGAAGGACCTCAGATGAAACCGGCCCGGCAGAGCCGGGCCGGTTTCATCTCGGGATGGGCAATTTTTGCCTAGTGAGCCCGCCGCGGTTTGGATGGTTATCAGTTCCCACGGCTGAAATTGCTGGAATTATCGAGCCTCTTGCGTGGTCAACAGGTTTGCATGGAAATTGCTTTCAATGCTTTAGCGGTGCGGTGCGTCGTGCCGGGCGTTGCGTGCGGGCCCAATGATGAGGAGGCGCGTCAGATGAAGATTCAAGGCAATGGCGACTTGCTGGGGCGGGTGCGGGCTGAAAGCCCGGCATCCGTGCCGGCCTCTGCTCCGGGCGGGTTCGGGGAAATCCTGAAAAACAGCCTGAGCGAGGCTTCCGGGCCTGCCGCGGCCGCGGCCCCCGGCGGGGCCCTGCGCGTGCAGTTCACGCCCGTGGGCCCGACGCCGGCCGATTCCGCGGCAGCGCGCACGGAGAGTTTCCTGGACCTCATGGACGAGTACCGCAGCAAACTGGCGGATCCCCGGGTCAGCCTGAAAGGCCTGGACCCGCTGGTGCGCTCGCTCGAGCAGGAGCGGGATGCGCTCAGCCCCCTGGCGGGCTCCCTGCCGGAGGGCGACGGCCTCAAAGAGATCCTGAACCGGGCCCTGGTCACGACCGAAGTTGAAATCATGCGGTTCCGACGGGGGGACTACCTGCCGGCCTGAAAGCGGCGCCATGGGTATGCAGGCGACCACCTCCAAACCGCCGCTGGGCCGGGTCCGGGCTCACATCCTGCGCATGTCCGGGCTTTCCACGACGGCGATGAAGGTGCTGCGGACCTGCAACGAGCCCAACACCTGCGCCAACGACCTCAACCGGGTCATTTCGCTCGACCCCGTGCTCACGGGCCGGGTCCTGCAGCTGATCAACTCCGCTTACTATTCGCTTCCGAGCAAGGTCAACTCCCTCACCCGGGCGATCATCCTGCTGGGCATCAACACGGTGAAGAATGTCGTGTTGAGCTTCGCGATATTCGAAACCTTTTCCAAACGCGACTCCTTCCGGGTGTTCACGGCGGATGAATTCTGGGCGCACTCCCTGAGCACGGCGGCGGCCGCCAAGCTCCTGGCCGCCGGCGCAGGGGTGCCGCTCGCGGAGCGGGAGGATTTTTTCGTGGCCGGGCTGATGCACGACATCGGCAAAATCCCGCTCAACCACCTGTTCCCCGACGCCTACCGGGAGGCCGCGCAGTCGGCCCGCGGGTCGAGGCAGGGGATGCGTTCGGCGGAAGAGGCCGCGATCGGCACGGACCACTGCGCCGTGGGGCGGATGATCGCCCGCAAATGGCAGCTGAGCGAGGCGCTCACCGGGGCTCTCGCCCGTCACCATTCGGCCGGCGACGCGGAGCGGGGCCGGCTGGGCTTGGCCGACGCGGTGGCCCTCGCGGACCTCCTGGCGCACGACATGGGCGCGGCGACCCCCGGCGGCCTGAGCCTCGACGAACCGGGCCGGGACCGGCTGAGCGCCCGCTGGCCGTTCACGGCCGATGCCCTGGCGGAACTCACCGCTGCCGTGGCGGTGGAGGTCGAGAAAGCGAAGGTGTTCCTTGACATCGCCTCCCTGCGCTGACGCCGTCACCGTCACCTTCTGGGGCGTGCGCGGGTCGATCCCCACCCCCGGCTACGACACCTCCCGCTACGGCGGCAACACGCTGTGCGTGGAGGTCGGGTTCCCGGGCTGCGGCCGCACGCTCATCATCGATGCCGGCTCAGGCATCCGCCGGCTGGGCGACGACCTGCTCGGCCGCTCCGGCCGTCAGGGCGGCGTGGCGGTGGACCTGCTGCTGAGCCACACGCATCTCGACCACATCCTGGGGCTTCCGTTCTTCCAGCCCCTTTACCGTCCCGACACGCGCGTCGCGGTTTACGGCCCGGCCATCTCGCCCGAAGACCGTCTGGAGCAGGTGATCGGCGGCCAGATGTCCTACCGCTACTTCCCGGTGCGGCAGGTGGAGCTCGCCGCCGAGATCCGCTACGTCGACCTGCGCGAGGGCGCCTATGACCTCGGCGACGGCATCCGGCTCTCGGCCACCTATCTCAACCACCCGCTCCTGTGCATGGGCTACCGCATCGAGTATCGCGGCCGTGCGCTGTGCACGGCGTTCGACACCGAGCCGTTCCGCAACCTCTTCGTCACGGACCCCGCCGACCCGCGCTACGACGAGATGATGGCGCAGGAAGGCGAGGAGGAGTCGCAGGCGGCGGCCCTGCGGATGAGGGCTTTTGCCCGGGGCGCGGACTTGTTGATCCACGACGGTCAGTTCACGGAGCGGGAGTACCGGGCGGGGCGGGTCGGCTGGGGGCACTCCTCGGTCGAGTACGCCGTCACCCTGGCCGAAGCCGCCGGCAGCCGGCGGCTGGCGCTGGTCCACCACGACCCCACGCGCACGGACGACGAACTGGACGAGATGTCCCAGCGCTACGGCGGGGTGCGGCCGGGCTCCGGCCTTGAGGTCTGCTTCGCGGCCGAGGGGCTCTCCGTCACCCTGTAGCCATTCGGTCGACGCCCCAGGCGATTCACGGATCACAGCCGGGTGACCGATCCGGCACCATGCAAATCCGGACAAACCCAATTGTGCTCCAACCCTCCCCGCACCTCACCCCATCCGCCAAAGCCGATTTTCTCCAGTTCAACGCATTAAGACAGAAGCTCTGATCTTACCTGCCAGCGATGTATTGCCCATGTGGTTTACCTGACCGAATCCACCACAAGCAGGTAAACTGGGGTAGGGCATAAGCGCTCTGCCCCAATTCCGTTTCAGTCATACAGGTTTTCAATCCATCGCATCGCCTCAACGTCCGTGACTTTCCCGAGGTACCGCTGTGTTGTGGATAGATGCGCATGCCGCATAATCACCTTGCTGATGATCTCAATCGGAGTGCCGGATCTGGAGGCGAAGGTCGGTGTCTGTCAAGATAGTTGTCGCATTTTCCTATGCGGCCCTTGCGGACGTTGATGAG
>JALOPD010000318.1 GCA_025454075.1 Desulfobacterales bacterium | reverse complement strand
TTTCGTAGGCGACCTGGTAGATGATCGGCAGCAGCGGGTAGAAGACATGGCCGGTGCCGGCGCCGAAGGGGAACAGGTAGCAGACCAGCGGGGCGACGATGGTGATCTGCCGCGGGTTGCGGCGAATGATGCGTTCGGCCAGCCCGACCAGGTAATCGATGCCGCCGGCGGCCTCCATGACCGCAGCCGCCATGATGACGGCCAGGATGATCAGCATCACGTCGATGGGCGGGGCCGTGGGCGCAAGGCCGAACCCGTAGCTGAGGATCAGCACCCCGGCGCCACCCCACAGGCCCAGCCCGACGCCGCCGGAACGGCTGCCGAGGAAGATCGCTCCCAGCACCACGGCGAACTCGAGAATCAGCTTCAGCAGCATGGCGGCGGCTCCTTTCGTGATGCGCCGAGCCCCCTACGGCTTCAGAAGTTCGGCATCCAGGTCTCCGAAATACTAGCGGCGCAGCCCCTCTGACGTCCCGTCGGTCTACATTCGATCGAGCCACGCGTTCGCCAGCCCGGAAACTCACGCTCGCCTTTGCGCACCGCTAAGGCCCCTTCGACCTTTCATACCGTTCATTCGATTTCCGTATGGCTTCGAGCTCATCCGCGGTCAAGGGTTTGCTGCTTGCACAGCTTGTCAGAATCAACGACGCGGCAATTATTATTGCGAGTATCGATTTCATGTCCGTCTCCATGTGCCCGTTCCGGCATGCTTTCCTTTCAGTGAACGGCCAGCGCAACCGTAGCGGCAAGGACAAGAAGCACTCCGATCCAGTCGATCAGGTTCATAGCAGGATTCCGGTCCGCTCAACGCCAACTGGTCAACGTGTTACGTCTTGTCCGCTTCGGGGCCATGCTGAAGCTGCGCCGCCTTTCGTATCAAGCCAACGAGGGCTTCATCCGAAAAAGGCTTGCGCAGAAAGCCCAGGGCGCCGGCCCGCAAGGCCTTCTCCTCGACACCCTCTTCTTCATGGGCGGTGATGAATATGACCGGCATGTCGATACCGGCCCTCTTCATCCGATCGTGCACCTCCAGACCGGTCATTCCGGGCATCTGCACGTCGATCACCGAACAATCCGCATCCTGCGAACTGCTCAGGGCCGACAGAAAGTCCTTGCCGGACCCGAACGTTCGCACGTGCATGCCCCAGGAGGTCAGCAGGCGCTTCAGGCCCAGGCAGACCGAGGGGTCGTCGTCGACGACATGGATGAATGGGGAAGAGGCAGGCAATCGGAGGTCCCTTTTCGCTCGCCATCGAGCTGAGCGGTGTTAAAGAACCGGGTCCATGCTTGTCTTTCTATCAGGCATGCATACCGGTTGAAAATAGGACCTTGGTCCTACACGATTGTTGTTTATTCGATGGCCGTCTTATTACGTACGAGGCGGATGGAATTACAGTGCCCCAACCAACCTCAATCATTACTGGTTTATTCCGCATATCCGATTCGCCGTTCATTTTCTGGACTAGCCGCGTCCAGTTCCTGCGAAACTCTTTATCCGGCATGGGCGGATCCAGAACATACCCCACTACGCCATCACATCCTTTTCTTCACTACCTCATCCTCAACGGTTTGGAATAGAGCCGGTCCGGCTCCCGACATAGCGCAATGTCATCCGGAAACTCCGGGTGTGACACGAGCAGTTTCCGATTCGGAAAGTGGGGGAGGGAAAGCACCCTTTCCGGACGGAAACTGGCGTAACGTAGCGTTCATGCAACCCCGTCAGATCAGGGGGGTGCAGCCACCACATAGACCACGGTGCCACCGAAATAGCCGCGGTTGTACCAGGTGCCGCTGCAGTTGTAATAGGTGGCACCGTTGACGACCACCGCCGTCGTGGTGCAGGGTAGAGTGGTCACGTAGGTCGGCTGCGCGGCGGACGCGGCAACGGCCCCGGCCGCTGCGCCGATGACGGCCCCGGCGAAGAACGCCCCGCCTTCATCCCAGTCATCATCATCATGGTGATCCCAATGCTCGTCCTCGGCCCAGTCCTGCCAGTCGTCGCGGGCATCCTCTCGATAATTCAGTCGGTCGTCGCGAGCCTCGTTGCGGGCGTCCTGGCGCTGGCCCTGGCTTTCCTGGCGGTTTTGTTGACGGGCGCCGCTGCTCTCCTGGCGCTGGCCCTGGTTTTCCTGGCGGTTTTGCTGACGTGCACCGCTGCTCTCCTGGCGCTGGCCCTGGCTTTCCTGGCGGTTTTGCTGACGGGCGCCGCTGCTCTCCTGGCGCTGCCCTTGCCGTTGTGCGCCAGTCGAGGTTTGCGCCGGGCGCTGGGCGGTCGTCGGGCGGGATGCCGGCGCCGGGCGCTGAGCGGCTGAACGCGACGAGAAGCTACCGCCGCTGGCCGGGCTGCTGCGCGAGAAGCTCCGGCCGCCACCCCCACCACCTCCGCCACCTCCGCCGCGTCCGCCGCCACGGGCGTCGGCAATGCCAGGGAGGGACAGGACGAAAAGGAACAGCACAGCGATGCGCAGCAAGATCGAGGGGACCCTGAGTGTCATTTGGCACCTCCCTTCTGTTCAGCCGCCGGCCGCCGGCTGCTTCCCCGCACGATGAACGGCACTTTTTCCGCACCGGCCGGCACGCTGAAGGCAAAGCGTCCGGCATCCGCGGCGGCCAGGCTCCAGTCGTTCAGCATCGCCCTGAACTGAGGCTCGCCTGGTGCGTTTTTGTAAGTGATGATAACCCGTCGCGGCAGCGGCGCATCCCCTTGGGCGATCCAGATCTGGAAGTCAGCCTCGTCGCCGCGCACCGCCAAGTGGTCGGTGGGAACGTCGAAGAGCCTGTTGGTCTCGACGTAGGCAATCGACTTGACCAGTTTTTCCATCTGCTGCGGGAACGTCGTCGTAAACATCCTGGCCAGGGGGACAGGGATCTGCAGATCCTTGACGACGTAAACCATGACGGCATCGACCGTCCCCGGCTTCTCGATGACAGCATAGAGATTGTCGGCGGGCCTGTAGGCGGTGATCGCCTTACCGTCAAAAATCAGCTCCCCTTTGTCGCCGTCACTGCGCTCGACCTCGACGCGCAGGCGGTCGGGGCGTTGCAGTTCGAACCGGCGCCGGTCACCAAACTCGATGACTTCACCGTCCTCTTGGATAGCATCGTAACTGCTCAGCACCGTCACCCGCAGGAACGGGGCCTTGGCCAGGTAATTGGCCATGCGCATCAGAATCTCCATGGCTTTGGGGTCGCGATCATTTTCGATCGCTGCCGCAGCGGGTGCGGATGCTCCTTTTTTTTCTGCCGCCGGGGCAGTGCCCACCGTAACCGTCGTCGCTGGCGCCTGGGCCGAAGCGGCGTCCTGGGCCAAAGCCGCCCCGCCGCCGAGCAGCAATGCGGCCACAACCAGCACAGAGGCGGCAATCGCTCTGAATGACCTGTAGTACTCCCCTAACTTTCCTGGCATCGTTTCTTCCTTTCGTTGTGAACAGCTCCCCTTTACGGGAAAGGGAGCTTAACGTTCGTACCCAAGTCTGCCTCCCCGCCGCCGGAATTGTCTCGATCGCTGCGCCCTCCTTGCCGCCGGTTTCGGTTAGAGCCATGAGGAGTGTTCTCTATTATCCTGTACCGCTATCCTCGAGGCTTTCTCTAATTGTCGATCAGGAACTCTCGTTTCAGCAGGTAGAGCCTCCGAACCAGGTCGTATTCGAAGGGCGATCCGGTCATGAAATAGCGGAAGGATTCGTTGTGCCGCCTGTCGATGGCGTACAGGGCGGTCAGACCGTAGTTCGCGACGTCCCTGGTCGTGTTGTATAGGGACAGCCCCTTGAAGATCTCGTTCATCATCAGGTTGTAGGCGACCGTGTCCACCACCAGGCCGGTGGTGTCCCGCACGCTGGACGGCCCCAAGACGGGCAGCACCAGGAAAGGTCCGGGGCCCAGTCCGTAGAAGCCGAGCGTCTGGCCGAAGTCTTCGTTTTCGCGCTGGATGCCGTCGACCTCGGCGGCCACGTCGATCAGTCCCGCCAGTCCCACCGTGGTGTTGATGACGATCCGGCCGAAGGTGTTCACCGCTTTCAGGATCTTGAACTGCAGCAGCGAGTTCGTCAGGTTGCCGATCTCGGTCAGGTTGCGGAAGAAGTTGCTGACGCCGGTCTGGGCGACGTCGGGCATCACGAATTCGTAGCCCCTGACCACGGGCAGAAACACGTACTCGTCGAAGATGGCGTTGAAATTGTAGATCCGGCGGTTCAGCGGCTCCCAGGGATCGAAGGCGTCGATCGTGTGGGGGACTTCCGGATTGACGAATTCG
>JALOPD010000596.1 GCA_025454075.1 Desulfobacterales bacterium | reverse complement strand
GAGCTGATGCTTTTCTCCGGGCTGCCGCCGCTGGTGCGGGAAGGGGACCGCTACCGGGCCGGGGTCACCGTGCGCAACGCCGCTTCCCGGGCGTTGACGGTAAACGTAACCGCGCGCGCTGCGGGCGTCTCGCCGGCCCCGGCGCCGCAGGCCCTGACCTTGGAGGCGGGCGCGGCGGCCGAGCTCTTCTGGGACGCGGAGGCCCCGCGCGGTCTTACCGAGCTGGCCTGGGAGATCGACGCGGCGGCCCGGGAAGGCACGGCGCAGGACCGCCTGCGGGTCGTTCAGAAGATCGTCCCCGCCGTTCCGCTGCGGGTGCGCGCCCGGCTGGCGGACGGGTTGAAGGGGGTCGCCGACTACATGCGGCGCTACCCGCACGGGTGCATGGAGCAGAAGCTGTCGGCGGCGGTGGCGTTGCGCGATGCAGCGCTCTGGGAGCGCTACGCGGCGCAGCTCCCGGCCCACCTGGACGCCGACGGTCTGGTGAAGTTCTTCGCGACCCTTCCGTCCGGCGACCCCGCGCTGACCGCTTATGCGCTGGCGGTGAGCCACGAGGCCGGCTGGGAGCTTCCCGGCGAGCTGCGGCCGCGCATGATCGACGGGCTGAAGCGCTTCGTGGAAGGCCGCCTGACGCGCCACTCCCCGCTGCCCGCGGCCGATCTGACCATGCGCAAGCTGGCGGCGCTGGCGGCGCTCGCGCGGGTCGGGGCGGCCGAGCCGGCGCTGCTCGGAAGCCTGGCCGTGGAACCCGGCCTCTGGCCGACCTCGGCCGTCATCGACTGGGTCGAGATCCTGCTGTCCCTGCCGGCCGCCCCCCACCGCGGCCAGCGGCTGGCCGAAGCCGAGCAGGTGCTGCGCGCCCGGTTGATCTACCAGGGCCCGCGCCTGGCCTTCGCCACCGAATCCGCGGATCGCCTCTGGTGGCTGATGGTGTCCGGCGACCTCAACGCCGTGCGCATGGTCCTGACCGCGCTGCGGCTGGACGGCTGGCGGCAGGACCTGCCGCAGCTTGTTAAGGGCGCCCTCGCGCGGCAGCGCGACGGGCATTGGGACCTCACCACCGCGAACGCCTGGGGCGTCCTGGCCATGGAACGGTTTTCGGAACGCAGCGAATCCGGCGACATCGGCGGCACGACCCGCGTCGAGCTGGCCGGCCAGAGCCGGGTCGTCGACTGGGGCTCGCCGCTGATGGCCGATTCGCTGCTGATGGCCTGGCCGGAAGGGAAAGCCGATCTGACCGTCGAGCACCGCGGGACCGGAAAACCCTGGCTGACCGTTCAGGGCCTGGCGGCGCTGGAGCTCAGGGAGCCCATGTCCGCTGGAGCCGCGGAGACATTCTGCGGGTGCGGCTGGACATCGACGCCCTGGCGGACATGACCTGGGTGGCCGTGAGCGATCCCGTGCCGGCGGGGGCGACCATCCTGGGAACCGGCCTCGGCCGGGACTCGCGCCTCCTCGCGGCGGACGACGACCGCCGCGAGGCCGTGCGGCCGGCCTTCGAGGAGCGTTCCTTCGAAGGCTTCCGCGCCTACTTCGAGCGGGCGCCCAAGGGGACCTGGACGGTCGAGTACACCCTGCGGCACCGGAGGTGTATGGGGAAATACCTAATGCAAAACTTGAGGTTTTTCCTTGAACTGATCGTTATATGAGCAATTCGCTAACCGTGAACTCGAGGTGGCCCTTGGTAAAATTCGAAGCACTAAATCCGAAGCCCGAAACAACTTCTAAATCCGAATTTTCAAATGTTCTAAACGTGTTTCAGATTTCGGTCATTCGGATTTGTTTCGGATTTCGATATTCGAATTTTGGATTTGCCGGTGAGGTCGACAGATTTTCATGGAAAGCCTATCGGCCGGCTGCAGCCGTATTCCTCGTTTCGCTGCTCATGGCTGACGTGGCGGCGGCTCTGCCGGCTTACCCGGAGGTGCGCGCGGCCTATCGGCCCTCCGATTCGATTCTGGTCGACCGCAACGGCCAGGTGCTGCATGAGCTGCGCACCGACCCGCGCGTAAGGCGTCTGGAGTGGACGCCGCTGGCGGATGTCTCGCCGGCGCTGCGGGCGGCGGTGGTGCGGGCCGAGGACCGGCGCTTCCGGGAGCACGCCGGCGTCGACTGGCGCGCGCTCGCCGCCGCAGCCGCCCAGGGGCTGCTGGCGGGAAACTGGCGCGGAGCGAGCACCATCAGCATGCAGCTGGCAACCCTGCTGGACAAGGACGCCCCGCCGCCGGGCGGCCGGCGGACGCTGGCCTGGAAATGGCGCCAGATGGAAGCCGCGCGGGCGCTGGAAGCCTCCTGGAGCAAGGATCAGATCCTCGAGAGCTATCTCAACCTGGTATTTTTCCGCGGCGAGCATCAGGGGGTGGCCGCGGCCGCCCGCCGCCTCTTCGGCAAGGAGCCCCACGGGCTGGATGCGGCCGAGTCGCTGGTCCTGGCGGCGCTGATCCGCTCGCCGAACGCCGCCCCGGCGCAGGTCGCCGCACGGGCCGTCCGGCTGGGGATGTCCCTCGACGCGCCGGTCGCTGAGGAGGAGGTTCGCGGTCAGGCCGTCCGCGCCCTGCAGTCGCCCGGCCCCTTGCCGCCGCGCCCCGATTGGGCCGCGCATGCGGCGCGGCGCATCTTCCAGGGCCGCCCGGATGCGGCCGTCGTCCGCTCCACCCTGGACGCGGACACCCAGCGCTTCGCCGGCGAGGCGCTCGAGAGGTGCGCGCCTATGCCGGCATCACCGGCGACCCCGGCCGTTCGCGCTTCGTGGACGGGGTCGCGGCCAGGCGCCAGGCGGGCTCGGCCCTGAAGCCCTTTCTGTACGCGCTGGCCTTTGACCGGCGCATCCTGACGGCCGCCTCCCTGCTGGACGACTCGCCGCTCGACCTGGCCGTCACCACGGGCATCTACCGGCCGCAGAACTACGACCGGGGGTTCCAGGGCGCGGTGACGGTCCGCACGGCGCTCGCCGCCTCCCTGAACATTCCCGCCGTGCGCGCGCTGGAGCTGACCGGGGTCGACCCCTTCCTGGACGTGCTGCGCGAACTGGGGATCCGGGAGTTGTCCGAGTCCGGGGATTTCTACGGGCCCGCGCTGGCGCTGGGAAGCGCGGACGTGAGCCTGTGGGAGCTCGTGAACGCCTACCGCACGCTCGCGAACCACGGCATCCGCGGCGAGCTGGCGCTCACGGCGGGGGCCGCGCCGGCCGGCCCGCCGCGCCGGGTGTTCTCCGCCCAGGCGGCGTTCATCGTATCCGACATTCTCGCGGACCGGGAGGCGCGCGCCCCGACCTTCGGGCTGGAGAACCCGCTGGCGACGCGCTTCTGGACGGCGGTGAAAACCGGCACCAGCAAGGACATGCGCGACAACTGGTGCGTGGGCTACTCGCAGCACGTCACCGTCGGCGTGTGGGTGGGCAATTTTTCCGGCGAGCCCATGCGCGAGGTGAGCGGCGTGAGCGGCGCCGCCCCGATCTGGCTCGACCTCATGAACCATCTCCACCGTTCCCGGCCCAGCGTCGCG
>JALOPD010000088.1 GCA_025454075.1 Desulfobacterales bacterium | reverse complement strand
CCCGTAGGAAACGATGGCGTGGTAGGCGCAAAAGCGGCCGCATTCGCCGCAGCCGTCGCATAGGGGCTCGTCTACCTCGGGAACAGGGATGGTCACGATCTCCTCCGCCGTGGCCGTCCCGGAAAGAAAAAGGTGAGCGTTCGGCTCCTCAACGTCGCAGTCCAGGAGCTGCAGCGGGCGGTCGAAGGCGCGGGCCAGGTTCACGGCCAGCGTGGTTTTTCCCGTGCCGCCCTTGCCCGAGGCGATGGCCAGGATCATTTGCCGCCGCCGGCTTCCAGTTCGGCCAGGCGGGATTTCATTTCATTCAGCGCCATCTGCATTTCCCATAACCGGCTGCGCAGCGAGAAGCCGGCCGTCTTACTGGAATTTTGATCCAGGGCGACGGGTTCCCCTGTCCAGCCGGCGAAACCGGTCTCAGCCTCTGCGGCATCTTCCGGTATATTCAGCAGGCAGTAGCCCTGCGCTTTTCCGGTCATGGGGCCTTGGCCCCGCGGTCCTGTTCCATCAAATCCCGGCATGATTTCACATCCCTTCACACAGCCATTCGTTTACCAATGCCCCTGGACGTCGGCGCCGGAGGCTTCCTTCAGCTCTCCTGCCTTGAACTTGTCCAGGGCGGCGGCCACGGTGGGCGCGTCGCTGGTGTAGACCTTGACCCCGGCGGCGGCGAGGACACGGAAGGCCTTGGGGCCGCAATGGCCGCTCACCAGCGCCTTGGCCCCCGAGCGGACCACGGTCTCGGCCGACTGGATGCCCGCTCCCTGGGCGGCATTCAGGTTCTGCCGGTTGTCGATGATCTCGAACTTGCCGTCGTCCAGCTCATAAACCAGGAACCCGGGCGACCGTCCGAACCGGGTGTCCAGCGGAGCATTGAGTTCCTTTCCCGATGTGGAAAATGCGATCTTCATTGGTATTCTCCTTCTTTTGTCTGGTGTTATGCTCTCCGTCGTTCGTGCTATTTTGAAGGTTGTTCTTTTTCCATCTCTTCGAGCCGCTTGCGGATGGAGTCCAGCTCATTCTGCATGGCATCGGCCTGGTTTTTGAGCATCTGCTTCTCTTCTTGCGGATCCAGGTCACCGGTCGGCGCGGCACTGCCATAGCGCATCCAACCGGGCTGGCCGGCAGCAAAAAACATGTTCCTCCAGCCTCGGCCCTGGCCGGCTCCGCGTCCCCAGGCGCCACGGCCCCTGCCGAAACCCATCCCCATGCCACGTCCCGGCAAAGGATTCTCATATCCGGGCATGGCGAAACCAGCGCAAAATCCGGCTCTGCGGCCGGTCATGGGCCCCATTCCCCTGGGCCCCGTCTTGTCTCCTCTAGGCATGATCGTCCTCCTTATTGATAATTTTTATTCTCTGGTCATCAAGGTCCCGCATTTCGGGCATTGCCGCTGCACGCAGGGCACGCCACGTTCATGGGCCAGGTGCTCCCCGCATTTCGGGCAAACACATTGCCCGATGGCACCGCCGGCCATGGGGCCGTTCATGCGGCCGCGACCTGGGCCGCCGCTCCGTCCCCGGCCGCCGCCCATGCCTCCTTGTCCTCGACCACCTCCCATTCCGCCCTGGCCTCTGCCTCCGCCTCCGCCACCGCCCATTCCGCCTTGTCCTTTTCCATTCATAATTTTGCCCTCCTTGCTCTTCTCTATAAAATAGCTTTTGCCGAAGCGTGCGTGCTTGCAGCAGCCCGGCATAACGAATGCACTCCCGCGCAAATCGCCCGTACGCCAGGCCTGGATGACGGTGCGCAGGTCGCCGGCCACGAACGGGATCACCTGGATGCCGTAGGCGGTGATCATGGCCTTAAGGGTCCTGGTGATCGCGCCGCAGACAAGCGTATTGACGCCGAGCTCGGCCAGGCGCAGCGTTTTTTGCATCGGGAGATCCTGGGCCAGTTGTTCCCTGGCCTCGCCGATAATCTGCCCGGACTCGATCTCGACGACACGGATCCACTGTGCCGTGTCGAAGACCGGCGCGATCCGCGCGTCCAAATAGGCAAATGCCGTTTTCATGGTTGGCTGTTGATTCCCCATGAAATCATGAAGCATGACCCATGCCAAGACGGGCGGAAATCGAGTTGAAGTGCGCGGATGACCGTCAAATAAGGGCTTTGCAAAATGATCTCTCTCGGTGCGCCAAATAAATAGTAGCGTTTGCGCTACTTTATGTCTGATTTCCGTAGCGTAAACGCTACTTCCGCGGAACAGGAGGAGGCAGGGCGAGTCCCAGTTTCCTGATGCGGCGGAAGAGGGTGGTTTTGTGGATGCCCAGTTCCCGCGCCGCGGCGGCGCGGTTGCCGCCGTGATGCCCCAGGGCGACGCAGATGGCCTGGGCGTCAAGGACATCATGGGCGGATCTCATGTTCCCGATCTTTCCAGCGGAGCTGCCGGAGGCCGTCAATTCCGCGGGCAGGTGCCCGATGCCGATGTTCTCCTCGCCGCAGAGAATGAATGCCCGTTCGATCACGTTTTCCAGTTCGCGGATATTGCCGGGCCAGGCGTGGGCCATGAGCAGCGAAAGCGCCGCGGCGGAGACGCCCTGGACCGCTTTGCCCTGGAGACGGTTGAAGCGGGCGATGAATTGACCGGCCAGCAGGGGGATGTCCTCCTGGCGGCGGCGCAGCGGCGGGAGTTCCACGCGCACGACATTCACCCGGTAGTAGAGGTCTTCGCGGAAATCGCCTGTGCGGGTCCGCTCGGCCAGGTCGCGGTTGGTGGCGACGATGATCCTGGCGTCGGCCGTTTCGGAGCGCGTCGCGCCCAGCGGCTCATAGACCCGGTCCTGCAGGACGCGCAGGAGTTTCACCTGCAGAGTCGGGCTGATCTCGGCGATCTCATCGAGGAAAAGGGTGCCGCCCCGGGCCAGGGCGAAGCGGCCGGGCTTGTCCTTGTTGGCGCCGGTGAAGGCCCCGGCCTTATAGCCGAAAAGTTCCGATTCCAGGAGCGTGTCGGGCAGCGCACCGCAGTTGACGGCGATGAACGGTCCCTGGTTGCGCGGGCTGAGCGAGTGGATCGTCCGCGCCACCAGTTCCTTGCCGGTGCCGGTTTCTCCCAGGACGAGGACGGTGCTGGGACTGGCGGCAATGGCCGGCAGGACCTCGAACAGGCGTTGCATCAACGGGCTGCGGCTGGCCAGGTCACCGACGCGGAATTTCCCCTCCAGCTCCTGGCGCAGCGCCTCGACTTCGGAAAGGTCGCGGAATGTTTCGGCGCCGCCGACCACCCGGCCGGAAGCGTCACGCAGCACGGCGGTCGAAACGCTGATGGGAATGCGGTTTCCCCCGGCATCCACGATATACCCCGATTTGCCGATGATCGGCCGGCCCGATTTCAGCGTCTGTTTCAGCGCGCAGTCGCTGCCGCACATGCTGGAGCGGAAGACCTCCGAGCAGTGCCGGCCGATGGCTTCCCTGCGCTTCACGCCCGTGATCTGTTCGGCCGCCCGGTTGAATGAGGTGACCAACCAGTTGCGATCGACCGTGAACACGCCGTCGGAGATGCTTTCCAGTATGGATTCGGTCGGGGCCAGAAGCAGCGATTGCTTTTTTTTTTCCTGTTTCTTCATTAAAGACCATTATACTACAATTGACCGCGCCTGGCGGAGCCTTCTCCGTACTTGGGTGAATCCACGGAAGCCCGGGCCCGGAAAAAGACGGCAGCGCCTGAAATTGACATTGGGCACAGTCCGTCATACTATTCACTTGGCTGAGCCGATCAGGAGGACATGATGAAGAAAAAAATCGCCTGGCTGTGTTTCTTGGTGGTGTGGGTTGTCATGCCGGCCGGGGCCGCCGCGGAGCCCCATCCGTTTTCGGTGCACGATATGCTGGCCATGGAGCGGGTCTCGGAGCCCGCCGTATCGCCCGACGGCAGATGGATCGTCTTCACCCTGCGCGTGACAGACCTTGAAGCCAACCGCGGCCGCACCGATTTGTGGAGCACGGACCTCGAAGGAAAGGTCTTGCGACGCTTGACGAGCCACCCCGCGTCCGACTTCAACCCCCGCTGGTCGCCCGACGGCCAGACGATCTATTTCCTTTCCACCCGTTCCGGCTCGAGCCAGGTATGGCGCATCCGCAGCGACGGCGGCGAGGCCGAAGCGGTCAGCCAGCTGCCCCTGGATGTCGCCAACCTGGTCGTCTCGCCCGACGGGAAAGCGCTGGCCTTTTCCCTGGAGGTCTTTCCCGGCTCCTGCCCGGCCGGCACGAAGAAGAAGCTCGACGAGGCCGGGGCGCGCAAGGCTTCGGGACGGCTCTATGACCGGCTGTTCTTCCGCCACTGGGATACCTGGAAGGACGGGCGGCGCTCCCATGTCTTCGTCATGCCCGTGTCCGGCGGAGCGGCGCGCGACCTCATGCCGGCCCTGGACGCCGACGCGCCCTCGAAGCCGTTCGGCGGCGCCGAGGAATTCGCCTTCACCCCCGACGGCAGGGGCCTGGTCTTTGCCGCCCGCGACGCCGGTCGTGAGGAGGCCTGGTCCACCAATCTCGACCTCTACTACGTGCCGGTCGACGGCGTCGCCCCGCCCCGCAACCTGACCGTAAAAAACAAGGCCACGGACACGCAGCCCTCGTTCTCTCCCGACGGGCGCACCCTGGCCTACCTGGCCATGGCGCGGCCGGGCTACGAGGCCGACCGCTACCGCATCATGCTCCGCTCCTGGCCCGACGGCGCGGAGCGCGTGCTGGCGCCCGACTGGGACCGCTCGCCCTCATCTCTGTGCTGGTCGCCGGACGGCCGCATGCTCTACGTTACCGCGGAGAATATCGGCCAGCACTCCCTGTTCGCCATCGATGCCCGCAGCGGCGTCGTCAGGACGCTGGTCAGGGACGGCAGCGTCTCCTCGCCGGCGCCGGCGGCCGCAGGCCGCATCGTCTTCGCCCTGGACCACCTGAAATCGCCGGTCGAACTATGGTCGATCCGAGCCAACGGCGGCGACCCGCGCCCGGTGACGCGCATCAACGCCGCCAAGGTTGCCGCCACGCGCCTGGGCGGCTTCGAGCAGTTCAGCTTCAAGGGCTGGAACGGCGAAACGGTTTACGGCTACGTGGTCAAGCCCGTCGACATCGACCCGGCGAAGAAATACCCCGTTGCCTTTCTTATCCACGGCGGCCCGCAGGGCTCGTTCGGCAATCATTTCCACTACCGCTGGAACCCGCAGGCCTATGCCGGCGCCGGCTACGGCGTGGTCATGGTCGACTTCCACGGCTCGACCGGCTACGGCCAAGCCTTCACCGACTCGATCCGCGGCGACTGGGGCGGCAAGCCCCTCGAGGACCTGCAGAAGGGGCTGGCGGCGGCGCTGGCGCGCTATCCCTGGCTGGACGGCGAACGGGTCGGGGCCCTGGGCGCCTCGTACGGCGGCTACATGATCAACTGGATCGCCGGCGCCTGGCCCGACGGCTTCCGCTGCCTGGTGTGCCACGACGGCAACCTCGACGAGCGCCTGGCCTATTTCGACACCGAGGAGCTCTGGTTCCCGGAATGGGAGCACCAGGGGACGCCCTGGGACAACCCGCAGGGTTACGAGAAGCACAACCCGGTCAACCTGGTGAAGAACTGGAAGACGCCCATGCTCGTCGTCCACGGCGCCCTTGATTTCCGCGTGGTGGAGACGCAGGGCATGTCCGCCTTCACCGCGCTCCAGCGCCGCGGCATACCCAGCAAGTTCCTCTATTTCCCCGACGAGAACCACTGGGTGCTCAAGCCCCACAATTCCATCCTCTGGCACGATACGGTCATCGGCTGGCTCGACCAGTGGCTCAAGAAATAGAGAATGAAGAAGTCAATATAAAACAACGGCACAGGTCGGGCCATCGCCGCGCCTTTTCAGCTTTCACCTTTCACTTTTCCTATGCCCGATCTCTCGCTGTTCGTCGTCGCTTGACTTGTCACTTGTCACTAAGCAACTCTTTCACCGCCTGGGCGATCGCCGTGCTGTCGATCTTCATGAGGGCGAGCAGTTCGGCGCTGGAGCCCGAGCGGGGGAGCTGCTGGACATGGAGGCTGGTCACGCAACCGACAGCCCGGGCTGCCAGGCCGGCGATGGCTCCGCCGTAATGGTCCTCGACGACCACGACGCGGCCGCCGCAGGCGCGGGCGTGCCGCGCCAGCTCGGCCGCGGGGAACGGCTGCAGTGAGTAGAGGTCGATGACCCGGGCGGCGATGCCCTGGCCGCGCAGGATGTCGTGCGCCCGCAGCGCTTCGTGCAGCGTGATGCCCGCCGCCGCGATCAGCGCCCGGTCGGAGGCGGAAGAGCGCAGGACCTTCAGGCCGCCGGCCGGGAATTCCTCTTCGTTGCCGTAGAGCACCGGCGTCTTGTCGCGGGTGGTGCGCAGGTAGGATATGCCTTGGTGCCGGGCCATCTCGCGCAGCAGCTTCCCGGTGGCGACGGCATCGCTGGGATAGAGGACCATGGCTTCGGGCATGGCCAGGAACATGGCCAGGTCCTCGAGCCCCATCTGCGAGGGGCCGTCGGCGCCGATGCTGACGCCGGCGTGCGAGCCGACGAACTTGATGTTCGCGCCCGAGTATTGCGCCATGCGCACGAAGTCGTGGGCGCGGGTGAGGAAGGCAGCGAAAGTGGCCACGTACGGGACATGGCCCATGGCCGAAAAGCCCATGGCCATGCCGGCCATGTTCTGCTCGGCGATATGGGTCTCGAACGAGCGTTCGGGGTAGGCCTTGAAAAAGTCCTCGGCCATCGTCGAGTTCTTGACGTCGCCGTCGATGGCCACGGCCCTGTCGTCATGACCCCCCAGGTTGAGCAGGCCCTTGCCGAAGGCGGCGCGGGTGGAGACCATCTCCCCTTTGGCGTATTCATTGCAGGGGAAGTCCGCAAAGCGGAAAGACGGCCGAACGGGGGCGTAGCGCGACGACAGGCTGACCTCGGCCGGGCCGATCTCGCCCAGCGCCGCCTGCAGCTCCATGCCGCTCAGCGGCTTGCCGTGCCAGCCCTCCTTGTCCTCCATGAACGACACGCCCTTGCCCTTGAAGGTCCTGGCGATCACCGCCAGCGGCCTGCCGGCGGCGTTGGTCCGGGCCAGGGCCCTGGCGAGTTCCCCGACGTCGTGGCCATCGACAACGGCCGCGTCCCAGCCGAAGGCCGAGAACTTGCGCTCGAAGGCGGCCAGGTCGTGGCCGTGGCGGGTCGGGCCGGACTGGCCCAGGCGGTTGGCGTCGATGATGAGCACCAGGTTGTCCAGGCCGTGGGCGGCGGCGCAGTCGGCGGCTTCCCAGACGCTGCCCTCGGCCGTCTCGCCGTCGCCCTGCAGCACGAAGATGCAACCGGAGGCATGATCGAGTTTCTTGGCCAGGGCCATGCCGACGCCGGCGCTCAGCCCCTGTCCCAGGCTGCCGCTGGCCACCTTGATCAGCGGCATGCGGCTGGTCGGGTGCCCCTCCAGCGCGCTGTCGATCCTGCGCAGGTTCGGCAGCTCGTCCAGTGCGACCAGGCCCGCCTCGGCAAAGGCGGCCCACAGGATGGGAGCGGCGTGCCCCTTGGAAAGGATGAACTCGTCGTGCGGCTCGAGCACTGAAAAAAACAGGACGCTCATGATCTCGGCGGCCGACAGGCAGGTCGTCGGGTGCCCCGATCCCGCCGTTGTGGTCATGCGCAGCGAATGGATCCTCAGCTTGTCGGCCATGGTCCGCAACTGTTCTTGGCTGGCCATGTGGTTTCCCCTTGACGATCGGTTTCGTTCCCCGTCATTCTCTCATACTTTTTTTGCGTTGCCCAGCGCGCCCGGTTGACATTGCGGCGGAATCCCCGCAAAATCCCATCCGGCCAAGCCCGGCCACGCGCCCGTTCTTTCAGGGATCCGGCGGCGCAGGAGGTGTACAAAATATGCGCAGATGGTTCTTTTCGCGGCCTTGGAATTATTTGGCGCCAGAATCGCGGCCCCGTGCGCTGTGATGAGGTGTCCATGGATCTGCTGAGTTGGATCGATTGTCTCGTTTTGCTGGCCAGCTCGGGGCTTCTGCTTCTTTTTGCCGTCACTTCCTGGCGCGAAGGCGAGAAAAGGGCCCTTTGGATAGCGATCCTGCTGTTGCCGGCCAATGCCCTGTTCTGGACCCTGCTCATCGTCTTTCGGCACCAGGCGACTTTGAGCGCTGCCAACGCGGCCATCCTGGGACTGGCGGCTGTTTTTGCCATGTGCTCGCTGTCAAAATATTTTCCGCTGGAGGCCGACGCGCCCGATCCGGGCTCGATCGAACGCTTTGACGAGCGTGACCACATGTTCTCGCGCAACCAGCTGAAATTCCATCCGCAGCTGGCCGCCGACTATTACGGGCAAAAACCTCATTTCCGGGCCGGAGACGAGAAACTCCATGCGCGCCCCGAACTTGGGCAGCCGGGTCATGCATATGATGATCCGCTTCACACTCCGGTTTTCGCTGCCGCGTTTTCCTACCTGGAGCGGACCCGGGACGCCGCTTGCGGAGAAGTGAACCCGCGGCGCTCCGCAGCCGCCCTGGCCGGTATCCGCTCTGCCATTCTGGGGCTGGCCCGCCAGTACGGCGCGGTCGACGTCGGTATCACCCAACTGCGGCCATATCATTTTTACAGCCGCAGCGGGCGCCGCGCCGACCATTGGGGAGAACCGATCCCGGTTGAAGGGGGATCGGCCGTCATCGTGGTCGTGGCCATGGACTGGAAGATGATCGCCGCCGCCCCGACCCTGCCCGTCATACTGGAGTCAGCCCGCCAGTATGTCGAAGCCGCGAAGATTGCTTCCATTATCGCCGAGTATATCCGGGGCCTGGGCTATCGGGCCCGGGCCCACACCGACGGCAACTACCAGGTCCTGTGCGTGCCGCTGGCCGTCGATGCCGGCCTGGGCGAACTGGGACGGCTCGGGGTGCTGATCCACCCGCTGTACGGCCCCTGTGTCCGCCTGGCTGCGGTCAGCACCGAGCTCGAGCTTTTGCCCACGCCCAGGCGCGACTTTCACATGGCTTCGTTCTGCCGCATCTGCAAAAAATGCGCCGACAATTGCCCGACCCGGGCGATCGCTTCCGGTGCCGAGCCGGCGTCGCGCGGTCTCCGGCATTGGTCGATCGAGCAGGAAAAATGCTTTGGCTTCTGGAAACAGGTCGGCAGCGACTGCGCCGTCTGCATCCGCTCCTGCCCCTACACCAAGCCCGACACCCTGCTGCATCGCCTGGTGCGCTTCTACGTTGCGCGCAACCCGCTGAACCAGCGCCTGGCCCTGATCATGGACGATTTGTTCTACGGCCGGAAGAAAAAAATATCGGCGTCCAATCCAGTCAGTATATTTCGCGCCTGACGGGTTTTTCCGCCTGCTCGTGGCGGCCGCGGGTTATTTCAGAACCTGGTAAAACTCCTCGTAAGGCATCCGGACCAGTTCCCCTGGCAGCACATTGAACAGGGCCGCGAAGCGCGGGTCGCGGTGGTAGCGCTCGTGGGCCGCCTCCGATTCCCAGAAGGTCAGCAGCAGGTAGGCCGGCGGCCCGTGTTGCAGTACAGCGTGATGTCGTGCGCCCGCAGCAGGTCCCGGCAGTACTCCAGGTCGTGATGGGGGATGTTGATCGCGCCCTGGATGTGCTCCATGATGTACTCTTCGCGGCTGCGGACATCGATCAAGACCGGGTCCAGGCCTTCACCTCCTGTCCGTCTCCGGGACCGGATCTCTGACATGTATCGGAACGGCAGCGTCACTGTCCCACATCCTTGCTCAAGATGTCAACGGGTCGATGACGGGAAAAGCGGGCTGTTCAACGCCATTTTGCCTCACCCGAAAATCTGGCCGAGGGTCACGGTTGACTTTGCGAGCACGCTTCCATACAATAATTTGCTTAAGCAAGGATCCATGACAGCGCATGCCACCGTAACGAAGGGACGATGTTGCAAGCCGGGCCGCGGGTGTCGTCTCCTGGCCTGGTTCGTCCTCCTGGTCCTGCCGCTGGCGCTCAGTGCTCAGGAAATGGTCATCCCAGCCGAGCGCGTCACCGCCGACGCCGGGCTGTTCAACGACTTCGTCTACAGCGTGTTCCAGGACCGCAGCGGATTCATCTGGCTCGGCGGCAGCCTCGGGGTCGCGCGCCACGACGGCGTTCACTTCCGGGTTTTCCGCCGGGCCAACACACTGCCCCGGCCGCTGAGCAGCGATTACGTCCTGTCCATCGCCCAGGACCCGAGCGGCGACCTCTGGCTGGGCACGATCGGCGGGCTGAACCGCATGGAGATCGCCAGCGAAAGCTTCACCGCCTACCGCCACGATCCCCGCGACCCGCGCTCGATCCCCGGCGACTTCATCAGCCATCTTTGCGTGTCCAAATCCCGCCCGGGACTGCTCTGGGTGTCGACCAAGAATGGCCTGGGTCTCTTCGATACGAAGACGGGCCAGTGCCAACGTTTCCGGGCCGATCCCTCGCGGCCGGGATCGCTGGCCAGTGACCAGGTGCGCATGGTGATCGAGGATTCACGTCAGCGGGTCTGGGTGGCCACGGACGGCGGCCTCCAGCGCTTCTTGCCCGCGAGCGCGAGCTTCGAGAGCTTCCGCCATGACCCCGTGAACGGGAACTCCCTCGGAAGTGAAGGCGTTTTCGAGATCTTCGAGTCGCCGCGGCAGCCCGGCATCCTCTGGATGGGCGGCGCCGGCAATTCCCTCAGCCGTTTCGATCCCGACCGCAACTCCTGGCGGCGCTATTCGCCCCCCGACACGTATCCTGCCGCTCCACGCGCCAACGCGATCTTCTATATAACCGATTATCCCGATGACCCCAACGCACTGCTGCTGGGAACACAGAACGGGCTCTACTGGTTCAACCACGCCCAGGACTCCTGGCGGCGGATCGTGCTGCAGGATCAGTTCGGGGAGCGCGGCGACCCGCGTGACGAAATGATCCTCTCGGTTTTCCACGACCGCTCCGGCATGTGCTGGGTCTGCGTCGACAACCGCGGCCTATTCAAGTGCCTGCCGCAGCCCGATCTTTTCCGCCGGCACCTGAACCGTAATGCCGGCGTCGACTCTGTGGCCGCCAACCGCGTCCTGGGCCTGTGCGAGGATGACCCGGGGCGGATCTGGCTGGCGACGGCGGCCGGAGCGTTCCGCTATACCCCCGAGTCGGGAACCTACGAGCGCTTCCCCTTGGCCACCGGCCGCACGGACATGGCGGGATTCAACCGCGTGTACCGCATCCACCGGACCCGCCGCGGCGAAATCTGGGCGTCCACCGTCGGCGGCCTGGTCCGCTTCGATCCCCGCAGCGGCGAAGAGGAAGTTTTCGCCGCCAGGGCCGATGACCCCGCCACCCTGGGCTTCACTGCCGTGGCCATGATCCGCGATGACTCCCGGGGCGATGTCTGGATCGCCTCCGACTTCTGCCTGCTGCGCTGGGATTCCCGTGCCCGGGCCTTCAAGCGCTACCTGCACGACGCGAATGATCCCGGCAGCCTCAGCGCCAGCCATGCCAATCCCGTCATGGAGGACCGCGAGGGAAATGTCTGGATCGGGACCGAGAACGGGCTCAACCTCTACGACCGCGATCGCGACCGCTTCACGCGCTATTATCTCGATCCCCCCGACCCGAGCAGGGAGACGCAGAATTACGTCATGATCCTGCACCAGGACCTGCGCGGGCGCATATGGGTCGCCACCTCGAACGGCCTCAACCGGATGGAACGCTCCCAGGCCGGGGTCCGTTTCCAGCACTTCAGCGCCCCCGGCTCCACCCTGTGCAACTTCATCATGGGCATCGTCGAGGACGACGAGGAGAACCTCTGGATCAGCAGCGCCGCCGGCCTCTCGCGCTTCAACATGCAGTCAGGGACCTTCAGCGAGTACGACAGCCGCGACCGGGTGCCGGCCGGCGCCCTGACCTACGGCAGCTACCTGCGCCTGAAAAGCGGCGACATCTATTTCGGCGGGTTGAAGGGGATGTTCTCCTTCAAGCCCTGGCTGGCGCGGATCAACCGCTACGCGCCGCCCCTGGCCTTCACCGATTTCCAGGTCTGGCGCCGGCCGGTGGCCATCGGCGGCGACTCGCCGCTGCCGCGCTCCATCGTCCTGGCTCCCGACCTGGTATTATCCCACCGGCAGAACAGCCTGGGCTTCTCCTTCGCCGCCTTGAGCTACGTGAGGCCCGATAAGAACCAGTACGCCTACCGTCTCGACGGCCGTGACGACTCCTGGCACGATCTCGGCTTTGAGCACAGCGTCAACCTGGATAACCTCCGGCCCGGACGCTACCGGCTGCGGGTGCGGGGCTCGAACAACGAGGGGCTATGGAACGAGGAAGGCATAACGCTGGCCATCCGCATCCGGCCGCCGTGGTGGCACACGTGGTGGTTCCGGGTGCTGTCCCTGCTGGTCGTGGCCGCCGTTGTCGTGCAGCTCAACCGCACGCGCGCCCGTCGGCTGGCGGCGCGCATCCGCAACGAGACGGCATTGGAGAACTACTTCGATAAATTCGGCATCTCAACCCGCGAGCGCGAGATCATCCACCTGCTGCTGCGCGGCAAGAGCAACCACGAGATCGAGGATGCCCTGTTCATCTCCGTGAGCACGGTGAAGATCCACGTCTACCACATCTTCCAGAAGTTGAACGTCAAGAACCGCGCCCAGCTGATCGCCCTGTTCAAGAACCTCCAGGTCAAGTAACGGCGAGCTCGTCGCCGGGGAAATGGGCCGGATACGGTTCCCTGACCCTGTCGGCGGCGTCAGGACGCCGCGTCGAGGTTCGCCTCCTCGCGATAGTCCACGGTGACGTGCTGGAATTTCCGTTTCGGCCTGAGCAGGGAAAGCACCGTCAGGTAGGTGCGGTTGTTCTTCAGCCAGCGGCGGTTC
>JALOPD010000317.1 GCA_025454075.1 Desulfobacterales bacterium | reverse complement strand
GATCTCGCTGTGCACCTTGGCGCCGCCGAGCGCTTCGAGGTCGACATCCTCGCCGGTCACGGCCTTGATCACGCCGGGGCCGGTGATGACCATGTGGCTGGTGCCCTTGACCATCACGATGAAGTCCGTCAGGGCCGGCGAATACACCGACACCCCGGCGCAGGAGCCCAGCATGCCGGTGATCTGCGGGATCACGCCCGAGGCGGCGGTGTTGCGGAAGAACATGCCGGCCACCCCGCGCGAAGCGAAGAACCCCTCGTGCAGCCGTCCGCCGCCGGAGTCGTTCAGCGCCACGAGGGGCGACTTGACCTTTAGGGCCTCGTCCATGATGCGGCAGATCTTCTCGCCGTGAATAGTCCCGACCGAACCGCCCAGCACCGTGACGTCCTGGGCATAGGCGAAGACCCGCCGGCCGTCGACCGTGCCGCAGCCGGTGACGACTCCGTCCCCGGGCACCTTCTTGTCCTGCATGCCGAAATCCGACGCCTGGCTCTCGGCCAGCTGGTTGATCTCGACGAAGCTGCCCGGGTCGAAGAGCAGCCCCAGCCGCTCGCGGGCGGTCAGTTTGCCGCGCCGGCGATGGCGCTCGATGGCCGGAAGACCGCCGCCCGTTTCGGCGCGCGCCTGGAGGGCGGAAAGCCTTTCCCGTTCACTCTGGTGGGTCTTGGGCGTCGTCATCGTGTCCGTCCTTCCCCGGGAGCCGGGGCCGCCGTCGGCCGCCCGGAGGGACGGAAGCCGGGGGCGGGCGGGACCGGCGTGCCGGCGTCTTCCGGCAGGGATTGGGATTGTGGCCGATGTCTGTATACGGTATACACTGCAGCGATGTCAACTGATTCATGCCCGGCGGCCCGGCCGCCGGGGCCGCTTGCCGCCGATCCGTCTGGAGGTGACCGATGCCTGTAAACGACCATCCGTTGGTGTGCGATCGCCGGGGCCGGGTGTGCGTCCTGACCCTGAACCGCCCGGCCCGCAAGAACGCCTTGAGCCCGGAGCTGGTGGATGCGCTGCGGGGCAAACTGGCCGCACTGGCTCGGGAATCCCCGCCGCCCGTCCTCGTCCTGCGGGGGGCCGGGGACGAGGCGTTCTGCTCCGGCTACGACCTGGCGTTTCTGCCGGCGGGAGACGCCGGCCCGGAGGGTGCCGCACGCCTCGATGCGGTGGAGGCGCTTTTCCAAAGCGTCGTCGACTTTCCCCTGCCGGTGATCGCCATGCTCAACGGGGCGGCCTTCGGCGCCGGCTGCGAGCTGGCGGTCTGCTGCGATATCCGCATCGCTGGCGACCACGCCGGCCTCGGCATGCCGCCGGCCCGGCTGGGGCTGGTCTACCCCTGGACCGGATTGAGACGCTTCGTCCAGACCATCGGCCTGCGACGCACCAAGGAAATGCTCTTTACCGGCCGCGTCGAGCGCGGAGACCGTCTGCGGGAACTCGGTCTGGTCGCGCAGGTGGTGCCGCGCGCGGCGCTGGAAGCCGCCGTGACCGGACTGGCAGAGGACATCGCGGCGCATGCCCCCTTGGCGCTTGCCGGGATCAAGCGGGTCCTGAATCTTCTGACCTACTCCCAGGGACTGGACCCCGACGCCGAGCAGGAGGCCCGGGGCCTGGTGGCGCATTCGCTGCGCAGTGCAGACCTGCGGGAGGGACAGCTCGCCTTCCTGGAAAAACGGCCTCCGCAGTTCAAGGGGCGCTGAGATGAGTTTTTGCTTGACAAACTCTCGGCAACTCTATAACTATTTTACAGCTAAAATATAGTTACGTTATAGCTAAAAACGATCTTGCCAAGAGCGGTCCAGGGAATCGGGTCAATCAGAAGGGGAAAGAAATGAGGTACGCAGAGACGGGTTTCAATTTGGAAGTCGATCTCACCCGGGGGAACATCGAGAGGGTAGCCACCGACCCAAGAGACACGGAACTCTACCTGGGAGGCCTGGGTACCAACGCCAAGATCCTGTGGGACCGGGTGCCTCCCGAAGTCGAGCCGTTTTCGGCCGAGAATCTGCTGATCTTCAGCGCCGGATTGCTGTGCGGGACGCCGGCGACGGGCTGCAACCGCACCATCGTCTCCACCATCTCGCCGCAGACCCAGCTGATGGCCTTTTCGATGATGGGCGGGTTCTGGGCGCCGGAATTGAAGTATGCCGGGTACGACAAGGTCATCCTGCGCGGCAAGTCCCCGGAGCTGGTCTACCTCTGGATCAACAACGACAAGGTCGAGCTGCGCGACGCCTCGCACCTGCGGGGCAAGGGTTCCGGCGAGACCGCCGAGCTCATCCGTAAAGAGCTGAAAGAGCCCAAGGCCCAGGTGGCCTCCATCGGCATGGCGGGCGAAAACCGGGTCTTCTTCGCCTCCATCGAGCAGGGCCGGTCGAGCGCGAGCCGCGGCGGCATCGGCGCCGTCATGGGCGACAAGGGGCTCAAGGCGATCGCCGTGCGCGGCACCAGGGACATCAACGTCGCCCGTCCGGCGGAGTTCATGGAGCTCTGCAAAGAGGTGCTGAGCTACATCAAGTTCCGCAACGAAAACCCGGTCGAAGGCGTCATGGCGATCCTGACCGGTCTCGGCTCGCCCCAGGAAATGGCGGTGCACGACGAGAAGTGGCACACCGAAAACTTCATGTGGGGAAATTCGCGCCTGCGCCGAAAAGATTTCTGGAACCAGGAGATCGCCGCCAAGTGGATGGAAACCCTCGACACCATGCGCACCCGGCTGATCAGCTGCTACAACTGCCCGATGAAATGCGGGGCAACCATCTCTCCCCCGGGCCTTCCCACCTACATGATGAAGTGCTTCTCGAAGCTCACCTACACCATGGCGGCCATGTCGGACCTGGATTTCGGCCTGCGCATCGCCCAGAGCGCCACGGAGTACGGCGTGGACGGGTTCTCCGCGCCGCAGGTGATGGCCTTCGCGCTGGAGTTGCTGGAGGCGGGCATCCTGACCGAACAGGACATGCCCGGCCTGCCGGCGGACAACGAGAGCCGGTTCTACTGGCTGCTGGACCGGATCGTGCGGCGCGAGGGGATCGGCGATGTCCTGGCCGACGGCACCTACTGGGCGGCCAGGCAGATCGGCAAGGGCGCGGAGGCCTATGCCCACAACACCATCAAGAAGCACGAGCAGCTGCCGCTGAAGCTGTCCATGCTCAACCCCATCTACTTCCTCATGTATTCGACCGGGGAGAAGATCAACATCACCCAGATCGAAGGGCAGTTCCCCCAGGCGCCGTTTCCCACGCGCGCAGAGCGCGAGGCCTTTGTAAAGGACTGGTTCCAGGTGCCGGACGACAGGTTCAAGCAGTATTTCCTGGACTGGGAGCCGCGCGGCGAAAAATCCATGCCCTTCTATCCGACGGTCCAGATGTGCTGCGACATCGTCGACTGGCAGGAGCGGATGCACTACATCGACGACGCCCTCGGAATGTGCGCCGGCCTCTCGTCGTTTCCCCTGAAGCCGCCCTACCATATCCACAACTATCCGAAATTCATCTCGGCCGGCGCCGGGTTCGACATGGACGAGGCCCTGCTGACCCAGGCCACCAAGCGCTACCGGACCCTGGTGCGGGCGATCAACATCCGCAGGGGCATGCGCCGCAAGGACGACAAGCCGCCCGAAAACCATTGGAAGAAGCGATTCCCCGAGCTGGAGAAGGAGCTCCTGGACACCTACTACCGGTTCAAGGGGTGGAACGACGACGGGATCCCCACGAAGGAGTCCCTGCATGATCTGGGCCTCGACTATGTGGCCGAGGACTTTGTCGAGCGCGGGATCCTCAAGGACGGCGACGATGAGCCTGCCAGAGGGTGACGACTTCGTAAAAAAGCCAATCTCGGCGTTGCGCTTCATCGCGCTGACGCTGCGGCGTACTGCCAGTACGCCTCGCGCTACGCGATTCGCGCGCCTTGATCTTGGCCTTTTTGCGAAGTCGTCGAAACCGATGGCTTTTCGCGAGTTCATCAAAGGATAGATGAAAAGGGCGTAACGTCATGGGTGAGAAAAAGAAGAAAAAAGTCAAGACCATCAAGGTGGACGTCGACAAATGCAACGGCTGCCGGGCCTGCGAGATGATCTGCTCCGCGTTTCATGCGTCCCCGCAATTCAGCAGCAACAACCCGGCGCGGTCGCGGATCCGGGTGGTCAGCGAGCCGCTCAAGGACATTTACGTTCCGGTCTACGCCGGGGAGCACGCCAAGGCCGAATGCATGGGCCGGGACAAGTACGTGATCGACGGGAAGGAATACGAGGAGTGCGCCTTCTGCCGCGCCTCCTGC
>JALOPD010000316.1 GCA_025454075.1 Desulfobacterales bacterium | reverse complement strand
CTTGAGCTGCTCCACGGCGTCCTTGCGCCGCTCGTCCAGTTGCTTGAGGCGCTTGTTCGTGGCGGCGCGGTCGTAAAATTCGGCGGCCTCCTCGATCTTCGCCGTGTCGCGGGCCAGTTGCACGGCGCGGGCGGCGAGCTTGTAGAGCAGGTCTACCTGCTTGATCAGCCCCTTGATCTTGTCGGACAAAGGATCGAATTTGGCGCGCGCCGCGTGCTGGTCCTCATTGGCGAAGGGCAGCGCGGGCTCATACCGGTGCCGAAAGCCGGCCAGCCCATCCAGCAGCGTCGCCTGGTCGATCTCGTAGGCGGCCTGGGCCTCCCGCCATTCGACCAGCGCGTCGGCGAGGGGCTGCCTCTGCTCGTGAGGCACCGCGTTCAGGTCCTTCAGGCCCTCCGCGAAGCCGTCGACGAGGGTGCGGACGTCGTCGAGACCGGCATCGAAGGCATCGAGGGCTCTCGGGATGGTGGCGCTCTCGGCGCAGACATTCGCCAGATAGCCCATCACCAGGCTCAGGAAGCGGTCGCCCTGTCCCCGGTAGAGCCAGACGATGGCGGTGAGGTTGGCGAGCTGCTCGGGGCTGAAGTCATAGATCTTGCGGGTGACCTTCCGGAAGACGTTGCGGGCGTCGATCATCAGGACCCGGTCGCGGCGCTCCTCGGGCTTGCCCCGGTCGAAATGCCAAAGCTCGCAGGGGACCGTGCGCGTGAAGAAGAAGTTGGAGCGGATGGCGATCATCACATCCACGTCGCCGGTCTCGACGATCTTGCGGCGAAGCTGCGCCTCCCCATGCCCGGCGCTGCTCGCCTGGGAGGACATGACGAAGCCGGCGCGGCCGGTCGGCCCCAGGTAGCTGTGGAAGTAGGAGATCCACAGGTAGTTGCCGTTTGAGACCTTTTTCTGCTTGTTCACCCCCGGCAGGCCGAAGGGCAGCCGGCGGTCGGTCTTGATCTTCTCCGCGTCCACCATGTCCACGTTGAAGGGCGGATTGGCCATCACGAAGTCGCACCTGCCCCAAATGGGGTGCACGTCTTCGTAGAAGGTGTTGGCCTCGCGGATGTCGCCCTCCAGGCCGTGCACGGCGAGGTTCATCTTGGCGAGCCTGATGGTGGTGGCGGTCTTCTCCTGCCCGTAGAAGGTGACGCGCTTGGCGGTCTCCAGCCCTTCGTGCTCCAGGAAGTGGCTGGTCTGCACGAACATGCCGCCGGAGCCACAGGCGGGGTCCAGGACGATGCCGTGGTGCGGCTCGATGACGTTGACGATGGTCTGCACCAGGGAGGGCGGGGTGAAGAACTCGCCGGCGTCCTGCGCCCCCTGCATGGCGAATTTCATGAGGAAGTATTCGTAGATGCGCCCGAAGATGTCGCCGGTGGCGGTGCGCAGGACCTCGCGGTCGAAGATCCGCAGCAGGTCTTCGAGGAGATCGTTCTCGAAGCGCTCGTAGTCCTTGGGAAGCTGGCCGCGGAGTGGCTCGAAGTCGTCCTCGATGGCGTTCATGGCCGCGACCAGGGCCGCGCCGAGCTTCGCACCCTTGGGCAGCTTGAGCAGCGCCGAGTACCGCGCCTTCTCCGGCAGCATTAGGGCCCGGCGCTTGATGAAGTCCGCCTTCACCAGCGGGCGGTTTGGCATGCGCCCGGCCGCCTGATCGGCCTCGATCTGGGAGCGGGCGGCCTCGTAACGGTTGCTGGCGTGGCGCAGGAAGATCGCCCCCAGCACCGGCATGGCGTACTCGCTGGAGGTCAGCTTGGAGTTGGCGCGCAGGTTGTCTGCCGCCTCCCAGAGGCTGGATTCGAGCCGGGATAGCCCGTTCGTTTCTAGCATCGCCGTCCTTCTGACTGGTTTTCCGAATGCGCCCGGTGCCGTTCTTCCGCCACCGGGATGAGGGAGGATACCGCCGAACGCCGCGCCCTGTCCTTCGTCCGCTGGCGGCGCATGGATCCGTTTCGCCGCCCGGCGAGCCCCTCGGATCGCCGACGCAAGCGGGCGGCGTGGATTCCGGGGACAGGATTCGGGCGACATTATACGTAACGCCTTGACCTGCTGAGTGTCGGCTGTCCACGCGACTGCGGACCCTGGGCCGGAGAGCGTCGCTGTCCGGAGCTGGCCGGTTGCTGTCGTAACGAGGACCCAAGCAGTCGTGGGCTCGTCAAGACTCACAAGCCTCGGCAACAACGGTGGCAGAATCCGGCAGGTGCGGCGCGGATTACTCTGCGCAAAGCTGGCGGAATAACGTGAGCGACAACATCGGGCGCGATGCAGATGGCGCCGATGGTCCTCAAAGGGGCAGTCTTTCGCAAACCCGGTGCAATTGATGGATGGTACGGTCCTGCGTAATCAGTTCATCAACTCAGGCGCCGGCAGCCGGCTGAACACATCGCGTACGCCTATGCTCCACTGGCTGCTCAGTGCAGTGAAGTAGGCGTCGCCTTCAGAAAAGCGGCGACGCATCTCGACTTGAAGACTATCGCGTCGGTAGCAGATCAGATCGATTGGCATGCCGACCGACAAATTGCTGCGCATGGTCGAATCGAAGGACACAAGCACGCATTTGGCCGCATCCGCCAGGGTCGTGGCGGGCGTGATGACACGATCGATGATGGGCTTCCCGTATTTTGCCTCACCGGTCTGAAAGTAGCGTGTGGCGTCGAGGTCTGCCTCGATAAAATTCCCCTCCGAGTAAATCCTGAAGAGCCGCATGGGCTGACCCTTTATCTGCCCGCCGAGTATGAAGGAAGCGTTGAATCCGCCGCTGTTTACCAAGTAGGCTCCGTCGCGCCGGTCTATCTCGCGCATCACATCCGCGACCAAACCGGCGACATCGAACAAGGTGTCGACGTTCCATACCGTGGGGGCTTCGTCTTGGACCTCGCCGCGCTGTTTCAATAGACTGATGACGGCTTGGGTACCAGCGAGATTGCCAGAACTCAGCAGTACAATGACGCGGTCGCCAGGACGTTCCAACACCGTCATCTTGCAGAATGTCGCGATATTATCGACGCCTGCATTGGTGCGGGAGTCGGAGGCAAAGACCATTCCCTCATCAAGCAAGATGCCTACGCAGTATGTCATTTGTTCCCCCTTCATCTTTTGGCAAATGGAGGCGCCGCCCCCATCGCCGGACTTGTGTCGATGACCATGGTTCCATGGCGTCGGCCCCCAGAGGCAGGTCAGTTCCGAGGCCCGGCGACGGCCGATATGACGGTGCATCTCCTATTTCATGGCCAGATCGCTGACACCGCTGCGAGTTCCCGCGGTGGCATGAAACCCTTCGCCGGCGCGCGCGGGAAGTCTACCATTCGGGCTTCCAGGCGCCTAACGCCATTCCCGCAGTTGTCACGCCCCCAATGCAATCTTCTCCCGAAAAGTCTAGGATGCCGTATATGGGAGGGAGGCTTGGCCGTTTGCCGGAGGGATCGATCGACGGGGCAGGGGGGATTTCGGATGGGGTTGTCCCCAGCCGACAGGGCCCCGGCCCGGGTCACAGGGCGCAAACCCCGGAGCCCTGAGGTCCCGGCAGCACAGGCGTGTGGATCAAGCCCCCGTCATTCCGGCGGTCGGCGGTTCAGATCGAGTACAGTTGCGCGGAAGTCACGGAAACATCGAGCAATCAGGGGCTCGGCTTTCTGGTCGCGAGGCTCCAGCTTCGCGACCTGTGGGCGTTAAGCTGCGGCTTCACGAGGCCCGCGGGGCCGGGGCCGAGGTTGGACTTGCCGCTGCGATCTCGGGTAGATCGGAGTGGGTCCTGCGGCACTGGTCAGGGGTGCGAGAGTCTCGCGAAGCAGAGCTTCCAAGACTGGGGTCACGAAGCTGGAGCACCGTGACCAGCAGTACCGTTGATGTTCCCGGGACTTCGGCGCGGCCGTACTAGGGCACTGACCACTGCCTCCCTGTAGCCACAATCGCAATCACCCCTGCCCATCAGGAGCGCCATGTTTATCAGGATCGGCTTTGATATTGCCTATTCCTTCCCCCAGCCCACTGAGATGATTCTCATGCTGTACACGCATCCTAGCCGGGCGGCCTTCCTGATGGCGCCCGAGCGGTTGCGTGGTGAGCCGGCGCTCGTCATCGAGGACTTCATCGACGTCTATGGGAACAAATGCGCGCGGGCCTTCTGTCAGGGCGGACGGTTACATTTGAGAAACGATGCGATCATGGTCGATGGCGGTCTGCCGGACATCCTGACACCCAATGCGCAGCAGCACAGCATTCATGAACTCCCTACGGACACGCTGCTTTATCTCCTCGGCAGTCGTTATTGCGAGATCGAG
>JALOPD010000087.1 GCA_025454075.1 Desulfobacterales bacterium | reverse complement strand
CGAAACCGAAAAGCTGCGGCAGGACGCGGAGGCGCTGCAGCGGCGGCAGGAGGCCCAGGAGAGCGTCGACTGTCTGCCGACCCTGGAACGCGGGGACATCCCGCCGGAGGTGGAGCGGGTCGCGGAAAGCCGCGTGGACCGCGAACGCTCCGTGACCTGCTTCGAGCAGCCCACCTCCGGCATCGTCTATGTCGCTGCGGCCGCCGGCTGCGGGGGGCTCGAACCCGAGCTGAACCGCCTGGTGCCGTTTTTCTGCCACGCGTTCTCGCGCATCGGTACGACCCGCAGGGACTACACCGAAATGGCCCGGCGCATCGATGCCGTTACGGGCGGCCTCGGCCTGGCCGCGAACCCCCACACCAGTTTCGACGGGGCCGGCGCCTGCATCCCATTTGTCTCCTTGACCGCGAAAAGCCTGGTGCGGAACTTGGCGCCTCTCTTCGATCTACTGTCCGAGCTGCTGGGGGGGTATGATGTGTCCGACATCCCCCGCCTGAAAAACCTGCTGCTGGAGTATCGCTCCGGTTTGGAGTCGATGGTCGTGCACAACGGGCACCGTCTGGCCATCTCACTGGCCGCGCGCCGGTTTTCGGCCGCACGCGCGCTCAGCGAAGCGTGGAGCGGCGTTCACCAGCTGCAGACGATCAAGGCGCTGGCCGATGGGCCGACGGACGCGGACCTGAGGCGGGTGTCCGTCGATATGGGCCGCCTGGGCAGCCGGGTGCTCCGTCGATCCAACTTTGATCTGGCCGTGATCGGTGAAACCGACGCGGTCCGGCAGGCGCAGGCGGCCGCCGGCGAACTGATGGCCGGCTTGCCGGCCGGCGAAGCTGCCGGCTTCGTTTCCGGGGAGACGGCGCCGGTATCCACCCGCATTCGCGAGGGGTGGAGCACGGCCTCCGCCGTGAACTTCGTCGCCGCCGCATTCCCCGCCGTGCGCATGGAGCACGAGGACGCCGCGGCGCTGGCCGTGATCGCCAAGCTGCTGCGCTCGCTTTACCTGCACCGCGAGATCCGCGAAAAAGGCGGGGCCTACGGCGGCTTTGCGCTGTACAACCCCGAGGACGGGACCTTCAGCCTGGCGTCCTACCGGGACCCGCGCATTGTGGAGACGTTGGAGGTCTTTCAGGGGGCGGCCGGGTTCATCAACGGCGGGAGCTTCAACGACACCGACGTGAAGGAGGCCATCCTGCAGGTGTGCTCCGAGATCGACAAGCCGGACCCGCCGGGGCCGGCCGCGCGCAAAGCTTTTTTCCGCAAAATCATCCGCCTGTCGGATGACTTGCGGGAAAGCTTCAAGCAGCGCCTCATCGCGTTGACCCGGCGCGAGGTGCTGGCGGCGGCCGAACGCTACTTCGGCGGCGGCCTGCAGCACTGCTCCGTGGCGGTGATCGGCGGCGAGGAGAGCCTGCGCGCGGCCAGCGCGAGGCTGGCGGAGCCGCTGGAGCTGAACAGGATATAAAAAGGGTTCCAGGGGCCGAGGGGTCCAGGGGTCAAGTGAAAGCGGACCCCACAGACTCCTTCACCCGAACCCTTGACCCCTCGACCCCTTGCTTTCTACTTCACCATCTTCTTCAGCTGCTTCAAGGTCTCCTCCGGCATCTTGAACGAGTGCTCGGGGCCGGGGAACTTCGCGTCCCGCACCTCCGCCTGGTACGCTTTCAGCGCATCCAAAATGACCGGACGGATCTTGGTGTACTGCTTCACGAATTTGGGCACGAACCGGTCGAACAGGCCCACCATGTCGTGGGTGACGAGTACCTGGCCGTCCACATCCGGCCCGGCGCCGATGCCGATGACCGGCACCTTGACCGATTCGGCCACGAGCATGCCGAGCGGCGCGGGCACGGCTTCTAGGATGATGGAAAACGCCCCGGCCTGCTCGAGGGCCTTGGCGTCGTCGATGATCTGCTTGGCCGCCGAGGCGTCCTTGCCCTGCATCTTGAACCCCCCCAGCGCGCTCGCCGTCTGCGGCGTCAGGCCGATGTGCCCCTGGACCGGTATCCCGGCCCGGACGATGGCCTCGACAGTGGGCGCGAAATGGGTGCCCCCCTCCAGCTTGACCACGTCGCAGCCGCCTTCCTTCATCAGCCGCCCGGCGTTGGTGATGGCCTCGCGGATGGAGGTGTTGTAGCTCATAAAGGGCATGTCCCCCACCACGAGGCAGGTCTTGCAGCCGCGCATGACGGCCTGGGTGTGGTGGATCATGTTCTCCATGGTGACGGCCACCGTGCCCTGAAGGCCCATCACCACCATGCCGAGCGAGTCGCCGACGAGCACGATGTCGACCTCGGCCTCATCGGCCATCAGGCCGAACGGGTAATCATAGGCCGTGATCATGACGAGCTTGCGCTTGTCTTCCTTGGCTTTCTGAACGTCGTGAATGGTCACCTTGGGTCGGCTCATGTCGGGTTGCTCCTTTCGATTCCGTGGGTTTGTTGGTTCCGATCAACTCAATCCTCTACCGTCATTCAGCCAGCAGGCCACCCGATGCCCCGCTGCCGCCGCTGCCAGGGAGGGCTTCTCGGCCTGGCAGCGGCCGAACACGTACCGGCAGCGAGGGTGGAACGGGCAGCCCGGCGGCGGGTCGATGGGGCTGGGGACGTCGCCCTCCATGGCGAAGGGCGCGGCCCTGCAATGGGGGTCGGGCAAAGGGACCGCGGCGAGCAGTCCCTCGGTGTAGGGGTGGCGCGGTTTACGGCTGAACTCATCGGCCGGGGCCAGTTCGACGATGGACCCCAGGTACATCACGGCCACGCGATGGCAGACGTGCTCCACCACGCTCAGATCGTGGGAGATGAAGATGTAGGACAGCCCGAATTCCTGCTGCAGGTCCTGCAGCAGATTGATGACCTGGGCCTGGATCGACACATCCAGCGCGCTTACGGGCTCATCCGCCACGATCAGCTCAGGCCGCACGCACAGCGCCCGGGCGATGCCGATGCGCTGGCGCTGGCCGCCGGAAAACTCGTGCGGATATTTGCCCAAATCGGCCCCGCGCAGGCCGACCTTGTCGAGGAGCCTTTCGGCGATCCGCCGGCGCTCGGCCCGCGGCGGGCGCCGGCCGGCGAGCAGCGGCTCGGTGACGATCTGCTCCACCGGCATGCGCGGGTCCAGGCTGGAGTAGGGGTCCTGGAAGATGATCTGCATGCGCCGGCGGAGGCGCCCGAACTCCCCGCGGTTCAACTGCGAAATGTCCAGCCCGTCGAACTCAATGCGGCCGCTGGTGGGTTCGATCAGCCGCAGCACCATGCGGCCGATGGTGGTCTTGCCGCAGCCGGATTCGCCGACCAGGCCGAAGCTTTCCCCGCGGTGAACATCGAAGGACACGCCCGAAACCGCTTTCAGCCAGGCCTTGGGTTTGGCCAGGATCCCGCCGCCTTGCGGGAAGTGCTTGACCAGTTCGGACACGCGGAGCAGCGGCGCTTCAGGCACGGACGTCCCTCCGTTCCGGAAATTCCCTCAACCAGCACCGTGCCTGCTGGCCCCGGCGGATCCCGAAAAGACCCGGCGCCTCCTCGCGGCACCGGTGGAAGGCGTGCGGGCAGCGCGCGGTGAACCTGCAGCCGGTGAAAGTTTCCGTGATGGCCGGCACGATGCCGGGGATCTCCGTGAGCCGCCGGGTGCGGCCGGCGCAGCGCCCCCTCCGCCGCGGCATGGATCGCAGCAGCCCCTGGGTGTAAGGGTGAAAGGGTCGGTCGAAGAGATCCGCCACGGGGGCTTCCTCCACCACCTGGCCGGCGTACATCACCACCACCCGCGAGGCCATCTGGGCCACCACCCCCAGGTTGTGGGTGATCAACAGCAGCGACATGCCCATCTCCTCTTTCAGCCCCACCATCAACGACAGAATCTGCGCCTGAATGGTGACGTCCAGGGCGGTGGTCGGCTCGTCGGCGATGAGAAGCTTGGGGCGGCACACCATGGCCATGGCGATCATGACCCGCTGGCGCATTCCGCCCGACAGCTGGTGGGGGTAGTCGTCCAGCCTTCGGCGGGCGGCCGGGAGTTTCACCCGCTCGAGCCATTCAACGGCCTGGGCCAGTGCCTGGGCGTTGCTCAGCCCGCGGTGGACCCTGAGCGGTTCCGCCACCTGGCGGCCGATGGGCAGCACGGGGTTGAGGGACGTCATCGGCTCCTGGAAGATCATGGAAATCTCCCGGCCGCGGATGCGGCGCAGATCCTCCGGGCTCACTTCCAGGAGATTTCGGCCCTCGAAGACAATCCGGCCGGAGTCGATCCTTCCCGGGGGGGAGGGGATCAAACCGAGAATGCTCAGCGAGGTGACGCTTTTGCCGCAGCCCGACTCGCCCACCACCCCGAGGGTTTCGCCCCGGTCGAGGGCGAAGCTCACGCGATCGACCGCGCGGGCCGACCCCTCCGGGGTGCCGAAGCTGACCGAGAGATCTTCGATGCCGAGCAGACGGCCGCTCATTTTTCGGCGGACCCTCCCAAATAATGCAGGGCGGTCAGGGCGTAGATTTTCACCGTGGTGACGAGCTGATCCAGGTCGACCCACTCGTCTTTCTGATGCGGAACCTGGCGGTCGCCGGCGCCCATGGTAACGATGGGGATGTTCCTCCAGGCCCACAGAAAGGTTCCGTCCGTTGCCCCCGGAACGCCCCCGTAGGCAGGCTCTCGGCCGGTGACTCGGTGCGTGGCCCAGTGCGCCGCCTGCACGACGGGCTCGCCGCGATCGGTTCGAGTGCACGGCCGATCCGTCAGGATCTCCAGCGCCACGGCGAGGTCCCGGCAGCGTTCGATGCCGAGGAGACCGTCGTAGGCGCAGTAGTGGGAGCGGGCCTTGGCCTGCACGTCGGCAGCCAGGCGCTTCAGTGCGTCCACGACGGCCGGGTGGGATTGGCGCGGGATCGTACGGATGTCCACCAAAAGGCGCGCCTCGCCGGGCATGACGTTCAGTTGCGCCGGGCCGCTCGCGGGCGCTTGAAGGACCGTCGGGGTGAAACTCGGCCAGCCCAGGTGTTCATCCTTGCCGAGGGTCTCGGCGGCGGCGGCTTCCAGGCCATGCAGACCCTGGATCAGGTCCGCCACGGCGGGTGCGGTGTTCAGTCCGGCCAGCGGCATCGCCCCGTGGCTCATTTGGCCGTTGACGGTGAACCGCGCCCTCAGGGCACCCTTCTGGCTCGTGCATATGAGCCCGTCCTGGGGCTCGCAGATGACCGCGGCGGTGACCCGGTCGGCGTGCCCCCGTTCGATGAAATGCCGCACGCCGGCCATCTGGTCTTCTTCGTCGCACAGAACGCCGCCGACGATGGTGCCGGAAAGCCGGATGCCGGATCGTTTGAGGGCCGCCATGGCGGTTAGCATGGCCGCCAGGTTGCCCTTGGTGTCGTTGGTGCCGCGCCCGTACATGCGCCGGCCGACGATCTCGGCCCCGAAGGGGTCGTGCGCCCACGTCGACACATCCCCCGGCGTCACCACATCCGTGTGCCCTTCGAACATGAGGGTACGCGGCCCGGGGCCGGCGGTGTGCGTGACGATGACATTGGGCCGCCCGGCGGCCACCGCCTCCAGGGCGACGTTGAACCCCTGCGCTTCGGCCCAGCGCGCGGCGCATTCCGCCGCCGCCTGCTCGTTCGTGCCGGCGGCCGGGTCCCAGACCGAATTGATTTTTACGAGATCGGCCGTCAGCTGGATGACCTCTTCCGGGTCCACGCACTTCAAGACGTCATCAATCATTTTCGACGAAATCATCTATACTCCTCACAATCCGGCTGCCACCCCAAAAAATTCCGATTCGGAGTACCGAGTTCCGAGTCGGTGGTATTCTCTCTTTTTACTCCGACTCCGACTTTTTTTTCGCCCCCTACCTTAGCCTGGCCATTTTCGGGTCCAGCGTATCCCGCAGGCCGTCGCCCAGCAGGTTGAAGCCGAGAACGGCCCAGGCGATGGCGAGACCGGGGAAGATCGCCATCCACGGGTTCGTGTCCATGAAGGTCTGGGCCTCGTTCAGCATGCGGCCCCAGGATGCATGGGGCGGCTGGGCGCCGAGACCGAGGTAGCTCAGCCCGGCCTCGGCCAGGATCGCCACGGCGAACTGGATCGTGCCCTGGATCAGCAGCGGCGAGAGAATGTTCGGCAGCACGTGGCGCCAGGCGATGGCCCACTCGCCGATGCCGCTGGCGCGGGCCGCAGCGATGAATTCCTTCTCCCACACCACGATGGCCACCGCCCGGGTCAGGCGGGCGAAGACCGGGATGTAGAAAATGCCGATGGCCAGCATGGCGTTCACCATGGAGGGGCCCAGGATGGAGGTGATGAGGATCGCCGTCAGCACCGCGGGGAACCCGAAGAGCAAATCCGACAGGCGCATGACGGCTTCGTCTGTGAACCGCCCGCGGTAGGCTGCCAGCAAACCCAGGCCGACCCCGAGCGTCAGACCGATGGCCACCGTGACCAGGCCGACGATGATCGAGTTCACCGAGCCCGTCATCACCCGGCTGAGGGTGTCACGGCCGTACTGATCGGTGCCCAGGGGGTGCGGCCAGGAAGGGCCCAGGAGCCGGTCGCGGGCGTTCATCCGGTTTCCGTCGTAGGGCGTCCACACCAGGCTCAGCCCCGCCACCAGCACGACGACGGCCGAAAGCGCAAAGCCCAGCGCGAAGTTTTTGTTTCGGAAAAAGCGGCTCATGAAAACCGTTTTAAGTTTTACGTGTTAAGTTTTAAGGAGAGGGAAGGTGGCCTGTCCTTACTTAAAACTTAAAACATAACACTTAACGTTATCTTAGTTTTATCCTCGGATCCACGTACGCATACGCCAGGTCCACCAGAAAATTGACGAACACGACGGCGGCGGCCATGAGCAGCACGATGTCGCGCACCACCGGCAAATCCCGCATGCCGATCGAGGTGAAGACCAGCCGCCCTAAACCCGGCAGAAAATAAACGTTCTCGATGATGATGGCGCCGGCCAGGAGCTGGCCGAGCTGGAGCCCCATGACGGTGAGCACCGGAATCAGCGCGTTGCGCAGCGCGTGGACATAGACGACGCTGTGCTCCTTCAACCCCTTGGCCCGAGCGGTGCGCACGTAATCCTCATGCAGCACCTCGAGCATGGAGGAGCGGGTGAGCCTCGTCAGGATGGAGGCGCGGATGACACCCAGCGCGAAGGCCGGCAGCAGCAGGGCCTTGAAGGAGCCCCAGGCATCGGCGCCCCAGCCCGGGAAGCCGCCGGCGGCAAACCAGTTGAGCTCGACGGAAAAGAACAAGACCAGGAGAATCCCCAGCCAGAACTCCGGCGTCGCCAGACCCAGCTGGGTGAAGGCCATGACCATCACATCGCCGCGCTCGTTCTGGTGCCGTGCGGCATAGATGCCGAACGGGATGGAGATGACGACGGCAAACAGCATGGCCATGAAGGCCAGGGGCCCGGTCACCGCCAGGCAGCCGGCGATCAGATCGAACACCGGCATCTGGTAGTGAATCGACCGGTGGCTTTGGCCGACCATCAGTTTGGCGATCCAGTCGAGGTACTGTCCCATGAAGGACCGGTCCAACCCGAGATCGGCGCGCAGTGCGGCCAGCGACTCCGGGGTGGCGTTGATCCCGAGGATGATCTGGGCCGGATCGCCGGGCAGGACGAACAAGACCGAGAAAACCGTGAAGGAGACAAGCAACAGCAGCAGGATCAGCGTGATCAGCTTTTTGGCGAAATACCGCAGCATAAGGTGTTAGCCGGCCAACCCCATCCCCCGGGCGTTGGCCGGTTGCTTTTATCTCTTCGATGGTTCGATCGAAATAGGCGCCGTCTTTAAAAAGGCTCCTCCGGATTGACGCCGGTTCAGGCGCCCGGCGCCTGAACCGGCGTCAACGTCGTCATTTGTTCCACCATACCTCGGTGCAGTCCAGCGCGATGGTCGGATAGTTCTTCCACCAGTTCATCAACTCGGCCTTCATGGCCGAGAGCGATGGCAAGACGAGAAGAAAACCATTGACCGCATCTTCGGCGACGATCTCCTGGCAGCGCCCAAACCACTTGGCCTTGTCGGCTTCGGTGGTGGCCTTCAGGGCCTTGGCGTAGGCCTCCTGAAACTCCTTGGAGTCGTACTGGAAGTAATAGTTCGGGTTGTTGTAGATGCCGATGTCCCAGGCCTCCGCGTGGCCGATCATGGAGAGCTGGAAGTCCTTCTGCTTGAAGATGCGGTCCAGCCAGAAGCCCCACTCGACGACTTCGATCTTGAGCCGGATGCCGACCTGTCCCAGCATGTCGCCGATGACTTCGCCGGCCTTCTGGGCATAGGGATAGATGGCGGGCAGCTTGATGGTTGCTTCGAACCCGTTCGGGTAGCCGGCTTTGGCCAGGAGCTCCTTGGCCTTTTTGGGGTCGTAGGGGAACTTTCTGGTCAGGTCGACATAGTAGGGCGTGACGGGGGGCCAGTGGGAGCCGATCGGCGTGCCGTAGCCGAGCATGATCAGGTCGTTGACGGTTTTGCGATCGATGGCGTGGGCCATGGCCTGGCGGACCAGCTGGTTGTCGAAGGGCTTCACTTTGTTGTTGGTGGACATGACGAGTTCGGAGGTTGAAGCGCCCGAAAGCACTTTGAAGCGCTTGTCCCGGGAGATGCCCTTGGCGATCTCCGGGGCCAGGATCCAGCCGAGGATGTCGGCGTCCCCGGACTTAAGCGCCGCGACCTGGGCGCTGGGGTCCTTGATGAACCGGTAGGTCACCTTGTCCAGATAGGGCAGCTGGGGGTTCCAGTATTTTTCGTTGCGGACCATCTCCACGCGGTCGCCCCGGTTCCACCGGGCGAACTTAAAGGGACCGGTGCCGATCGGCTCGGCCGCCGTGTTTTCGAAACCCTTCATGGGCAGCATGACCGCGTCGCCCTCGGCCATGTAGACGAGAAACAGGGAGTTCACCTCCTTGAGGGTCAGCTTGAGGGTGAAGTCATCCGGGGTCTCGATTTTTTCGATGATGCGAAAGAACTCCGGGTGGGCGTTCTTGGTGCCTTCGGCGGCCCCGCGTTCCAGGTTCCACTTGGCCACCTGGGCGTTGAACGGCTCGCCGTTGTGGAAAGCCACGCCCTTGCGCAGCTGGAAGGTGTAGACCTTGCCGTCGGCGGAGACATTCCAATTGACGGCCAACCCGGGCACCAGATTGCCGTTGCGGTCGGTCTTTACCAGGCCTTCGAAAAGGTTGGAGTAGACCACCCGGTCGATCGCGGCGGAGGCGCTGGCCGTGGGGTCCAAACCGGGCGGTTCGTCGCCGACGCAGAGGATGAGCCCCCCCCCTTTTTTCGGTGTTTCACCCGCCGACCAGGCCGGGGGTGCGAGCAGCAGAACCAAAAGGCCGATCACCAGCGCGCGTTTCATGACTCCTCCTTTTCGCAGTAGCGTTTTACTCATTTGACCGTGGACCCTGAGAGGGTTTCCGGCTGCATATTCAAACCATTTTTTATACTCCACTCGATAGGCGGTGTCTACAAGATACTGCGATGGGCGGGGACCGAGCCGGCCGGCATGCGCTAACGGTCAGGCAACTCGCAAAATGCCGGCAGGCCGGCCAAACCCGTGGCCGCCAGGACGGCATGGACAATGGCCCTTGCCGTGCAGTCGGCCGCCGTGTGGCCGATGTCGTTGATGGCCTGCGCGTGGGGGGCCGGAAAGAATCCTGACACGTCCGGAAGCGGCCTCCGGCAGGTGGCCAGGCAGAAAATGCTGTCACCGTCAAACATGGTGTGGGCGGGCCGGATGGCGCGGGCCAGGCCGTCGTGGGCCATCTGCGCCACCTTGAGCGCCTGGGTCTTGGTGAGCGCGGCGTCCGTGGCCACCACGCCGATGGTGGTGTTGCGCGCCGGCCCGCCGGCGGGCGCTGCCGGCAATCGAACGCTGCGGCGGCCCTGCGGGCCGAACTCCGCATGGATTCCAAGCTCGATTTCCCAAGGCCGGCCGGTGGCCGGGTTGACAACCGATCCCCCCGGGTTGACGGCCATCAACGCGGCCACCGTGATGCCCGACGGCAAAACGCTGCTGGCCGTGCCCAGGCCGCCCTTGATGCCGCCCGCCAGGGCGCCCGTTCCCGCCCCGACGCACCCCATCCGGATCGGGCCGTCATCGGCGGCCGCGCAGGCGTTTCGGCCCCATTCGGCATCCACCGGCGGGACAAACCCGGGCCCGCGGCCGAGATCGTAGAGGACGGCTGCTGGAACGATCGGTGCGACGTGGCCGTTTCCCAAAGGGAACCCCCGGCCTCTTTCGGCCAGCCAGCGCACCACCCCGTCGGCCGCTGCCAGGCCGTACACCGACCCCCCCGCCAACACCACGGCCTGGACCGTCTGCACGAGGTTCACCGGCTGCAAAAGGTCCGTCTCGCGCGTGCCGGGCGCCGCACCGCGGACATCCACCGCTCCGACGGCACCCTCGGGGCAGAGGACCACCGTGACGCCGCTGACAGCGGCCGTGTCCGTGAAGTTGCCGACCCGGACCCCTTCGACGTCGGTCAATCCATTGAGTTTTCCGTGAGCCGCCAATTTTACCTCCTTGTGGGTGTGGGCCGAAACAGCATTCAGCCGAGGTTCTTTTTCATGGGCACATTAGCGGATCAAGGTCATCCCGGCAACCCACGCCCGGCCGGCCGGATACAATTATATTGACGGACCAGCTTAGGTTAAGCTAAAAATCCAAATTTCTGCGGCGGCAGCGATAAATTCGGTGCAATTCGGAAGAGGCGGTCCGTCAACATGATTCAGCTCATTCGCGGTTTCAAGGACATTCTGCCCGGCGAGGTGGAGCTCTGGCAGAAGATCGAGCAGGAGGCCCGGGCGCTTTTCGAGAGCTTCGGTTTCCGGGAGATCCGGATCCCGATCATGGAAAAGACCGAGCTCTTCAAGCGCAGCATCGGCGAGGACACCGACATCGTCGAGAAGGAGATGTACACCTTCGCCGACCGGGGCGGGGAGATGGTCACGCTGCGGCCGGAGGCCACGGCCTCGATCGTGCGGGCCTACATCCAGCACAAGCTCTACGCGCCCGACCCCGCCCGGCGGCTTTACATGATCGGGCCGATGTTCCGGCGCGAGCGGCCCCAGAAGGGCCGCTACCGGCAGTTCTACCAGATTGACGCCGAGGTGCTCGGCGTCAAATCACCTCTGGCGGACGCTCAATTGGTCTACATCCTGGTGCTCCTGCTCGAGCGGCTCAACGTCGCGGGAGCCGAGGCCCATATCAATTCTCTGGGATGCCATGCCTGCCGTCCGGATTTTCGAACGGCGCTTCAGAAACTGCTGGCATCCGTCGGGGGCCGGCTTTGCGAGGACTGTACGCGGCGCAAGGGCCGCAACCCTCTGCGGGTGCTGGACTGCAAGGTGCCGGCCTGCCGGGAGGCCTTGAGCGATGCGCCGTCGGTGGTCGATTACCTCTGCGCCGAATGCCGCAGGGACTTCGACGAGCTGCAGGCCGCCCTCACGTCCCTCGGCGTTCCCTACATCGTCGACAAGCGCCTGGTGCGGGGCCTGGACTACTACACGCGCGCCACCTTCGAGATCCAGACCGGCGAGCTGGGGGCCCAGAGCGCCGTCGCCGGCGGCGGCCGCTACGACAAGCTCGTCAAGGAGCTCGGGGGCCCCGACCTGCCGGCCACGGGGTTTGCCATCGGCTTCGACCGCCTGGCCGAGATCGTCGGGCTGCAGGCCGGGGATTATAGGCCCCGTCCGGATCTCTTTCTGGCGGCGCTGGGAGAGCGCAGCCGCTCGCTGGCGTTCGATTGGTGCTGCCGTCTCGGCCGGGAGGGGGTCCGGGTGGAGATGGAGTTCGGCGACAAGAGCCTCAAGAGCCTGATGAAAAGCGCCGACCGCCTGGGGGCCCCATACGTGCTCATGATCGGCGACAAGGAACTCGGGGAAAAGATCGCGCTCCTGCGCGACATGCGTACGAAGGAGCAGGTCGCGGTGCCGTTCGACGGGGTCATCGAGACCGTAAAACGAATGAAAAGGAGTCAGGACATTGGCGGATAAATTGGGAGACATGCGCAGAACCCACACCTGCGGGCAGCTCGGAGCAGGGGATGAGGGACGGGACGTGGTGCTCATGGGTTGGGTGCTCCGCCGCAGGGACCACGGGGGCGTCATCTTTATCGATCTGCGGGACCGCGAGGGAATCACCCAGGTGGTGTTCAACCCCGAAGTGGCGCCGGAGGCCCACGCCAAGGCCGAATCCATTCGCAGCGAGTACGTGTTGGGCGTTTGCGGCCGGGTGCAGCGCCGACCCGAGGGCATGGTCAACCCCAACCTGGCGACCGGGGCGATCGAGGTCCTGGCCTCCGAGCTCAGGATCCTCAACACGGCCCAGACCCCGCCCTTTCTCGTCGAGGACAGCGTGGAAATTTCTGAAACGACCCGTCTGAAATACCGCCACATCGACCTGCGGCGGCCCCGGCCGCAGCGCAACCTGATCCTGCGCCATCGGGCGTCGGCCGCCGTCCGCTCCTACCTCAACGGGCTCGGGTTTCTCGAGCTCGAAACGCCGTTTCTTACCAAGAGCACGCCCGAAGGCGCGCGCGACTACCTGGTGCCGAGCCGCGTCAACCCCGGCATGTTCTTCGCGCTGCCGCAGTCCCCGCAGCTCTTCAAGCAGCTTTTCATGATCGCTGGCTTCGACCGCTACTACCAGATCGTGCGCTGCTTCCGGGATGAGGACCTGCGCGCCGACCGCCAGCCCGAGTTCACCCAGATCGATGTCGAGATGTCCTTCGTGGGCGAACAGGATGTGATGGCGATGGCCGAGGGCATGATGGCGGCGCTGTTCAAAGAGGTGCTCGACCGCGAGGTCCCCGTCCCTTTCCCCCGGCTCTCCTACGAAGAGGCC
>JALOPD010000086.1 GCA_025454075.1 Desulfobacterales bacterium | reverse complement strand
ACCGCCGCCGCCACCTCGCGGACCGCGGCCGAAACCTCCGCCCCCGCCGGGGCGTCCTCCGCGGCCGAAGCCGCCTTCTGAATCCTTGCGGGGTTCCCGGGCTTCGCTGACGACAATCTTCTTGCCTTGAAGTTCCCCGCCGTTGAACTGGTCGATGGCCTTGCGGGCTTCATCTTCCGTTTCCATTTCAATAAAACCGAACCCTTTGCTCTGGTTGGAATACTTGTCCTTGATGATCACCGCGGACACCACCTTGCCGATGGTGGAAAAATTGTGGTTGAGATCGTTTTCCGTAACCTCGCTGGACAGGTTCCCGACATACAGTCTCTTGTTCATCGATTGCATCCTTTCTCTCTGGGTAATGCTCGGGGCCTGCCCGAATGATAGAGATGGCTCCCGGTTCGGATTCCGGCATTCAAGGGGCCGGAGGGGTAAGGATTGACGCCTCCCGCGAAACCAGCGGAAGGCGTCGTTTTAGACGGCAGTTTTAGACAGCCTGGACATTGACGGCCGAAAGGCCTTTCGGCCCATCCTGGACATCAAAGCTGACAGACTGGCCATCCTCCAGCGTCTTGAAGCCGCTGCCCTGGATCGCGCTGAAATGCACGAACACATCGCTGCCATTCTCAGCCTCGATGAACCCGAAGCCTTTACGCTCGTTGAACCACTTAACCTTGCCTTGCATCATCGCCTTAATCCTCCTTTCGTAGATTTTTTCAAGGGCGGATTACGACGATGGCATAAAAAAACCGCCACACTTTGAAGAGAGCGGCGGTTACACCTACGCAACAAAATGTTTTCATCCAACCTTTGACACACTTGCAACCGGTGAGGTCCATCAAATGTGTAACTTTATGATAGTGCCTTTATCCATCGAGGTCAAGGAAATAAGTTCAGCGCATCGGGCGTCAAGGTTGCAAGTTCAAATGGTGTGGTTAGACTTTTATCGTTGACTGCAGAAACAAGGTCCCGGAAAACCATTGCGGGACCCTGCCGGTCGGCATCGATCAGAGGTGCGCAACACGTTGAACCCAAAAAAGAAACATTGCGGAGGTATACGATGTCTCATTCATTGCCCAAACTCGACTATGCCTACAGCGCGCTGGAGCCTTTCATCGACGCGCGCACCATGGAAATTCATCATACCAAGCACCACCAGACCTACATCGACAAACTCAACGCCGCCCTGAAAGGGCATGCGGCGCTTGAGGCGCTCGACGTTGAAAAGCTCATCCGGGACTTCAACGCCGTCCCGGAGGCCATCCGCACAGCCGTGCGCAACCACGGAGGCGGGCACGCCAACCACAGCTTCTTCTGGCCGATCCTGAAGCGGGGCGGCAAGGCCGGCGGCCCGGTGGTGGAGGCCATCACCAAGAAGTTCGGAAGCTTCGACAAGTTCAAGGAGGATTTCTCGAACGCCGCCGCCCTTCTCTTCGGAAGCGGCTGGGCATGGCTCGTCGCGAACAAGGGCGAGCTGGAAATCGTGACCACCCCGAACCAGGACAGCCCCCTCAGCCAGGGCAAAACGCCCATTCTCGGGATCGACGTCTGGGAGCATGCCTACTATCTGACCTACCAGAACCGGCGGCCGGAGTACATCGCGGCCTTCTTCAACGTGATCAACTGGGACAAGGTCAACGAGCACTTCACGGCGGCTCGGGGCTGAACTGAACTCCAAATGAACACGGGGGCGGTGAATTCACCGCCCTCGTGATTTTCTGTGAAATGACCCTGAATATCAGGTCGGTTGTTCAAATGTCGAGTCGGCCGGGCGCACGCCCTTGCACTCAGGGTAAGCGGCGCAGCCCCAGAACCGCGACCCGGCCCGGGGCCCTAAACGCGCAGTTCGCAGCCGCATGGACTTGCCGCATTTGGAGCAGATCGGGGATTTCTTTGCGTCTGACTTGTCCGACTCGTCAGACTGGTCGGACGCCCGCTTTTTACTCCGCACCGCGTAAAGCCGCTCCGTGAACCCACCCTGCTCGACGAAATCCCGCTCGAGCCGCTCCAGCTGGCGATGCAGCAGGTAGCTGGCCTGGTTGACCAGGCAGAGCAGGGTGTTGGCGGCGACCTCGGGCGCGGTGGTCTTCATGATGTCGGACACGTCCGACCCGTCGGACCGGTCGGACGCCAGCCACGCCCGCACCTTGCGCGCCTCAGCGGAATCCTTGTCCCAGACCGTCAGCCCGCAGTGGCGCAGGAAGTCCTCGCAGTCGCGCATCAGCTCTTCGAGGCTGGCGCGGGCGACGTTGGTGAGCTTGAGTTCGGTCTTCTTCGAGGTGGCGGAGGCGACGCTGCCCTCCTCGATGTTGCGCACGCCGCTGCGGGCGGCCTGAACCATCTGGTCGTGGGTGCGCGAGCGCCGGTCGATGAAACGATCGCAGAACAACACCGTGGCATCATACGCCGCCAGTGCCGCGCGGAAACTGCGTAGCCTGCGGTAGCCCCCGTGCCTGGGGATCAGGCGCTGGGCTTCGTCAGGGCGCGGGTTATCGGATATGGTCATCGGCGCTCTCTCTTCTGCCGGGCGTCGCTCGCCCTTGTCTGAAGTCCGCGGGGCTACCAGTCGCCGGCGTACTTCAAGGAGTAGGGCTCCATCGACAAAACCAGATAGGCGTATTTCAGCTCCACGATCTGGCGCATGTGCAGGACGTCGTGCGCCACCCACGCGGCGAGCAGGTCTCCGGCGCGGACCGCCCCGAACGGGGCCTGGTGCTCCTTCGCCCACTCCTCTTCCCCCAGCCCCAGCAGCCACTCCAGCGAATCCAGCCGCGCCGTCAGGAACCCCTGCATGGACGGCTCCAGCTCCCGCTGGTTGTAGCCCCGCGCCGTCACCCACCCCTGGGGATCGATGGGGGCCCAACCTTCACCGCCGCGGTGGAGCGCCACGTCGATGCGCGGCCGGAAATCCTCGCGCTCCTCGTCCAGAAGATGGTTGACGACCTCCAGCATCGACCAGGAGGCCGCGTCGGGCTTCCACCGCGCCTGTTCCTCCGAGCACCTCTCCACCAGCGCGCCGATGGCCTGCGCGCTGCTGCGCATCTGCGATACGATGTTCTGGATGTCCATATGATACCTCCCCGAAGAACTCTCTTTATGACCCTCTTTTGGGGATATGACCCTCTTTCCGTTTTTGCCATTTAGCGCCCGGCCCGCGGCCTATGCAGCTGACTGGGCCCGCCGCCTTCATCTCTTTGAGCAGGCGGCGCAGGTGGTCGCGGCTGACGCCTGGGCAGAGCCGTTCCAGATCGGCGACCGTGAAATTGCCGGTAAGGTTTTCTATCGCCTGCCGCAGCAGATCGGGCGTGATCTGCAGGTGCTCCGCTTCCGAGTGGATGAGATTGAGCGCCTCGCGGTAGCCGGTGATTTCCTGCTCGGACCGGTCTTTCGGCCGGACTTGGCCGAGCACCAGCGGCCGCAAGCGGTCCGCAGCCACGGTGACGCCTTCGATGCGGTTGGAGGATTCGACGCTTTGCACCAGTGCCATTTCACGCAGGGCGTTCAGTAGTTGAGGCGACCGGCGGGTGAAGAGCTCCTGCTTCCCCTTGGCTTCAGCCAGTTGGTTCAGAAGCCAGGTCGTTCCCATCGGCACGGAGAAGTCGCGGAGGCGGTTGTCACGAAATAACATCATGGCTTTATCTCGGTTGAAAAATGTCCACGCGGATGTCCAATAACGAAACGGTAGTTACCAGTAAAGTATCAGTTGGTTATAAAAAAACCAACGATTTTTGGCCGGTAGTCCATTTCTGAGGTGCACCGATAAACACTTCGCCAAACTCGGTCTTGCCCTGATAGAAGGGTACGCCCGTAGCCGTGTCGTTGTAGGACTCACCCGGCGGCGACTGTCCAGCAATTACCTCGGCAACGTTGCCCAAAGGCACAATTGCGAAGCGTGAGGAGCGGGCACCATTCTCCCGATACCTCTCTACACTCAGATTGTAGTCGCCGTTCGCTGCGATCTTCTCCTTCGGCACGACGAGACCCAGTGTCGGCTTGAAACCCTCACCCTGCCCTCTCCCGCGGAGAGAGGGTTCCATACTTTCGCGGGTCCGCAGGCGGCGCAGGGACTCGGCGATCTCGGTGCGGGCCTTGGGCAGGTCGTTCTTATCGATCTCGCGGCGCTGGGCGCCTAAATTAAAGCCGTCGTTTTCGACCTTGAAGAAGGCGATGGCGCCGGCCTGCTTCGCGATCGACTTGTCGAGGATCAGGATCGAGGTCTTGACGCCGGAATAGGGCTGAAACACGCCGGCAGGCAGCGAGACGACGGCGACGAGGTACTCCTCCACCAGCATCCGGCGCAGCTGCTTGTAGGCGGTCTGGCTCTGGAAGATGATCCCCTCGGGCACGATGATGCCGGCGCGGCCGCCGGGCGCCAGGTGCGCGGCCATGTCGTCCATGAACTCGTAGATGAGCGCGATGGTGATCTGCTCGACCTGGCTCTTGGGGTCGGGCACCTTGCCCACAAAATGTCGCGGGCGGTGTCGATGCGGCGTTTGGTGTCGGTGTCGAGCATGCGGTCAGATCTCGGCGGCGTGCTTGCATTCGGGGTAGCCGGTGCAGCCCCAGAACTGCCTGCCGGCGTTCTTGCCTTTCTGGGCCGTGCGCAGCGCCATGGGCTTGCCGCATTTGGGGCAGGCGGGAATCAGATCCGACCGATCCGTCGGATCCGACCGATCGGACGAATTCTTTTTACGGCTGCGCTCGGCGATACGGGCGGTGGCCAGCTGCTCGCTGTAGCCGCCCTCTGCGATAAACGCCTTTTCCAGGGCCTCGATCTGCCGGTCGAGCAGGTAGTTGGCCTGGTTGATCAGGCAGATGAGGGCGTTCGCCCGCACGGCGGGGTCCGGGTGGTCGAGCCAGCGGGCGTAAAGGGCGTAGTGTGAATGATCGGTCCGATCGGACGGATCCGACCGATCATTCTTTTCCACCCGCCGCACCGCCAGGGCCTCGGGCGAATCCGGCGCCCATTGGGGAAGGCGGCGGTGTCGCAGATAATCTTCGTAGTCGAGCAGCAGCTCTTCCAGGCTGGAACGCGCGACGTTGACCAGCCGGAGCTCGGTATGCGACGAGGTGGCCGAGGCCCGGCTGCCCTCGGCGATGTTCTGCCGCCCGCTGCGGGCGGCTTGCACCATCTGGTCGCTCATCCGGGTCCGCGGTTCCATGAAGCGTTCGCAGAACCAGTAGGTCGCATCGTAGATGATGGTTGCAATCTGAAAGCTGCGCAGGTCGCGATATCCTCCACTGGGTCTGATCTTTGCCATGCCGTCATCCTCACGCCGTAAACTGGTTAAGCGGAACGTAGTCCTTGACGTACTCGGGCACGAGCGTGCGGTATTTCGGCGGCACGGCCCTGAAGCCCCGGGTAGAGAGCACCGGGTCGGTCGCCAGGTCGGTGTACTCGCGGCTGACGATGATGGCGCGCACCCGGCTGCTTCGAGCAGCCGGGTGATCTTGATGCGGGCGGTGGCTTCCTTCTCGGGCACTCGGGTTCCTGTCTCAGGCGTGATGGCCAGGTGACGTTACTACATCCGGCACGTTTATTAAAGCGCTGCCCGTCCCAAGTCGGAGGCCGTCAATCCCCCGAGCGCTTCAGCCGATTGACGCGCTCCCGCACGAAGTCGTATTCGACCCAGTTGTCCAGGAAAGACCCCAGGGCCTCCCGGTAAAAACGGATGGCGTTCTTTTTCTCCTTGGACCCCTCGGCCCGGAAGCCCGCGGCGGTGAAGCCGGTGAGGATGTTCTCCGGGCTGTCGCCGGCCTGGCCGCGCAGGCCCTCCTCGGTCTGCTGGCCGCGCAGATAGGCGCAGACGGTTAGAAACCACGGGTCCCGGGTGCGGAGGGCGTAATCGGACAGGCGCTCATTGGCCGCCTCCTCCTGGCCCTGGTAGTGTAAGATGCCGGCTTCCAGCAGGCCCAAGCCCATGCGCATGGCGGTCCGCCGGCCGTCGATCGCAAGATACGCCCGCAGGTGCTCCAGGGCCTCGGGGAAGTCGTCCGTGGCGGCGGCGGCATAGGCCAGGGTGCCCCTGACGGCGCGGTTGTCGGGGTCCAGTTCGAGGATCTTCTTCAGGGCGGTGGTTTTTTCCTCGAGCGCGGTGTCGCCGTTCGCCAGTTTCGCCCACAGCACGGAAAGCTCTTCCTGCCGCTTTTTCCTGGCCTCCAGCGTCTCTTTCACCCGGCGGTCGAACTGCTGCATGTGCGCGCTGTAGGCGGCCCATTGATCGGGCGCCTGAGACGCCGCGTGCTGCTGCTTGCGAATCTCATCCAGCTTGGCCCGGGCCAGCAGGAACTCCCAGCCCTCCGGGTCCGCGGAGAGCACGGCCTGCTCGATCAAATGTTCGGCCTCCGCGGGGTGTCCCTGCCGCAGACGCACGAGGCCGCCGATGTAATGGATCCAGCTCTTTTCCGAGGAACTGGTCCAGGCGTTCAAGGCGGACGGCAGGCCCACCCGGTCCTCCAGCACCTGCAGCAGATAGCTCTGGAACTCGGCCGCACTCCGCCAGTCGGCCGCCGCGAGGTCCTGATGATAGGGCTGCTTCCCGCCCTGGCGGCCCGCAAGCCAGTCGATCAGCACCAGCATCAACCGGGCCTGGTTGTCTTCAGGGTCCATAGAGAGCGACTGGGTGAAGCGCTGCCGGGCGCCTTTTTCATCCCCATTGCAGAAATGCAGCATGCCGGAGGCGGCCACCATGACCGGCTGGGGGCTGCGGCCGAGCTTTTCATCGACCGCCGCCATGGCCTCGGCCCAGCGCCCCTGGGCGGCGAGCTCCCGGACCCTGGCCAGCGAGGCTTCCGTCGAAAAATCGATCACCCCGTTCCACTTGGCCTGGCCGGCTTTGAGATCGCGCAGCAGCCGCTCGGCCCCGGTGATGGGCAGAATCAACCCGATGTCCCACACGGGGGTCGCGATCGGCACCAGCCCATGGCTGAAATCCATGGCCACCGCCGAGACGATGCCGATCACCTTGCCGCGGGTGTCGATCACCGGGCCGCCGCTGTTGCCGCCGTGCAGAGAGGCGTCGATCTGGAACATGTTCTCGAAGGCCCGCCGCACGTTGCCCCGCACGACGCTGGCGTTGACCGTGTCCACCTGCGTGCGGCTTCCGAGCGGAAACCCCAGGGCAATCACCCGGCTGAGCTTGGGCAGTTTGCTGGGGTCCATCCCCAGGTCCAGCGGCAGGGGCGCCGCCCCCTCCGGCGTCCGGTCGATCTTGATTACGGCGAAGTCGTCCTTGAGCGGAGACTTTAAAAGCTGGCGGGTGCGGACGGGCGGACGGGCCACCCCTGCAATCTCGACTCTGGGCGAACCGTCCGTGCTGTAGGCGTTCTCGGTGAAGAAGATGTCCGTGATGTCCGGGTTTTCAATCATGCGACCCGCGGGGTTGAAAGCTCGGGTGCCTTCAAACCACAGATGAATCCGGTAGTTCAGGGTGACGCTTATTTTCCTCATCCTCGTGTATTGAACGACACCTCCGAAGCCCGGGTCCTCGAGCCAGGGGCAGACCACGTGGCGGCTGGTGAGCAGATAGCCTTCCCGGTCCACCAAGAAGGCCGTGCCCTCGGCCACATTGCGGAAGATGATCGTGCCCTCGGACTCCAGCCAATAATCCACCAACACGAAGCCCACCGAACGCGCGTATCGGTTGGCATAGGTCTCGAGCGTGCTCTCGGCGTCCCTGCTCTCGCGGTCGAGGTAAAACCAGCCCAGCACGCCGGCGGCGATGATCACGAAGACGGCCGCCGCCAGCAGCCGCACCCGTTTCTGGAGCCGCTGGACCAAGCCGGCCGGCGGGGCGGCGGCCTCCGGCGGTTTTGCCGGCTCGGGCTCCTCCGGCAGTTCCTGGATGCGCCTCAGCGATTCGGCGATTTCGGACATGGACTGCGGCCGCAGATCCGGGTCGTCCGCCAGCATGACCCGCAGCAGGACGGCCAGTTCGGCCGGCAGGTCAAGCTCGTCCACCTTGGCTTCGAAATTTTCGATTTCGAGATCCCCCGCCAGCAGCTCCACGAACACCTTTCCCAGCGACCAGATGTCGCTCCGGAAATCGAGCGGCCGCCGGTTCGCGATGTCCGGGTGGCAGGCGAGGAGCCTTTTCAACATCGGCGCCGGCCGGTCGAGCTTGGGGTCGATGAAGCGCGAGAGCTTGTAGTCGATCTTGATGCCGAGAGCGTCGCCCTCGCCCGGGACGGCCATGATGTCGTTGAGGATCAGGTGGGGGATGAAGTGGCCGTGGGCGTGCAGGACCGTGAGAATCTCGGCGATCTGGTGGAAGAGGTCGAGCAGGATGCGGCGATCGCCCAGCCGGCCGGAAGCGAGCAGCGATCCCCAGCTTTCGGTTTCCACCCACTCGCTGATGCGGTACCACTGGCCGTCCTGGGAGCGCCGGATGGCGTGGTGGCGCACGAACCCTTCGCCGGGTAGCTTTTTCAACTCCTCCAACTCGCGCTGGAGCCGCGCCGCGACCTCCGCGTTCACTCCGGAGTGCGGGGTGAAGAGACGGATCATGACATGCTCGTCGGTGCGCTCCCGAACGGCATGGCAGAGAAACGTGGAATGCCCTTCGTGAAGCACATCGACGATGCGGTAATCGTCGATGGCGTGCCGGCGCTCGCTGAGATCACGGCCGCAGGCGGGGCAGGCGGCGATTTCATCCGCGACCGGCTGGCCGCACGTCGGACAGAGTTTCATGGTGTGATTCCTCGTCGGACAGAGTAAGAAGCGAGGAAACAATCAGCCTGCCCGGTTTCTATCACGCCCTGTTTTTTTTTGCCAGAGTCCCGGAACCGGTCTGAACACGACCGAGAATGGACGCCCCCTTGACGGTGAACAAAACGGCGTGTTAAACGGATGGGGCGGCCCCGGGTTTTACAACAATGAACGACCACATCATCATCGCTTCGGCACTGGCGCTGGTCCTGCTCGGGGTCTATGCCTTCCCCATCCCAAAGGCCTCTTTCCGGGTGATCTACTCCGGGGTTCCGGAAGATGTCGTCGCGGCCCTCAGCTCCTTCCGCCGGCGCCGCCCGCTGAAGCAATTCAATTCCGGCGGGACCACCTGGCGCTACCATGACTCGGGGAACGGGGAGGATGCCATCGTCTTCCTGCACGGCATGGGCGGCTCCGGCGACATATGGTTTCAGCAGATCGAAGCGCTGGGGGAGCGCTTCCGCTGCATCGCCGTGACCTATCCGCCCCTGCCGAATCTCGACCTGCTGCGTTTCGGGATCCTGGGCATTCTGGACCAGGCGAAAATCCCCAGGGCCCACCTGGTGGGAAGCTCCATGGGCGGCTACCTGGCCCAGTTCCTCGCCGCCAAGGACCCGACCCGCATCCGCAAAGTGGTCCTGGGCAACACCTTCCCGCCGAACGAGGTCATCCGCCGGAGGGCACGCATGGGCATGCGGTATCTGCCGTGGGTGCCGGAATGGGCGGTCATGGCCGGCATGCGCCGCAACGCCCGGCGGGTTTTGTTTCCCGCCGCGGGCCACTCGCAGCTGGTGAACGCCTATCTCTACGAGCAAACCTGCGGGTTCATGCGCAAGCCGGATGTCATCGCACGCTGCGCCTGTCTGTGCCAGACGTTTACACCGCCGGGCCTGAATAAACTGGGGATCCCGGCCCTCGTCATCGAGGCGGACAACGACCCGATGGTGGACGCGGGGCTGCGGGAGCTGCTGAAGGCGACCTACCCTTCCGCGGCGGTCAAGACCTTCAACCGGGCCGGCCACTTCCCCTACCTGAACCGGCCGGATGAATACACTGAGTCTCTCGTCGAGTTTTTGTCTTAAACCCGAGCAGGGATCATTCCCGCCTGTTGCGGCCGCTGAAATCGGGAGTGCTGGTGCATATCGAACAAAAAGGGCAGGGATCTCACGATCTCTGCCCCTTCCATGGCTTCTCAAAATGCCGTTGTTTTCTGCGATGTGCTTTCAGTTTTTGATTGCGAAAGCCGCCCAGAAAAGATGCACGCACATCCAAGAAGCCGGCTGCCCTCCAAGACGGACCGCACGCGGTCATCTCGATAACTCATAAAGAAAAGCAAAATCCATGCAAGCATTTCGACTCGCTGTTAATCAGGGGCACAATCAATAAGTTATGATTCAAGTGGAATTTTAGACATGGCAATGTATGGTGTTTGCCCATACATTTTGGGTAAAATAGTTCATATCCGCAAGATTCAAAAGGCGCTGCGGTTCCAGTACAGGATCAGGATAAGGGCGCCGAAAAAAATGCGGTACCAGGCGAAAGGGACGAAGGACTTGCGCGATACGTAGGAGAGCAGGCCGCGGATGACGAAAAGCGCGGCCAGAAAGGACACGATGAAGCCCACCGTGAAAAGAGGGATGTCCGCCGCCGAGAGCAGCTCGCGTACCTTGTAGAGTTTTATGATCGAGGCCCCGAGCATAGCCGGTATCGCCAGGAAGAAGGAAAACTCCATGGCGGCGGTGCGGGAGAGCCCCAGGGCCAGTCCGCCCATGATGGTGGCTCCCGAGCGCGAGGTGCCGGGAAAAAGTATGGCCAGGACCTGGATCAACCCCACCCCCAGGGCCTTCTTCAACGGGATCCGGTCGACGCTGTCCACTGCGGGGGTTGAGTACCACCGCTCGATTAAAAGAATCGCCAGCCCTCCCAGGACAAAGGCCAGCGCCACTGGAACGGGCCGGAAGAAATGGGCCTCGATCCATTTTTCCGTGGGCAGCCCGATCACCACCGCCGGCAGCGTGCCGACGATCAGATTGAAGACCAGGCCGCGTGCCGCCGGCTCGCGGTTCAGATTGCGGGCCACGTCGATGAACTTCATTCGATAAAGCCAGACCACGGCCAGGATGGCGCCGAGCTGAATGAAGATCATGAAGGCATTCTCTTTGCGGCCGGTAAAACCGAGCCAGTCCTGAACCAGGATCAAATGGCCGGTGGAGGAGACCGGGATAAACTCCGTCACGCCTTCGACGACTCCCAGGAGGGCGGCTTTCAGCAACAGGAGAAGGTCCATACAGCGGCAGTATCCTTCCGGCCGATAAATGTTCAGCGCGTTTCCTATACTGCAAACCTGCTGGGATCGCAAATGGCCCTGATGCGGGAAGCTTCGGTTGACGCTCCGGCGAACCTGTGTTCAGAAATGGAAATGGCTTTTGACTCGGCAGGATGATGCTCGACGGATGCAGAGGAGATCCGGAATTGGACGAGAACCGGGAAGCCGGGCTCGGTTCACCCACTCACAGCCCCGGCGCAATAAGCTTCGCTGCATTCCTCCGCTTTCCGCTCCCGGGGTTTGTCGCCGTCCAAAAGAAAATATTCCCCACGTCCCAGGCATTCGTAGCATGGCAATTCCTGGTCCTTGATCCTGGTGTACCCTTTGCCGTTGCAAACGTCACAAACCATTTTTCACCCCCTGACAACGATCCATTGCCACCCTGAAGGTCTGCACGCTTCAGCGCAGAGCCGCCCCTGTTCCTGGCGGAAACCCCTATTTGCCCTGCTCCCGCATCTGCCCCCCGACAAAGCAAAGTTTGATGAACTTTTTTTCGGCCTCCCGAAAATCTCTTTCCGAATAATGGTCGATGTTTTCGGGAATGCGGAAACGCCTGCGACATTCCTTCAACAACAGATTGATGCCCGTCGACTTCTTGATTTCTTCACCCACGGCCACCCCCAACGTGAAAAAGACAAAGTCGAAGAATGACAAGAAGATGCCGCGCTGCGATACGAAAGAACGAAAGGCCGGCTGTGCGAATTCAGGGCCTTGACCTCGAACCCTTTTCAACAAGACTTGAGAGCAAGTTTTGTTCCAGGCGTTGGGGAAAAAGGAATTGCTTGTTGTTAGGATCAGTTAAAACAAAGTGCAGGGTGTCGGCAGAAACCCGGTTAGGGTCGATTCTGCACAAAGTTGGGTTTTCCAATTCACATGGTCGCTACGGCAGTCAAACATGCCGGATTCCTGCATCCCACGTGCTCGGACCTGGGCGCCCGCCGCAGCCACCCATCCGGCGAACCCGCGCACGGCCGCCCGCTCACTGCAGGACGGCGATCCATGTTCCGTGGTTTTGGGCGAGCCTGAACACGCCGGACATCCGGGTCCCATCCTCGGAAAGCTCGCCGCTAATGGTGCCGAACCCCAGGCTGATGTCGCCTTCCATAACGTTGCCTGTCACGGTGCCGCGGAAGCGATGCACGCCGTCGTGTATGGTGTCCGCGAACTGCCCTGTGAAAAGCGTTTGTCCGTCCGGCGTTTGAAACAGCTCGAATCGTATGGGCCCTTCGTACACGTTGCCCTTCAGGATTCCCGTGTAAACACCCGCCGGTTTGGAGTCTTTGGGAATAAAACCCGCGGCACAGCCCGCCAGAAGCAAACCCGCACACAGCATCAGAAAGCAGAAAATCTTTTTCATGAACACGCTCCGTTTGCGCATCTCTCTGTTGAAGCTTTTTATCAGCCCCTCGCGTTTTTGATCATCCGGATCAAGAATGCCGCCAAAATGAGGAGGAGCAGGGCCAGCCCGCCGACCGGCACGCGTTGGGCAGGCGGCAACACCTTTCCGAGATTGATACGGAAGGGTGAGTCGCCGACCATTAAATTCAAATCGACGGCCGCCGGGCTTGAACCTGCCGGGAGATTGAGCCGACGGCTGTAGGTGCCGTCCAGGTGGTCTGCTGCCGGCTCCGGGAATCCTCCCGCCGTCGCCTCCCAAAGGATCATGTGCGGCCGGCCCGGCCCCAGCAGGTTTCCATAGGCGTCGGCCGGGCGCACTGTGATCTCAAAAACGTCCAGGTCCTTGTCGTCCACCGGCAGCCGGGTGGCCCCGGCGCCGAGCGCATCGGCCTTCATGGGGATGTGTCTTTCGATGCGCAGGTTGCGTTCGAAAGGGACCCCGGTC
>JALOPD010000315.1 GCA_025454075.1 Desulfobacterales bacterium | reverse complement strand
TCTGAAGGCCAACCCCAATGTCAAGGTCACCATCGAGGGGCACTGCGACGACCGCGGCACCAACGAATACAACCTGGCCCTGGGAGAGGCCCGCGCGCGGTCGGCCAAAGCCTTCCTCGTGGATATGGGCGTCCCGGCCGCCCGCATGGCCACCATCAGCTACGGCGAGGAGCGCCCGGCCGTCCGCGGCGACACGGAAGAGGCCTGGGTCAAGAACCGGCGGGCCCATTTCGTCATCGAGCAGTAGCGTTAACGGAACCGGCTGAACCGAAGACCGTGCGGAGGCGGCATCCGCACGGTCTTCGATTTCCAGGAGCCGGCGGCCATGATTTCGAAAATCGTCTCAGGCGGCCAAACCGGCGTCGACCGCGCGGCGCTGGACGCGGCCATCAAACTGGGCATCGCCCACGGCGGCTGGGTCCCCAAGGGGCGCCTTGCCGAGGACGGTCCGCTTCCTGAAACCTACCGCATGCGCGAGACCTCCACGCCGATTTACGCCGAGCGGACCGAAAGAAACGTTGTCGATTCCGACGGAACCCTGATCATCTCGCGCGGCCAGCTGACCGGCGGGTCGCAAACCACCCGCGACGCCGCCGTCCGGCACGAGCGCCCCTGGCTGCACATCGATCTGGACCGGGCTTCGGCGTTCCAGTCCGCCGTTAGCATTGCCGAATGGCTGCGCGACCACGGCATCCGGATTCTCAATGTGGCCGGCCCCCGGGCCAGCAAGGACCCGCGGATATACCAGGCCGCGCTGTCCCTGCTGGAAAGCGCGATTTTTTTGAGCCAGGCGCCGGCCGCCGGCGCCGCCGACGTCTTGTCCGAAGCCGCCGCCGACGCCAAAGGCCTGCCGCAGAACCTCAGGCAGGCGGTGGAGCGGCTGCTCGACGAGCTGCCGTTCAAAGACCGGGTCACGCTGGCGAACATGTCCGCATCCGAGCTGCCCGGTCTTCATCGGACCCTGGGCGAGCACATCGTCAGCCGCTATGAACTCGCCGGCGGCAACCCGGCCCTCCTGCGGTCGCTGCGCTGGGCTGCGCGCAGGACGCTCGCGGACGAAGCCGACGCCGCCGCCGTCATCATCCGTGAGCTCTGGAAGCGGCTGCGCACGACCCACACCCTGCGCCGCGTCAAGTAACCTCGGGGCCGGGCGCCACGACGCCGGATCGCGGATCGAGGCGCCTCTTTCCGAATCCCGGTTAAACCAGCTTCCTGACGGCCGCCAGCACCGCCTCGTAGTCCGGCTCCTGCGAAACCTCCTTGACGTGCTGGACGTATTGGATCACGCCCTTCTGATCCAATACGAAAATGGAGCGCGCCAGCAGCCGCAGTTCCTTGATCAGAACGCCGTAGGCCTGCCCGAACGCCGTCTCCCGGTGGTCCGAAAGGGTTTTCACCTTGTCCACGCCCGCGGCGCCGCACCACCGTTTCTGTGCGAACGGCAAATCCGTGCTGACCGTCAGAATGGCCACGTTGTCGCCCAGCTTCGCCGCCTCGGTGTTGAATCGGCGGGTTTCCATGTCGCAGACCGGGGTGTCCAGCGAAGGAACCGAGGACACCACCACGACCTTTCCTTTGTAGGCGGACAGCCTTACGGGCTTGAGATCGTTGTCGAGCAGCTCCACGTCGGGCGCACTCGCGCCGGTCTTGATCTCCGGGCCGGACAGGGTGAGGGCATTGCCTCGCAGGGTGACCGCACCTTTGCGTTCTTCCATGATCTCTCTCCTCTCTCTGGGGGTTACGCGCCGCTGGCGGGTGGTGAACGGCATCTCGTCGCGATCGCGACCCAACCAAAATAATGCCCGCACCGCCTAAATCAAGCCGGCCGGGGAGCGGCGCGCCGATCCGCCGAATTGACACCGGCGGCGCCTGCCTTATCTAGAGTCTGCCTTTCGTACCCTCGGCGGATCGGTATACTCAACCCGCAACTGCAGCCGGTCATCGAACCCAAAGGAGCATCGAAATGAGCAGGCTATTGTATGTCCAGGCATCTCCGCGCGCGGAACGTTCGACGTCCATCGCGGTGGCGGACGGGTTTGTGAATGCGTATCGCAGCGCCCGGCCCGCCGACGACATCCAGGTCATGAACCTGTTCCAGAAGGAGCTTCCGGCGTTTGACGGCTCTGTCCTGAACGCCAAGTATGCGGTCCTGAACGGGCTTGACCACACCCCCGAAGAACGGGCCGCCTGGGGCAGAGTGACCGCCGTCGCCGACGAGTTCAAATCCTTCGACAAGTACGTGCTGGCGGTCCCGATGTGGAACTTCTCCATTCCGTACAAGCTGAAGCATTATCTGGACGTGCTGATCCAGCCCGGCCTGACCTTTAGCTTCTCGCCCGAATCGGGGTACAAGGGCCTGGTGACCGGCAAACCGGTTTTCGTGGCCCTGGCCCGCGGCGGCGAGTATCCTCCGGGAAGCCCGGCCGAGGCCTGGGATTTCCAGTTCAAATACATCGTGGCGGCGCTCGAGTTCATCGGGTTCACCGACATCCGCGTGGTGATGACCGAACCCACCCTCGGCGACCCGGCGCTGACCTCGAAGCGGCGCAGCGCAGCCGTCACCAAAGCTGCCGAAATCGCAGCGGACTTTTAGGCGGCCGCCTGCCGGCCGGGGAAGACCAGATGATCACGCCCGGAAAAAAGAGATCCGGACCGAACGGCGCATGGCTGTTGCTGGCGGTGCTCGTTGCGGGCCTGGTGTCCTCCGCAGCCGCCTCCGACGAAGTGGATCACGGCATCTACGCCGAGCTTCTCGCCAGGCACGTCAGGGGCGGCGGGGTGGACTATGCCGGCTTCAAAAAGGAAGAAGCCCGTCTGGACCAGTACCTTGAGCTGATCGAGCGCGTCGATCCGGAGCGCCTGCCCCGGCAGGAGCAGTTCGCGTACTACATCAACGCCTACAATGCCTGGACGATCAAGCTGATCCTGACCGCCTATCCGGGCGTGAAGTCCATCAAGGACCTCGGCAGCCTGTTCCAGTCGCCCTGGAAAAAGGAATTCGTGCGCATTCGCGGACAGACCGTGACCCTCGACCACATCGAGCACGACATCCTCCGGCCGCGTTTCAGGGACCCCCGGGTGCACTTCGCCGTCAACTGCGCCTCCAAGAGCTGCCCGCCGCTGCTTGCCGAGCCTTTCCGCGGCCAGACGCTGGACGCGCAGCTCACGCGCGTGACCGCCGAGTTCCTGAATCAGCCGGCCAATTCGCGGCTGGAAGGCGACCGGCTGTGGGTCAGCTCGATTTTCAAATGGTTCGCGGAGGATTTCAATGCGGACGTCGTCGGTTTCTACCTCGCCTACGCGCAGGGCGATTTGAAACGCAGGCTGGAGGCCGGCCGCGGGCGCATCGAAGTGACGTACATGGACTACGACTGGAGCCTGAACGGGGCCTGAAAAGCAGCGCGGCCGCAGGCGGTTGAGGATCGCATGCAATCGAATCGAGCGGTGGAAGCCCGGGACCGGGCCATCAGCGCCGGCGTCAGCGCGCCCGACATGCAGCCGGACAGGAGCGCCTGCCTGGCTCCGGTCCCCTCCGAGCCCTGCAGCATCGTCATCCTGGGGGCCACCGGCGACCTCACCGCGCGCAAGCTGATGCCGGCCCTTTTCAGCCTCTACCGCCTCGGGCGGCTGCCGGAACCGTTCCTGGTCGTCGGATGCGGACGCACGCTGTGGACCGACGAGCAGTTCCGGCACCGAATGGCGGACGCGATCCGAGCCGCAGCCGGCGGGGACCTCTCGATCTGGCCGGACTTCGCGCGCCGGCTATACTACCGCGCGCTGAACTACCAGGAGGCCCGGTCCTTTGCCGATCTCGCCGGCGCCGTGGCCGCCCTGGAAACCGAGCACGCAACCGGCGGCAACCGGATTTTTTACCTGGCACTTCCGCCCGACCTCTACGGACCGGCGTCCCGCCATATCGGCCGGGCCGGCCTGAGCGCGGAAAATCGCGCGGGCGCCGGCTGGGTGCGGATCGTTCTGGAGAAGCCGTTCGGATCCGACCTGACGACCGCCCGGCAGCTCGACCGTGAGCTGCGCGATAATTTCAACGAACACCAGATCTTCCGCATGGACCATTATCTGGCCAAGGAAACCGTCCAGAGCATCCAGATGTACCGCTTCGCGAACGCGATTTTCGAGCCGATCTGGAACCGCCGCTACATCGACTACGTGAGCATCCGCGCATCCGAGTCGCTGGGCGTCGAACACCGCTCCGGCTATTACGAGTCCTCCGGCGTGCTGCGGGACATGTTTCAGAACCACTTGATGCAGCTCCTGGCGCTGACCGCCATGGAGCCGCCGCCGCGATTCGACGC
>JALOPD010000085.1 GCA_025454075.1 Desulfobacterales bacterium | reverse complement strand
GGATTGGGTGAAAAACCCTCGCCTTTAGGCGAAGACTTCAGTACGCTTGCGGTATGGAACATTATCGTCGATCGAGCCATACGGTTTACGATTTAAAGTTTCACATTGTTTGGATCACAAAATACCGCAAGCCGGTTTTGACGGGCGAGGTCGCTGTACGGATGCGGGAGTTGGTGCGTGAGATATGCAAGGCCAAAGACGTTGAGATTCTCAAGGGGCATATCTCCCGGGATCACGTTCACCTCTTCGTATCGCTGCCGCCGCACATATCGGTGAGCGATCTGCTCAAGGCCGTCAAGGGAAGGACCTCGCGTAAGATCCTGATGGAGTTCAAGACGCTGAACCGTCAGTTTTGGGGCCGGCACTTTTGGGCGCGGGGGTATTTTGCGGCCAGTTCGGGCAATGTGACCGATGAAGTGGTGATGAAGTATATTGAACAGCAAGGCCACGAACCTCCAGACGGCGATTTTAAGATAGACGGTGATCCGTAATCTTCAGTCGGCTTTCAGCCGACTCCAAAGCCACCGGCTTCAGCCGGTGTGTGGTTTACTAATCGTCTCGAAATAGTATGGACCGAGAGCGACCCCCTCTCCCTTACCCTCTCCCCCAGTCCTGGGGGAGAGGGTAAGGGAGAGGGGGCGTCCGTGTCTATACAATTATGCAACCCTTAATACATCAAGTGGTTCTGGACTCCGGCGTTCGCCGGGGTGACGGCTTTAGGGACGTTTTACGAAGCCGTCAGGACCGGCATGTGCATGTGTCGCCTTGCAGGCCGCCCATGGATGTGCGATACAGGCGGAAACCTTCGATATAGACGGAGAGCACCATGCGGTATGTTGAACTCAGATCCGACACGATGACCCGGCCGACCCCTGCGATGCGCAAGGCTATGGCCGAAGCCGAAGTGGGCGACGATGTCTTTGGGGAAGACCCGACGGTCAACCGCCTGGAAGCGAAGGCGGCGGAGCGGCTGGGCAAGGAGGCCGCCCTGTTCGTCCCCAGCGGGACCATGGCGAACCTCGTGAGCCAGATGGCCCACTGCGGCCGGGGCGACGAAATGATCCTGGGCAGCCTGGCCCACAGCTTCTACTACGAGCAGGGCGGGTCCGCGGCCGTCGCCGCCATTCACCCACGCACGGTGCCGAACCGGCCGGACGGCAAACTCGCGCTCGACGAACTAGAGGCGGCGATTCGCAGCGACAACATCCACTTTCCGCGCACCCGGCTGATCGCGCTGGAGAACACCCACAACCTGTGCGGCGGGGCCCCGCTCGAACCGGCCTACCTCCGTTCGGTGGGCGACATCGCCCGGCGCCACGGGATCAAGCTGCACGTCGACGGTGCGCGCCTGTTCAACGCCGCCGTCGCGCTCGGCCTTCCGGCGCGGCAGCTCGCGGCCGAAGCGGATTCGGTCTCCTTCTGCCTCAGCAAGGGGCTGGCGGCGCCGGTGGGCTCGATCGTCTGCGGCAGCCGGGAGTTCATCCAGACGGCGCGCCGCGCCCGCAAAGTTTTAGGCGGCGGAATGCGCCAGGCCGGCGTGCTGGCGGCGGCCGGCATCGTGGCCCTGAACGAAATGGTGGACCGGCTGGCCGAGGACCACGCCAACGCGCACCGGCTCGCTGAGGGTCTTGCCGGCGTGTCCGGCCTGGAGCTGGACCCCGGGCGATACAAAACCAACATCGTCTACTTCGACGTGGCCAAACCGGGCCTGAGCGCGGTGGAGCTGGTCGCCGCCCTGCAGAAGGAAGGCGTGCGCATGCTGGCCGCCGGCGCCCGCACGATCCGGGCCGTGACGCACTACGAGGTGACGGAAAAGGATATCGACTACGCGCTGGAGGTTACAAAGAGAGTGGCGAGGTGAAGCACATCATTGTCGTGATCCCGGTGTTTTGCGGTTGGCAAAAGACGAAAATGATTCGTATACCAACGAACGGGCCGCCGACGCACCCGGGAGAGATGCTCATGGAAGAATTCCTCAAGCCGCCACCCGACAAGCAAAAAATGGGAGCGAACATCCGTTTGATGATGTGCGTGCATCATCAAACGCCGCGCCACGCAGGGCCTCGGCGTTAGGGGCCGTTCTTTCAGCACCCCGTCAATGCTTGAAGGAGCGCTGCCCGGTGAACACCATGGCGACATCGGCCTCGTTGCAGGCCTCGATCACCTGGTAGTCGTTCTCGGAGCCGCCCGGCTGGATCACGGAGCCGATGCCCTCCCGGATGCCGACGTCCACGCCGTCGCGGAAGGGGAAGAAGGCGTCGCTCACCATGGCCGCCCCGATCAGCCCGCCCTTTTCCTTCGCCACGCGGGCGTCGATCTCGGACTTTTTGTCGGCGTCCTGCATGTCGTTGTAGGCGATCCCGTGGGCCTCGAAGCAGTAGCGGTCGGCGAGCTTGCGGTAGGCCTTGTCGCGGGCGATCTCCGCCACCCCCACCCGGTCCTGCTCGCCGGTGCCGATGCCCACCGTCACCTGGTCCTTCACGTAGATCACCGAGTTGGAGGTGACCCCGGCTTCCACGAACCATCCGAACAGCAGGTCATCGTATTCCTTCGGCGTCGGCGTCCGTTTGACCCGGTAGGCCCTGCCCTTGTACTCGCACTCGGCCGTCTTCAGGTCCGCCGGGCCTCGGGTTACCGGCACGAAGGACCACTGCACGATCTGGCCGCCGTCGACCAGGCTCTTGAACTCGACGAACGGCTGGCCGACATAGCCCTGCAGGCGGGCCATGTTGCCGATGCGCATCACCCGCAGGCTCTTCTTGCGGCCGAAGATCTCCATCACCCCCTCCTCGAACTCCGGCGCCACCACCACCTCGGCATACTGCCTGGCGATCGCCTCGGCCGTGGCCCTGTCCACGGGCCGGTTGCAGGCGATGCAGCCGCCGAAGGCCGCGACCCGATCCGCCATGTTGGCCTTCACATACGCGTCCAAAAGTGATTCGGACCGCGCCACGCCGCAGGGGTTGTTGTGCTTGACGATCACCACGGTCGGCCGGTCGGTGAAATAGCGCAGGATGTTGAGCGAGTTGTCGGCGTCGGTGATGTTGGTCTTGCCGGGGTGCTTGCCGGACTGCAGCAGCTCCGCCTCCGAGGCCAGGTAGCGGCCGGGCCGGATGTTCTCGACCTGCCCGAGAGCGAGGTTGCCGTTGACCAGCTTGTAGAGCGCGGCCTCCTGGCCGGGGTTCTCGCCGTAGCGCAGGCCCTTCTCGACGCCGTCGATGACCCAGGCGGCCTTGTCGTAGACCAGCGTCTGCCGTTTGTTCCCGTCCACGAAGCTCACTTCCATGCGCGGCGGGAAGTGGTCGTCCATGATGGTGCGGTACATTTTCTTGAGATCTTGGGGCATGGAGAGCCTCCTTGTTTGGTGAATGGCGAGAAAATAGCTTCGGGAATCCCCCCATCCCCCTTTTGCAAAGGGGAGGCGAAGGGGGATTTGGCCTCTCTTCTGTGGGAACGGCTTTCCAGCCGCGACGATCGAGGCTGAAAGCCTCTCCCACAAAAAAACAAGCTTACCGGCCGATAAAGTGCCGGCCGTCAGGGCGTGCCAACCACTTTTTCACTGATACCGGTAACAACCGCTCACGCCGGCGGCGCCCTGCCGGCCTAAATAGTCCGCAATGGCGCGATCGTATTCGGCGGTGTGCGCGAAGGCTTTCTGCGCCAGGCAGAAGCGCAGGGCGAGGGGCATTTTGCCGCCGTTGGCCTTGAGCTCGGCGAGGATCGCCGGGTAGTCGGCCGGGTCCACCACCGAGGCCACCCGGATGAAGTTCTTGGCCGATGCGCGGATCATGCAAGGCCCGCCGATATCGATGTTGCCCCGCGCCTCCTCTACCGTCACCCCGGCCCTGGCGATGGTCTCCCGGAAGGGATAGAGATTGACCACCACCATGTCGATGGGCACGCTCCGGGTCCGCTGCAGGTCGGCCTGGTGCGCCTCGTTGTAGGTTTCCGTCAGCAGCCCCAGGTAGATCTTGAAATCCAGGGTCTTGACCAGTCCACCCTGAGTCTCGGGCTGTCCGGTGTAGTCCGAGACCTGAGTCAGGTTCCGTCCCGCGTCCTTTCCCAGGACTTTCTCCAGGTGGGTAAACGTGCCGCCGGTCGAGAAGATGCGCAGCCCCGGGTTCAGCCGCACGAGCTCCGGGACGAATGCGTCGAGCCCGCGCTTGTCGGAGACGCTCACCAATACATGCCGGATGTCGACCCGCTCGTCGATTCGTTCCACCCTGTTGATGCTCATGTCCGCCACCTCTTTCCGTCGTATTCTTCAAGAAACCGGTTGAAAAACGCCTCCATGAACGCGTGCCGGCCGGCGGCCAGACGCGAAAGAGATCTATACCACCGGGTGCGCATCTTTCAACCAAAAAAAAACCGGCCGGGTGGTCAGGTTGCCTTCACCGCATCATTATTATTGTAAGGATACATACATTACACCCGAAAAAGAGTCGGTTTTTGTATCAATCCAAACGGAACCTGTTTCCGACAGTCGCTCTGTCGCTGAATCACCGGATAGGGGAAAGCGTCGTTTGTCGCCCCCCTAAACCTTTCGCGGCTTTCTGCCGATGACACGGATGATACGACCGATGCGAGTGCGATCCGATTCCGTCAGAATGATTGGCACACCGAAGAGACCGTGAAAAACAGCTCCTACATACCCGTGAGAGGCTCCCAGATCCGCTACTACAGGCGGGTTCCGCTCTATTCCGAAACCGCAACACATGTTTTCCAGCTCTACAAGCCGGCGGGGATGGAAATTTCGGAAATACGCATCGACCAGGGAATGCACCCCCGCCTTTTCATCCAGCAGGCCGATCGCGTGGATGCCATCCGGGAGGTCCACAAGGGGTTCAACCAGGACATCGCCCGCAGCATTGAAACCGGGGACGTCAGCTCGGTAAAATCCAACCTGTGCAACCTGGTGGCGGAGACCCTCGCGGAGCCCCGCGCCGGGACCCTCCACTCCCTGCCCGAAACGATGGGCATCCTGGTCAGCGGCTATTCCAAGCAGCCGGGCATCCTGCGGACGTTCGCCACCATCTCCAACAAGGACTACACGACCGTCATTCACTCGGTGAACGTGATGGCCCTCACCCTGAGCTTCTGTTTTTATTCGGGGTTGTCGCTGCCGGAGACCAAGCGCCTCGGCCTGAGCGCTCTCCTGCACGACGTCGGCAAGGCGGAGATCCCGACCGAGATCCTTTCCGCACCGCGCAAGCTCACCTCGGAGGAGTTCGAGGTGATGAAATCCCACCCCTCCATCGGGGAGCGGCTCATCCGCCAGATCAGCCGGCTCGGGGAGGATGTCGCCCTGGGCGCCCTGGAACATCACGAGAAGCTGGACGGCAGCGGATACCCCAAGGGGTTGCAGAAAATATCCTTCCACGGGCAGTTGATCGGGATCGTCGACTGCTACGAGGCCCTGACCAACGAGGACCGGCCCTACCGCCGCGCCAAAGACCCCCTGGACACTTTGAAGCTTCTCAAGGAGGACGTTGAAAGCGGCAAGTTCAATCGCGAGCTGTTCGAAAAATTCTGCTACAGCCTGATTTAACGGCGGCATGGCAGGGTCATGCCGCCGTTAAATCAGAACAGGGGGGAAATCGACCCATTCCCATCCACTGTTGCCATCCAGCCCCGAATGAGGATACACTTCTTATCATTTCCAGTCCTTTCAAACAGGCAAATGAGGCATTTGACCGTATATGAACCGGTCGATTTGCTGTCGATTCATTATTCTCATTATCCTCACGATGACGCTTCCGGGGTGCCAGAGCGCGCGTTATTACGGCCAGGCGGTCTGGGGGCATGCGCGGATCATGTTCGCGCAGCGGCCGATCGCCGAAGTGATCGAAGACCCGGCTGCCCCCGGGGACTTGAAGGAAAAGCTTGCCTACGTGCTGGCGCTCCGCGAGTTTGCCGGCAACGACCTCCGGTTGCCGGTGGGCGGCGCCTACCTGGGGTATGCCGACCTCCATCGGCCTTACGTGGTGTGGAACGTCTTTGCCGCGCCGGAGCTTTCGCTGGAGCCGAAGACCTGGTGCTACCCCATTGCGGGTTGCGCGTCCTATCGAGGGTTCTTTGGCCGCGACGAGGCCGAGAGCTATGCGGAGTCCCTGCGCCGGGACGGCTACGATGTGTTTGTTTCGGGGGTGCTCGCCTATTCCACCCTGGGGTGGTTCGACGACCCGGTGCTGAGCACGTTCCTGCAGTTGGACAACGCCCGGCTCAGTGCGTTGATCTTCCATGAACTGGCGCATCGGATGCTCTATGTGCCCGGAGACACCCCGTTCAACGAAAGCTTCGCCACTGCGGTCGAGGAGGAGGGCATGCGCCGCTGGGCCGCGGCCGGCCGGGCCCCGGGGCTCCTCGCCGAGCATGAACGCCGGCAGAAGCTCATGGATGGGTTTCTATCCATGGTGTCGCAGCGAAAGAGCGAATTGAACACGATCTACGCAAGCGAATTGCCGCCGGACCGGAAGCGGATTGAAAAAGCCGCATGCTTCAGCGCGCTGCTGAACGACTTCGAATTGGAAAAGCGGAAGATTCCCGAAATGGCGAGATTTGAGCACTGGTTTGCATCGGGGCTTAACAACGCCGGGCTTGCGACCGTCGCGGCCTACCATGACCTGGTGCCCGCCTTTCAGGTCATTCTGAGTCGCTCACAGGGCGATTTGGCCGCTTTTTACGAGGAATGCCGCAACCTGTCGCGCCTGCCGCCCCCCGAGCGGCGGCAGCACCTGGAGCGGATGATGCCCGCTGTCACGGAGTCGAAAAACAGCGCTCAAGGCCGCGCTCCGGCGTCGCCAGGCTCTTAAAAAAATGCTCACACATCGCTGCATGTGCTGCGCCATCCAAATCGCGACGCGCCTTGGCTGACGGCCTGATGCTTGTTTGCCACTCCCTGATGGGCCGTCCTTATCCTCTCGTGGAGACCGGGCGCGCGTATTGACAGCTGCGGCCATATTCCCTATAATATTCTGATAATGCGGGAAATTTTTTTAGATGGCGCCGTTCCGACAACGGGCTCCATCCCACTCCTGGATCGTAGTCGGATCATCACCGCCGGCTGTCCGGTCGGCCCGGGCATTTCATGCTGATTTTTCAGAATCGACAGAATTGTTCGGCTCGTCTTCCCTTCCCGAGGACACGGCTGCATGTATAACGCCTATTTCGGATTCAGAGAGAAACCTTTCAGGCTGGTGCCGAATCCGGAATATCTTTTCCTGAGCAAAAGCCACGAAGAGGCGCTGGCCCACTTGAACTACGCCATCGCCCAGGGGGACGGCTTCGTTGAAATCACCGGCGAAGTGGGCACCGGGAAGACGACGCTGTGCCGGGCTTTTCTGGAGAACCTGGACGACACCACGGCGGCGGCCTACATCTTCAACCCCAAGCTGGGGCCGAAGCAACTGATCAAGACCATCAACGACGAATTCGGCATCCAGTACAACGCCGACGACACGAAGGACCTCATCGACAAGCTCAACCGTTTTCTCATCCAGAAGAAGGCGGAGCGAAAGAAGGTCATTGTCCTGATCGACGAGGCCCAGAACCTCTCGAAAACCGTGCTGGAGCAGCTGCGGCTGCTGTCGAACCTCGAAACCAGCAAGGAGAAGCTGCTCCAGATCATCCTGGTCGGCCAGCCCGAGCTGGCGGAAATGCTCGACTCCCACGACCTGCGGCAGATCGGCCAGCGCATATCGCTCCGCTATCAGATCGCCCCGTTGAGCTTGAAGGAAACCCAGGAGTACATTCAGTACCGGCTCAACATCGCTTCCCAGAAACGCGCGCCCCTGTTTGACCCCGCCGCCATCCGCCGCATCTACGCCCATTCGCGCGGGATCCCGCGGGTGATCAACATCGCCTGCGACCGGGCCCTGCTCACCGCCTTCGGCATGAACCGGCAGCGGGTGACGGGACGGATCGCCGACATCGCCTTGGCGGAAATGACCCACCGCGGGCACGCCCGCCGATCCCCTCTCATGGAAGGCCGCAACGCATTCGGGCTGTTTGCCCTGCTCTGCCTGCTGGCCGTGGCGCTTCTCTACCACAAATCCTTGAGCGAAACCGTGAGCGCGTTCTTCACGCCCCGGCCGGCCGCCACCGGCCCCGCCGCGACGTCGGACGAAGCGGCCGGCGCCGCGGCGACCGAAGCGCTCCGTCCTCCCGCCCCGGCCGCCGCACCCGCAACGGACGCCAAGGCGCCGATCCCGGCCGCTGAGCCAACGGCGACGCTGCGTGAAGGCGCCCGCCTGCCCGATGTCCTCAAACGCGCAGACAGCCGCGCCTCGCGGCAGGCGGCGCTGGCGGAAGTCATGGGGGCCTGGGGGGCGACCCTCGAGCCGAAACATTACCTCGAAGCGGTCGATGACGACCCGACCTTTTTCAATCTCTCCGCCAAGGCCGCAGGCTTTCTCGTCCAGCGCATCGAGGGGGACCTGGCGTTCCTGCGCCGGCTGAACATGCCGGCCATCTTGGAGTTTCGTTCCTCCGGGAAGCAGCCCCACTCCTACCTGGGGTTGACCGCGATCGACGGCGTTAAATTTTTGCTCAAAACCGCCGCCGGCGACCGCGCCATCGAAAGCGATGCGGGCGAGCTCGACCGGAACTGGAACGGCGTGGCGTACCTTCCCTGGAAAAACTTTCTCTCGCTCTCGGGCACCATTCCCGGGAACGCTCCGGCGGACTCGGTGCTGGCCCTGAAAATGCTTTTGCGCGACCTTGGCCACACCGGCATCCCGTTGAGCAAGGAGTACGACGCCGCCACCCAGAAGACGGTCGAGCAAATTCAGGCCAAATACGGAGTGCCGGTGGACGGGGTGGTCGGCAATCTGACCAAAATCATCCTTTACCGCGAGGGGAGAAGCTTCGACATCCCCCGGCTCGTTTCAAACTAAGCCATTCTTGGACGGATTTTGTGAGCTCGATTCTGAAAGCCCTCAAGAAGATTGAAACCACCGGGGTCTCCGAGGAGCCCGGCGGCCGGCAGGCGCCCTCCGGCCTGAAGGGGATGTTGGCGCCGCAGCCGGGGGCAAAATGGCACACCCGCCGCGGAGTCCTGTGGCTGCTGGCCGCCGGGGTTCTGGCTGCCGGCGCCGCCGCCTATTACGGGTGGTCCAACGGCAGCCCGCCACCCCGGACGGCCGCTGTCGCACGCGAGGTTCGGTCGCCGCTGCCGCTCGGCCAGGCAGCGCCGCCGACCGCGCCTCAGCCGGTCAAGCCGATCCCGGCGCCCCCCCCGGCCCCTGCTCCCCGGCCGACCGAAAGCGTTGACGGGGGGCCGCCCGCTGCCGAGGCCCAGGCCAAGGCCGCTCCGCCGGTTCAGGCGCCGCCCCCCTCGAGCCGCGTCCGCCCGCGGGACGGCGGCGGGCCGACGGCGTCCGAAGCACGGCCGGCGCCGGCCCAAAGGAGCACACCGGCCCAGGACCGTGCACCTGCCGCCCGCCCGGCACCCGGCCGATCCCCCGAGGACGGCCTCAGCCGTCTGGAGGAATCCAAACTCAAGGTGATGGCAATCGCCTGGGCCGACGACCCCGCGCGGCGCCTGGCCGTGGTCAACGGGCACATCGTCAAGGAGGGGGAATCCGTCGAGGGCTACAACGTTATGCAGATCCGCAAGGATGACATCATCGTCAACGACGGCGGCCGGTCCTGGCGGGTGGAGCTCAATCTGAAAGCGATGCCCTGATGAAATCGTAACACGACCCGGGTAGTGATCTCTTGTTCGCCAAAACGCCGATTCGTTTGAAAACCATTTTGGGATTTATCACGAGTTACGATTTCATTCCTTCTTGAGTTTGGTTTTCATGTCGTTCCTCCAGGAAAGTTTGACCGCAGAACGGTCTTCGTACTGCTGGGGACGGCCATGCGGCAAACCGCCGGCGGCCCTGTCACTAGAATCAGATTTCGATTGAAAGCGATGCCATGAACTCCCCCTTAGCAGATTATCCCGTCGTGGTCGACATCCCGGTGGCCTGGGGCGAGATGGACGCCTACGGCCACGTGAACAACATCGTCTATTTCAGGTATTTCGAAACCGCCCGCATGGCCTATTTCGATAAGCTGGCCTCCCCCGATTTCGCAAACCGCAACCCTTTGGGACCCATCCTGGCCTCCGCGTCCTGCCGCTTCCGGGCGCCGCTGGCCTTCCCCGACCGCATCTCGGTCGGCGCCCGCGTCGCGCGGGTCGACGAAGACCGCTTCGTCATGTTCTACGCGGTCTACAGCCACCGGCTTCAAAAGCTCGCCGCCGAGGGCGAAGGCACCATCGTCTGCTTCGATTACCGGGAAAACCGCAAGGCCCCGCTTCCGGCTGAGCTGAAGCAAAAGATCTCCGCGCTTGAAAACTCGGCCGGAGCGATCGCATGCTGAACCTCCTGAAGCCGTTGCCGGATCACATCCTCTTTGTTTTAAAGACATCCAACGCCCGACCGTCGATTGCGGCCAGCCCCAGTCCTCAATCCTTTTATCCCCACCATAAGGTCTTTTCCGGCTTTGAACAATCCGAATCTTGCGGTGACGGAACGGACCGGAAACAAACAAAACTTGACCGTTGCAGATCTTTTTAGATAATATCCAACATTCTGACCGTTGTTGCCATCGCACGGCTTTTCCGATTTTTTTTAGTGCGGTTTCGGCCATCAAGTCGGGTTGTTCCCATTTTCAGATGAGAGGGCGCTTCAAAGCGGAGTATGGCCGGCTGGTTTGAAACTGCTCGCACGAAACGGAGGGGCCTTGCCGCCATTTGAGCTCGACGCACCGGTCCGGCGCAGCCTGGCGATGGTCGCGGTCTGGCTGGTCGTGGTCAACCTTTTCGCCCTCCTGGCGTTCAACCGTTTGAATCTCGCCCCCGACACATCCATGGACTGGATGTCCCCCGGCAGCGTCCGCCCGGTGAGCCAGGACTGGAACATCATCGACCTGCACAACCGCTGGGACTCCTACTGGTATCTCGAAATCGCTGAAAACGGTTATTCCCTGCGCGGGGTGAAAGATCAAGCCAACGTCGTATTCTTCCCGCTCTACCCGCTGCTGGTGCGCATGGCGGCACCTCTGGCGGGCGCGAACCTGGTGCTGGCCGGCTGGATGGTGAGCAGCGTGTTCCTGGCGCTGGCGGTCTGGATGCTGGTCCGCCTGACCCAGGAGTTCCATCCCGGCATCGACCCCATGCGGCCGGCAATGTTTCTATTGGCATACCCGGCCGCGTTTTTCCTCAACGCGGTCTATTCCGAGTCGCTGTTTCTTTTCCTGTCGCTGGCCGTGGTGCTCTACGCGCGCCGGCGCAATTTTCTGCCGGCAGGCGTTTTTGCCGGACTGGCCTCGGCCACCCGGGTCGCGGGCGTGTTTCTGTTCGTGCTCCTGCTGGTCGAATTCATTCACGCCAACGGGTGGCGCGCGTTGTTCACGCGCCGGGCCTGGCCGCTGGCGCTGGCCTCTGCCGGCATCCTCGCTTTTTTTGCTTACCACTGGATCGCCTTCGGCGACTTTTTTCTCTATATCAAAGTGCAGAACGCCTACGGAAGAGACTTCGCAATGGATGCGTCGGATTTTGGGTTCCGCAACGGCCCCGACCTCGTCGTCACGGTGCTGGACTGGTTCTTCATCGCCGCGGCCGCCCTCATGGGTCTCATCGCGATCCTGCGGCTGAGGCTTTCCTACGGCCTTTATATGCTGGTCTCGCTGGGCATTGCCGTGGGCAGCGGTTCGTTTCTGGGGGCGGCACGCTACACCATGGTGCTCTTCCCGATCCACCTCATCGGGGCCGGCATCGGTTCGGCGGTGGGCCGGGGCGCCTGGCTGTTCGGGTCGGTTCTGCTGCTGGCGCTCGACATCATCTGTTTCGTGAACCACTACTGGGCCGGCTGACGACGCCGGATCGAAAGACAGGCGACCCCCGCCAGATAAGGACGTGGTCCTCGACGATGGAAACCAGCAATTCATCCACGACTTCGGCCTCGGAGGCCGGTGCTTCTTCCCGGGAGGCCGGCGCATCCGACGGCCTCGTCGTCAGTCTGATTGTGCCCGCCTTCAACGAAGCGCAGAACATCCCCCTGCTGCACCATCGTGTCTCGGAGGTGCTGCAGGGTCAGATTCCTCAGCAATGGGAATTGATCTTTATCGACGACGGCAGCCGCGACGCCACCTGGGCGGCGATCGGCCAATTGGCCGCGGAAAACGCCAACGTCAGGGGCATTCGCCTGTCCCGGAATTTCGGCCACCAGTACGCGCTTCTGGCCGGGATGGAGATGGCCGAGGGCCGGGCGGCCATCATGATGGACTGCGACCTGCAGCATCCCGTGGAAATGCTCCCGATGCTTCTTCAGAAGTGGCGGGAAGGGTTCCTGGTGGTGAAGACCCTACGCCAGGACGCCGACGACATCGGCTGGTTCAAAGCCTGGTCCTCGCGCACTTTCTATCGCCTGTTTTCGTTTCTGAGCGGCGTGGATTTGCAGCCCGGCCTGGCGGATTTCCGGCTGCTGGATCGCAAGGCTCTGGAAGAGATGCTGCGCTTCAGGGAGGAGGGTCTGTTCCTGCGGGGCCTGACCGAATGGATCGGCTTCCCGTCCTGCGCCATTCCGTACCAGCCGGGCAAACGCCTGCACGGACAGTCCCAATACAGCCTGAAGAAGATGGTCAAGCTGGGCTGGGGCGGGGTGAGTTCCTTTTCGATCATGCCCCTGCGCATCGGCATCCTCATCGGCCTGATCGGAAGCCTGCTCTCGGCGATAGGCATCCTCTACTCATTTTTCGGCAGATTCATCGGAAAGGGGGTCGTCCCGGGCTGGGCCTCTACGCTGATGGTCATTTCGCTGCTGTTTTTCCTCTTGTTCATCTACCTCGGGGTTCTCGGGGAATACATCGGCCGCATGGTCGTCGAAGTGCGGCGCCGGCCGCGCTTTATCGTCAGCGAGATCACAGGGTTCGCCGGTCGCCGACCACAGCCCCATGACTGACCTTCGCCCGAGCGCCGCGGAAGGCCA
>JALOPD010000314.1 GCA_025454075.1 Desulfobacterales bacterium | reverse complement strand
CACCACCAAGCTGGCCCCGCACCTGCTGGGGGCCAATGCGCTCGCCGCCTATTCCTACATGGCCATGGTGCCCCTCATCCAGCCGCCCATCATGAAGCTGCTCACCACCCGCGCCCAGCGTAAGATCCGGATGCGCCAGCTGCGCGAGGTCTCCACCCGCGAGAAGCTGTTCTTCCCTCTGATCGCCTCCGTTCTCATCATCCTGCTGGTGCCGGCGGTGGCGCCGCTCATGGGCATGTTCATGTTCGGCAACTTCATGCGCGAATCCCTCGTGGTGAAGCGTCTCTCGGAAACGGCCCAGAACGCCCTCATGAACATCGTGACCATCTTCCTGGGGCTCTCCGTGGGGGCCACCATGCAGGCGGAGGTGTTCCTCAACTGGAAGCCTTTGCTGATCTTCGGCTTCGGGCTGATCGACTTCGTGATCTGCACCGCCGGCGGCATTTTGACCGCGCACGTCATGAACCTGTTCCTGAAGGACAAGATCAACCCTCTGATCGGCTCGGCCGGGGTCTCCGCGGTGCCCATGTCGGCGCGGGTGTCGCACAACATGGGCATTCAGGAGGATCCGAACAACTGGCTGCTCATGCACGCCATGGGCCCGAACCTGGCCGGCGTCATCGGCTCGGCCGCGGCCGCCGGCATGTTCATCGCCATGTTTCAGTAGGAGGCCGCCATGGAAACGAAGTTCTCCCGCGCAGGGCTCGCCGTCCGGACGGTCCGCTTGATGACCGGTCTCATTTGCGCACTATCTCTGCCGAACGCCGGCTGGGCCGCCTTCGGCGACGATCCCGAAAAACCCAGACCCGAATTCACCCGCCAGGAAGAACGGGTGGCGGCGAAGCTCATCCCCCGCGGGAAAAGCACCAGCGTCCTGATTGAGTTCCAGGCCTCCGGCGGCAGACTCCTCGGCATCGAAGGCGTGGATTTCGACCCGGCCGGCCAGAGAGGCATGGACCCCAAGGATTTCCGTTCGGATCTCTTCGCCGTGACCGTCGGCGGGGTCGCTCCCGGCGGCGAGGTCAGGCTGTCCCTGTCTTCCAACTACTTCACCCAGGCCACCGAGTTGTGGGCATTCAACCGCGGGTCGCAGCCCCCCTGGCTGGCCGCACCGGCCGAGAATATCGAGCGGCCGGGCCGGGTGCAGGAACTCGTCGTCGCGGTCAAAGACGGCGGCCCCCTGGACAGCGATGGGGCGAGCAACGGCGAGATCGTGCTGATCCTCGGGCCAAGGGATTTCTTCTGGGGATATGCCCTGGGCACGCTCCTGATAAGGTTCTTTGGGGTTTTTTTGGTCCTGGGCGTGCTCCAGGCGGGTATGCTTCTGGCCGGCCAGGTCTTTCAGCTGCTGGACCGGCGCAAAGAGGCCCCGCAGACGCTGCCGGTCCGAGCAGCGGCGGCGGACGGGCCCGAGTCCCGGCCGGAAGACATCGGACCGGAAGCGGCAACCGCCATCGGCGTAGCGCTGCACCTGCACCTCGCAGCCCTGCGGGCGTCGGCCGCTTTAAGCCTGGAGCCAGCCGACGCCTCTTCCTGGGCGCGGCAGGGGCGCACCCAGATCATGCGCGACCGCCTGCTGACCCACGATCGCCCCGGGCGCAAGTAGAATGGCTTCGTAAATAGTCCAATCTCTGCGTTGCGCTTCTTCTCGCTGCCGCTGCGGCGTACGGTAGGTACGCCTCGCGGCACGAGATTCGCGCGCCTTGATCTTGGCCTCTTTACGAAGCCATCGATTCGGATGGCTCTTTACGGGTTCTTCAAGTTGATCAGCTTCATAAAAAAACCAAATGATGGGATGCGGCCATGGGATACAAGATATCTGTCGGCGGCAAGAAATTCGACGTGGAGATCGGCCCGATCGTCGACGGGCAGGCCCGGGTCTCGGTAAACGACCAGATCTACGAAGTGGCGGTGGACAACTTCGCGGAAGTGGCTGCCGGGATTCCTCCGACGGCCGCGGCCGAGGCGCCGGCCGTCCCGGTGAAGCCGGCCCGCTCCGCGGTGTCGCTGCTGAAACCGGCCCAGGCGTCATTCGTAGCCGGTGACGACGCCCTGACCGCCCCCATCCCCGGCCTCATCCTGGAGGTGCGTGTTAAAGTGGGGGAACGGGTTTCCGCCGGGCAGATCGTCGCCGTCATGGAAGCCATGAAGATGGAAAACAACCTGAATGCCCAGAAGGACGGCGTCGTCAGCGAAATCCGGGTCCAGAAAGGCACCGAGGTCTCTACCGGCGACGTGATCATGCTCATCCGGTAAGCCGCTTTTCGGCTGACGCGCTTCGATGCCGCCGCTCACATCCGGGCGATCCCCAGAAAGGCGGCATGCAGACTGACCACCAGCACCAGGAACAGCCGGCGGGCCGCCTCCGCGGAGAGGCCGGGGAAGCGGTAGGCGATCGAACCCTGACGGCAACCGGCGAGGCAGTCCCCGCACAGCGTGCAGGTGAAACCCGGCCGGCCGCGCTCGATGTCCGTCGCCGCGAGCGCCCCGTAGCGGCAGGCCCGCGTACAGGCGCCGCAGCGGCTGCAGCCGGCATCGATGCGCACCCTCCAGGGTGAGATCCTGCCCAGAAGGTTGCTCACGGCTCCGATGGGGCAGTAGGCCGTGCAGTGGACCATCACACCTGTCCGGCGGGAGGCCGTCAGCATGACGATCACCCCCGCGATCCCGAAGGCGCCGCCCAGCGCGGCCGCGATCCCGGCCGGAACACCCAGCAGCCGCAGCAGCAGCGCCGCCGCCGCCACAACCGCCAGGGCAAGCCAGCGGCCGTGCCGCGCCCAGGCCGGAAGCGCACCGGGCCGGCGGCGGGTGCGGCTGAGGGCATCGTCCCAGGCACCGATGTAGCACAGGTGGCTGCACCAGGCCGGCCCCACGATGAGGAGCGTGGCCGCGAAGAGGATCGGCATGAAATAACCCCCGCCCCGGTACAACGGTCCGCCGACGATCACGGCCGGAACGGGCAGATGCAGCGCCCCGGTCATCAGGAACTCGCGCACGCCGGCGATCCCCAGAGCGAGCTGGCCGAAGAAAACCAGCGAGAACAGCCCCCAGATCAGGCGGCGGGTCCGGGACGAGCGGGCGGGGTCCGTCATCCGGCCGGCGGCCCAGGCGGCATAGACCGCCAGCGCCAGGATCTCCAGCCAGCCCCAGCCCGGATAAAAGCGATCGAGCATCAGGATCGGAAACCGAACCGTTTCCCGCGCGGCCCCCGCCAGGGCCGCCGTCAGAACGAAGGCGCCGCCGCCGGTCGCGGCCTGCTGCGGATGGCGGTGGAAAAAGGCGCGGCCGCCGGCACGCGCGAGCCAGATGAGCGCAAGCGCATTCAGGGCCGCGACCGCCGCCATGATGACGCTCATCCGCAGCCAGGGGCGGCCGGAGGCCATGCGGAGGGTCAGGAAATCCGCCCAGGCGCCGGCCCAGACCGCAAAGCCGGCCGCCAAGGATGCCATAAGGGCGATCCGCACCCAGGCCCGGCGCGTGGCGGCGAGCGCCGCGAGAGCGGCAGCCGCGAGACAGAGCCCGGAGTTCCCGAAGCGCAGGAAGTGGCCGGACAGCAGAAGAAGGCTCAGAAGCGGCAGGACGACGCCGTAGCGCGCACCTCCGCCGGCGACCGGCGCATCCGGGCCGGTTACTGGAAGAACATCCATAGCGGTACTCCTGAGAGCAACCGGTAGATGAGACATTCTCCCAACCTTATCGGCTCTCGCTCCGATCCGGATTGACCAAGGTCAATTGCTGCCGTCGTGCAGAGGACCACCATAGCTTCCGACCGGAAATTTCCAGACGGGAGCGAATGCTTCGGGACAAACGGTTTTATGTTGACTTGGAAGAAGAATTTCAACATATATCAGTTTGTTCCATCCGGCGCGGGCTGAGAGATGGATTGCATTTCCGACATTCACCACCAAGGAGGGGCAAGATGAAGAAAAAGCTGTTGGTTGCGCTACTGGTTCTGTCCATGGCGGCGGTTCTTTGCACGTATCCCGCTTCAACGGTTTTGGCGGCGAAGAAATTCGTCTCCATCGCCTCGGGCTGGGTGGTGGGGGTTTACTACCCGCTGGCGGGCGCGATCTCCAACATCGCCCACAAGAACCTGCCGGACATCAAGATCACCGTGGAGTCCTCCGGCGCCTCGGTGGCCAACGCCAAGCTGATCGCCGCCGGCGACGCCGACATGGCCATCCTCCAGAACGACATCTCTTTCTATGCGCTGCAGGGCGTCAAGCCCATGTTCGACAAGCCCGTGGCGAACATCCGGGGCATCACCTCTCTCTACCAGGAGCACTGCCAGATCCAAGCCCGCAAGGACGCCAAGATCGCTACGGTGGCGGACCTC
>JALOPD010000313.1 GCA_025454075.1 Desulfobacterales bacterium | reverse complement strand
GGCGCAGGGCGCCGGTTCGCAGGCGAGACAGGTGCGGGCCTCGAAGCCGGTCGAAAGCCCTCCGGAAGAGGCGATGCGAATGCCGGCCGTGTTCCAGGAGCAGTTCTTGTGCACCAGGCGCGCGCAGGCCAGCGAGCAGGAGTGGCAGCCGATGCAGCGGTCCATGCGCGGGGCGGTCAGGATTTTCAACGGAAGCACCTTCTTTTCATTTGTATATTTCTTTGGAGGAAATGGGGGGTGGCAAATAGCATAGGGCATAGGGCGAAAAGAAGTCACCCTTTGCCCTATGCGCTATGCCCTCTGCTTCATCTCCTTGTACGCGTTGATGAGCCCGTTCGTCGAGCTGTCGTGGCTCGCGGCGGGGTTGTCGTCTTCCAGCTCGGGCAGAATTCTATTGGCCAGCTGCTTGCCGAGTTCGACTCCCCACTGGTCGAAGCTGAATATGTTCCAGATGACGCCCTGCACAAAGATCTTGTGCTCGTACATCGCGATCAGGCTGCCGAGAACCCGCGGGGTCAGTCGCCGGAAAAGGATGGAGTTGGTCGGCCGGTTGCCCTCGAACACCTTGTGGGGCGTCAGGCGCCGGACCTCTTCCTCGTCCTTGCCCTCGCGGCGCAGTTCGCCTGCGGCTTGCTCGGCCGTCTTGCCGTTCATCAGTGCCTCGGTCTGGGCGAAGAAGTTGGACAGCAGAATGGAGTGGTGCCGGCCTACGGGGTTGTGACTCAGGGCCGGAGCCAGAAAATCCGCCGGCACCAGGCGCGTCCCCTGGTGGATCAGCTGATAGAAGGCGTGCTGGCCGTTGGTGCCGGGCTCGCCCCAGATGACGGGGCCGGTGGCATAGTCCACGCGCTGTCCGGAACGGTCGACGGATTTGCCGTTGCTTTCCATGTTGCCCTGTTGGAAATAGGCGGGGAAGCGGTGCATGTATTGGTCATACGGCAGGATCGCCTCGGTTTCGGCACCGAAAAAATTAACGTACCAGATTCCCAGCAGCGCCAGGAGGACCGGGATGTTCCTTTCGAAGGGCATTTCACGGAAATGCCGGTCCATCGCGTGTGCGCCGGCAAGGAGTTCCTCGAAACGCTCAAAGCCCACGAAGCAGGCGATGGAAAGCCCGATGGCCGACCACAGGGAATAGCGGCCGCCGACCCAGTCCCAGAACACGAACATGTTGTCCGGGAGGATGCCGAACTCCTTGACCTTGGCGGTGTTGGTGGAGATTGCCACGAAATGCCGCGCCACGTGGCGGCTGTCGCCGGCATGTCTTAGAAACCACTCCCGGGCGCTGAACGCATTGGTCATGGTCTCCTGGGTGGTGAATGTTTTTGAGGCAATCAGGAAGAGGGTGGTTTCCGGGTCGAGGCGCTTGAGGGTTTCGACGATGTGGGTGCCGTCCACGTTGGAGACGAAGTGCACGGAAAGCCCGGCCGGCGCGTAGGGGCGCAGGCATTCCGTGACCATCACCGGCCCGAGGTCCGAGCCGCCGATGCCGATGTTGACGATATCCCGGATGGGTTTGCCGGTATACCCCATCCAGGCGCCCGAGCGGATCTGCTCCGAGAAATCCTTCATTTTGGCCAGCACGGCGCTGACCGAGGGCATTACATCCTCCCCGTCGGTGCCCATCGGGGTGTTCCCGGCGTTGCGCAGGGCCACGTGCAGCACGGCGCGGTTCTCGGTTTCGTTGATCCGGTCGCCGGCAAACATGCGCTCGATGGCCGACGCGGTACCGCAGCCCTGCGCCAGTTCGATCAGCAGCTCGATCGTCTCTGCAGTGATGCGGTTCTTGGAGTAGTCCAGCAGGATGTCCTCGAAGCGGATGGAAAACTTCCGAAATCGCTCCGGGTCCTCCGCGAAAAGCCGCTTCATGTGTGTGCTTTTCATGGCCGCATGGTGCCGGGTGAGTTTGGTCCAGGCGGCGGTGGCGGTAGGGTTGATTTTGGGAAGCATCGCGGTTCCTTATGACTTCAAATCAATGATTTCCATGCGGTTGTTGCGGTCCGGGTGCTTGCGGGACGGGCCTTCGGTCAGGACGATGTAGCGGCCGCTCAGCTGCTTGTCTTCGCGCCAGCGGCGGCACCAGTCGATCCAGCGGTCCGGATGGTCATGTTCGCACTCCGGAAAGACCCCGTAGGAGAACATGAGATCCTGGCAGGTCTTCTCCTGGGAGCTCACGGCCGTGATCCACACCGGAAGCCTGAAACGGGCGATGCTGCGGGCCGTGCCACCGCTGTGGGTGGGAACGATGACCGTGGCCGGGGTAATCCGGCGGATGGTGGCCTCCACGCTGGCGGCGATCAGCTCTTCGGCCCGGATGTCTTGGTCGTTGGCCGTGCAGTCGTTGGCGAGCGCCGGGACGAAGGACGAACGGTGGCCCTCGGTTGCCGCGGCGATTTTCGCCAGCATGGCGACGGCCTCGACCGGGTAGCGGCCCATGGCGGATTCGCCCGAGAGCATCACGGCATCCGTCCCGTCAAGGATGGCGTTGGCCACGTCGGTCGCTTCGGCCCGCGTCGGCAGGCGGTTGCTGATCATGGACTCCAGCATCTGGGTGGCGGTGATCACCGGCTTGCACTTCAGGTTGGCCATCCGCATCAGTCGTTTCTGGGTGACGGCCATCTCCTCGATGGGGATCTCCACCCCCAGGTCGCCGCGGGCCACCATAATGCCGTCGGCAGCGCCCATGATCTCGTCGATGCGCTTCAGGGCACCGGAGCGCTCGATCTTGGCGATGACCATGGGATGGTAGCCCAGGTCGGCCGCGGCGGCGCGCACGGCTTCAATGTCGTCGGCCCGGTCCACAAAGGACTGGCTGACGGCATCCACCCCGTGTTGCAGGGCGAACGCCAGGCACTCGCGATCGCGATCCGTGAAGGCGCTGATGCCGAGATCGATCCCGGGCAGATTGACCCCCTTGCGCGACCGCAGCTCGCCCCCGACCTGGACGCGGCAGACGACGTCCGGGCCGTCGACCTGAACGACCGCGAGCTCGATGTACCCGTCGTTGAGGAACAGCCGGTCGCCCGGACGGACCGACGCGGGCAGCTGCGGGAAGCTGACCGACACGCGCTGCCGCGAGCCGGGAATGTCCTCCGTCGTCAGGGTGAACGTTTCGCCGGGCACGAGTTGGACCGGTTCTTCGGCGAATTTGCCGATGCGCATCTTGGGCCCCGGCAGATCAGCCATGATGGCGACCCGGCGGCCGACGGCCGCGGCCGCGGCCCTGACCCGGGCGATCGTCCCTCCATGGCCGGAGAAATCGCCGTGGGAGAAGTTGAGTCGCACGACATTCATGCCGGCCAGGAGCAGCTGCTCGAGCACCTCGGGCGAATCCGAGGCCGGGCCGATGGTGGCGACGATCTTGGTTTTGTTGGTGGGGAAGGACATGCAACCCTCCGGGGAAAAATTCGAAATCCGAGTCACAAAACATGAAACAGAAGGAAGCGCCTGTAGCGGCAAGAAACCTTTTTATTAAATTTTCAAGGCGCCAGGTCTAAGTATTCCCGAATGCCCGCTCCGAATCTTGCCTTGAAGGCGTTGTCGATCTTCTGCACAGGGTTGGCGCCCAGGAACTTGAGCATCTCCTCCAATTCCTGCGAGCGGACAATGCGATCGGAGCTCTCCTTCAGCCGCGCGATCTCATCCTCGATCTCGAAGTACCTGAGCTTGTCCTTGAGGGCCAGCTGCCAGAACAGGAGAAAGCCCCGCTCGGGGAAGTCCACGCCGATCAGGCCGTAGCAATAGCGCATGAAGGTCTTTTCGAGCCGCAGGCGGACATCGACGAGCGCCTGCTTGGCGGCGGCCAGGTTGTCTATGCGGCAGGGCTTTCCCACCAGCTCGAAGTACATCTTGATCTTGGGCTCGGTCCCCGAGGGTCGCACGGTAACGCGCAGGCGGGTCGTTTCCGGCACGTTCCGGAGATTCAGAATGATGACGTTCCGGGCGGACGTATCGGTTTCGGACAGGTGCGGCTGGGGCGCGCCCTGCCAGCGGTCGACCTTCTCGGCCACTATGAAATCGCCCAACCGTTCCACCGCCTGTTTGCGGAAATGGTCCATGATCGCGGCGATCTGCTCCATCCCCTTGGCGCCCAGCAGCCGGATCTCGGTCAGGTAGTTGTGGCAGTAGCCGTAGTCGGCGTAAATGCCGTCGAGGGCGTCCACCAGGCTCTGGCCCCGGAGCTTCAGCTCGGCCGCATACTCGGCGATCCAGACCGCGGCGCTGGCCGCATCCTTGTCGCGGGCATAGGTGCCGGTGAGATAGCCATGGCTTTCCTCGCAGCCGAAGATAAAATCCGATCCCCGGCCGGCGGCCTCCAGCTTGTTCATCTCTTCGGCCACGTACTTGAAGCCGA
>JALOPD010000312.1 GCA_025454075.1 Desulfobacterales bacterium | reverse complement strand
GAAGTCGGTCTGAGCGCCCGCGCGGCCGAGGACATGTACCGGCTGCTGGCCCTCGCTTACCATAGCGAACGCTTCGTGCTGCCCACCGCGGCCCGCAGGGACGAGCGCTCGCCCTACATCGAGCAGGGCAGCTGCGGTTACCCCTCATGAAAAATGACAACACGACCCTACTAAAGTTGCTGAGCCTCTGTCTGACCTATCCCGACGCGGAGACCCTGGAGGCCCTGCCCGAAATGGAAACCGCCGCGGCCGGGTTGGCCGACCCGCTCGTGCGCGAGCGTCTAGGCTCTTTTATGGCACGTATGCAGGCCCAGTCCCTGCTGGAGCTGCAGGAGCATTACACGGCGGTCTTCGACCTCAACCCCGCGGCCAGCCTGAACCTCACCTGGCATCTCCTGGGCGACCGCGAGGACCGCGGCAGGGCGCTGGCGGAGCTGTTGGAAATCTACCGCAAGGCCGGTTTCGAAACTGCGGGAAACGAACTGCCCGATTTCCTGCCGATGATGCTCGAATTCATGGCGGCGGCGCCGCAGTCTGAGATCCATCCGCTGGTCGCACGCTGCCTGTCCGTCCTGCCCGCGATAACCGGCCACCTGCGGGAAAGCGGTTCATTGTATGCCCCTCTGCTGGAGATGCTGTGCGGAGTGGTTCCCGAATCAACGAGTGCTGCGCAAACTCAGTAGCGGGCATGGCGCACGGCGCCAGTATGTTGACAAAGAAAGGTGTCCTTTGTGGGAGTGGCTTCCAGCCACGAGATAATCGCGGCAAGATGCCGCCCCCACAGTAAAAACCTTGAGGTGATAGAAAAACAATCGAAATGATGCCGTCCACTGCAACAGGAGCCTGACATGCGCACGATCGACCTTCTGGCCTTTGTCGCCTACCCCTACCTGTGCCTGGCCGTTTTCGTCGTCGGCCATGCCTACCGCTATATCACCGACCGCTATGCCTGGAATTCCCACGGCAGCGAGCTCATCGAAAAGAAAACCCTGTTCTTCGGCTCCTACCTCTTCCACATCGGCATTCTGGGCACGCTGGCGGGCCATGCCGCCGGCCTGCTGATCCCTCAGGCCGTGTTTGACATGGTCGGGATCGACACGCCCGCGCACACCGCCTTGGCGCACCATGTCGGCAGGGTCGTAGGCTTCGCCGCTTTTTTGGGAGTGCTGATCCTGCTCGCACGCCGTCTCTTCATTAAGCGCATCCGTTTGATGACCACCCCGACGGATTTCGCCGTTCTCTTCGGGCTGGCGTTCGTAACCGGCATCGGGACCTACGATGTCTTCTTTGGTGGCTTTAACGTGCTCGACACCATCGCCCCTTGGATCCGCGGCATCCTCACCCTGCAGCCCGACCCGCGCCTGATGGCGGAGGTGCCGATCGCCTACAAGCTGCATATCCTCTCGGCCTTCGCGCTGCTGGCCTTTTCCCCGTTCTCGCGCCTGGTCCACATCTGGAGCGTGCCGCTGTTCTATATCTTCCGGCGGCCGCTTTTGTTCCGGAAGCAGGTGGCGGCATGAGAAAGAGGTCAGGGTTCGGGGTTCAGGGTTCAGGGAAGAAACAAATAGCCGAAACCGTTTGCCACTGGTTCGATCAGCGTCAGAAAAGGCCGTTTTTCATAATGCGATATATCCTTATGGCTCTTTTCCTGAACCCCGAACCCTGAACCCTGATTCCTTAACTCTGACCCTGAACCCTGAGATCTATGGGTTGAGGAGCTATCGATGGCTGAAACGGAAAACGTCTGCTACGCGGTCTCGAACCCGCGCGCGGCGCTGGCCTGGACGACGCTCGCGTTCTTCGCCGGGTTCGCCGGGGTTTCGGCCTTCGGGCCGATCGTGCCCAAGCTCAAGCAGGCCCTGGACGTGGGTCCTTTCCTGATGGGCATCCTGGCGGCCTCGCCCGCGCTGACCGGCTCCCTGCTGCGGATCCCCTTCGGCGCCCTGGTCGACCGCATGGGCGGCAAGAAGCCGATCCTGATCCTCCTCACCTTGGCCGCCGCCGGCGTCGCGGGCATCACGCTGATCTTCAGCCTCGGAGGGCCGCCGCGGCCCGCCCACTTCCCCTTCTTTCTCCTCTTCGGCATCCTATGCGGCTGCGGCATCGCCGTGTTCTCGGTCGGGGTGCCGGCGGTCTCCTACTGGTACCCCCAGCGCAAGCAGGGGACCGCGCTCGCGGTCTACGGCGGCCTGGGCAACCTCGCACCGGGCATGTTCGCGCTGCTGCTGCCCTTTCTGGTCGAACGCCTCGGGTTCACCTGGTCCTATGTCGCCTGGCTGGTCGCGCTGCTGGTGATGACCTGGCTGGTATTCGCGCGCATGCGGGACGCGCCGTATTTCCAGTACAAGGAAATGGGGATGGACATCGACCCCGATGCCCTGCTGCTGGCCTGCGGCGAAGAGCTGGTCCCGACCGGCAAGGCCATGGACTCGATCCGCAGGGCCGGGGCCGACTGGCGCACCTGGGCGCTGACCTATTTCTACTTCATCACCTTCGGCGGGTTCATCGCCCTGACGGTGTGGTTCCCGACGTTCTGGGTCGAGGGGTTCAAGGCGAGCCTCCTGCAGGCCGGGCTGCTCACGGCGGCCTTTTCGCTTTCGGCCAGCCTCCTGCGCGTGGTCGGCGGAATCGCTGCGGACCGGCTGGGCGGCCTGCTGGTGGCTCAGGTCGCTTTCCTGGTGGTGGCGGCCGGCGCGCTGGCCCTGATCGCCGGGCAGGGGTCCTTCCTCACGGCCTTCCTGGGGCAGATGCTGCTGGCGCTGGGCATGGGCGTCGCCAATGCGGCGGTTTTCAAGCTGGTGCCCAAGTTCACCCCCAAGGCCGTGGGCGGCGCCGCCGGAATCATCGGCGGCCTGGGCGCCTTCGGCGGGTTCGTGCTGCCGCCGGTCCTGGGGCTGTTCGTGCGGGTGCAGGGAGAGTCGGGCTATGTTCAGGGATTTTATGTTTTTCTGGGACTGGCGGCTTCAGCGATGATCTTGTTTGCGATCCTCAAACGCTCCGCCGCGGCGCAGCGGCCCTAATCTCGGACCGGCCATGGAACCATCTGCTTCCGAACCGACGCTGTGCGGGAAGTCCGCCGGACAGGTGATGGCGGAGATCACCCGATTCCACGGCTTCCCGGCGCCGGGGGTGATGATCGGCGCCTTCATGGTGGACTGGGCCCAGGAGTAAATCGGCCGCAAGACCGAGGCCGACGCCATCGTGGAAACCCGGCGCTGCCTGCCCGACGCGGTGCAGATCCTGACTCCCTGCACGCTGGGCAACGGCTGGCTGCGGGTGCTGGACTGGGACCGGTTCGCCCTCACCCTCTATGACCGCGTCGACCGGCGCGGAGTCCGGGTCTGGCTGGATGCGGGCAAGGCGGCCGCGTTTCCGGAGGTTCAGGGCTGGTTTTTGAAGCAGATCGCCAAGCGCGAGCTGCCGCTCGACGTTCTGCTGAAGACCATCATCGAGGCCCGGCGGGCGGTGCTCTCCTGCCGGGAGGTGGTCGTGACCGATTTTCTCAGACGCCCCAAAAAGCAGTCGGTCGGCATCTGTCCCGGGTGCGGGGAGGCGTTCGACCCGCGCGCGGGCGACCGCTGCCGCGGCTGCTGCCAAAGCGCCTATTTCGAATACCGGTAGCGGAAATCGCAGAAGGGGGCACCCTCCATGAGGGTCTGCGTGCGGGTGAGCCGAATCCGGGGGTTGAAGCCCTCGATCAGCGCGAAATCCCGGGCGCAGGACAGCGTCGGCCCCAGGCGGGCCATCCCGAGCTCGCGGTACATCTCGGCGTAGCGGCAGCGGGTGACGTTGAACGCCAGGACGCCTGCCCCCTCTTCGAGCACGTCGATTGCGAGCGCCTGCCCCCGGGTCCAGTGTTCGAGAGACGCCCGGAACTCCTCGAGCGAGTTGCCTCCCATGGCCTGCGCCAGCTCGGCCCCCTGACCGCGGGCGATCGCGGCGACCGTCTCCTGCAGCACGCGCAGCACCCGCTCCTCACCGAATTCACGTCCCAGGGCCGCCACGAGGGGGGCGATCAGCCGCGCTTCGACCTCGCGCCGGGTCAGCACACCGATCACCTCATTTAGCCGGTCCGCCGGAAGCGCCGCAGCGCATGGCAGTGGCGAGGAGCGCATGGAGTTGTCCTTTTACAGGTGCGATGCCGGATGCTTTTGGATGCAGACGCGTTGCGGCGGACTCATCAACCCTCAGCCGCATCAGGCGCAGCCGCCGGTTGCCCGTCATCCGCCGCCGGCTGAAGCCCATCGGCTGCCGCTTCGTCCGGCACGCCTTTCTTGTCCAGCTTGCGCTGCCGCTTTTCCTCGCTTTTCTTCTTGCGTTCGAGCTCTTTCTGCCGCTTGGTAAACTTGAAATTGGTCCTTGCCAATGGATCACCT
>JALOPD010000311.1 GCA_025454075.1 Desulfobacterales bacterium | reverse complement strand
AACAGCAGCCCGGTGGAGGGCATCGTCGAAGCGATCAGCGGCTTTTACGCCGCAGACAAGCGCATCAGCCTGTATGTGTTCGGAGATGAGTTCAGCGGAACGGCGATCCAGCCGGTGCTGGACGAAGTGGACCGCCTGAACCGTTCGGCGGGTGGCGGGGAGCGCCGAGTGCGCATCCATGGGGTGGGCTTCCCCACGGTCATCGAACGCACCCAGCAGCCGGGCAACACCGGTCAGCGTTTTGCCACCCTGATGCGCGCCCTATGCTACCGCAACGGGGGGACGTTCGTGGGGCTCAACAGCACGCGGCCGTAACCCAGCAAAGGGCAAAGCGCAGGTGGGCAGATAGCAGAGGATGTCTCGAGTACCAAATGGAAGCCCCGCGGCGGTTGACATCGCCTTCAGCTTCATACTAAAAAGTCTTATCCCGTCTTGATTTTGTTTCTTTTCCTCTTTCTGCGGGCCCGCTGGCAAACCCCATCGGAGGGAGGCTTTATGACCAGCCGGAATCCGATTGCCGACATTGCGCTTCTGGCCGGCATCATCGGCGTCGGCCTCGGCCTTTCACCCCTTTCATCAGGAGGAACCGACATGGCCGTCACCCTCACATCTTCCGCCTTCACCGAAGGAGCATTGATTCCCAAGAAGTACACCTGCGACGCCGAGGACATCTCTCCCGACTTGAAATGGTCCGGGGTGCCACACGAGGCCAAGAGCGTGGCGCTCATCTGCGACGACCCGGACGCCCCGGTGGGCACCTGGGTGCACTGGGTGCTCTTCAACATTCCGGCGGACGTCACCGCGCTTCATGCCGGCATCCCGGCCGAGGCGGTGCTGAAGAACGGTGCCCGCCACGGCAAGAACGATTTCCGCAAGCTCGGTTACGGCGGTCCCTGCCCGCCCGGCGGCATCCATCGCTACTACTTCAAGATCTACGCCCTCGATACCCTGCTTACCTTGGAGAGCGGCAGCACCAAGGCCCAGCTGTTGGCCGCCATGAAGGGCCATGTTTTGGCCGAGGGGCAGTTGATGGGCAAATACCAGCGCTGATTCTCGGGCGTCGCAATGCGGCGGATTCCCTGCGCTCAGGATACGATTGGAACCGATTTATGACCACGCGCCAACGTTACCGAAAGAAGGCCGACCAATTTGTGGTCGCTGTCCGGCTGGACCTGGACACCTCTGGATTCAAATATCGGAAGTGGGGAGCCGAACAGCGCTGCAAGCCTGGGGACTGGATGGTCGATAACCAGGGGGATATTTATACGGTAGACCACGCGGTGTTTAGCAGGACTTACCGCCGCGTAGGCCCCGGCACGTACGTAAAGACCACCCCGGTATGGGCTGAACGGGCGACGCAGCCCGGCAGCGTTGCTACGAAAGAAGGGCAATCTCACTACCTTGCAGGAGACTATTTGGTTTATAACAACGAGGACGGCACGGACGCCTACTGTATTGCGGCCGCCAAGTTTGAGGCGATGTACGAGCTGGCCGAATAGGGCGACGATACCTTCCGGAAGATCCTTGCGTTGCATTTTTTAAGGCCGGGGGCGCTCAGAACGGCAATGAACCGGCCGAGAGGGCCGCCCCCGCATTTGCCGCAAGGCCGGCGGGCCGCTCGCTGACCATTCGAATGCGCTTGACAAACCAACCGTTCCCTAATAGGAATACACTCTTCGTAATGTAACCATAGAGCCCGGGGTGGACCGGGCGGAACCATAACAACGCAGGAAAGGAGAGAGAAATTTATGTCACAGTTGATACCCCCCCATGGCGGAAAAGGATTGACCTGTTGTCTGCTGGAAGGCGCGGCGTTGGAGGCCGAAAAGAAAAAAGCGGCCGGCCTGAAACAGATCCCAGTTTCTGCGCGTGAAAATGGCGATCTGATTATGATGGGCATCGGCGGCTTCAGCCCCTTGACCGGCTTCATGACCAAGGCCGACTGGAAAGGCGTCTGCGACAATTTTTTGTTGGCGGACGGCACCTTCTGGCCGATCCCGGTTACCCTTTCCGCCTCCAAGGAGGATGCGGCCAAGATCAATGTCGGGGAAGAAATCGCCCTGTACGACCCCGAGGGCAAGGAAATCATGGCCACCATGAAGGTCACCGAGAAGTACGACATGGGCACGGCCGAGAAAAAGTACGAGTGCGAAAAAGTCTTCATGGGCGAAGGCACCAAGACGGCCGAGGAATTCTGGAAGATCGCCGAGAAGGACCACCCGGGCGTTCAGATGGTCATGAATCAGAAGGCCGTCAATCTGGCCGGCCCCGTTAAGGTTCTGAGCGAAGGCGAATTTCCGAAGAAATACGCAGGCGTCTATATGCGGCCGGCCGAATCCCGCAAGATTTTCGAGGAACGCGGGTGGAGGGAAATCGCGGCCCTGCAGCTGCGCAACCCCATGCACCGGTCCCATGAGTATCTGTGCAAGATCGCCGTTGAAGTCTGCGACGGCGTCTTCATCCATTCCCTGGTGGGCAACCTGAAGCCCGGCGACATCCCCGCCGACGTGCGCGTCAAGTGCATCGACGCCCTGGTCAAGTACTACTTTGTCGAGAAAAACGTGCTCCAGGGCGGCTATCCGCTCGACATGCGCTACGCCGGACCGCGCGAGGCCCTGCTGCATTCCACCTTCCGTCAGAACTACGGCTGCTCGCGCATGATCATCGGCCGCGACCATGCCGGCGTGGGCGACTTCTACGGCATGTTCGAGGCTCAGACCATCTTCAACAAGATCCCCTATCCCAAGGAAGCCGGCAAAGCGCTGCTCTGCAAGCCGCTCATGATCGACTGGACCTTCTACTGCTTCAAGTGCGACGGCATGGCCTCCCTGCGCACCTGCCCGCACGGCAAGGAAGACCGGGTGCTGCTCTCCGGCACGGCACTGCGCAAGATGCTGTCCGAAGGCGCCAAGGTGCCCGATCACTTCGGCCGAGACGAGGTCCTCGCCATCCTGGGTGAGTACTACAAGGGCCTGACCGAAAAGGTCGAGATCAAGATGCACGGCGCCGCCACGGGCGACACCAAGAAGTAGAATCAATCGAAAATACCCGTAAAAAGGGGGGCATCCGCAGTGCGGGTGCCCCCTCTTTTTATGGGTGTTATTGCCGCTGCCGGCCCGGCGCCCGCTTCAAAAAGTCAGGGCACCCGCCTTCGCGGATGCCCTGTGGTTTTTTTTGGACCCGTCTTATTTGATGAACCTATAACAAGTCACCCGAACCGATGACTTCGTAAAGAGGCCAAGATCAAGGCGCGCGAATCTCGTGCCGCGAGGCGTACTGGCCGTACACCGCAGCGGCAACGAGATGAAGCGCAACGCAGAGATTGGACTATTTACGAAGTCATCTTATTTACGCCCGGCAAACTCCGCATACGTCATCGCCACCGTGCGATAGACTAAATGGGCCAGCTTCGAGAACGGCAGGTAGGCGAAGGTGAACCAGATCAGGATCAGGTGGATAAAATAGACGGTGTAGGATGCTCCCGCCCAGCCGGCCAGGCGGGTCAGCTGCGCCCCCATGCCGGTGACGCCCAGACCCAGAACGAGCCAAAGCAGCAGCCAGTCCTTGTAAGCCGATTTCTGGTCGGGCTTGTTCATCCGGGTCTTGATCAGCAGAATGCTGCCGATGATGAGCGCCACGCCGCTCACGTTGGCCAGCCATTTAACCGGATTCAGCTGGGAGTAGGGACCGTGGATCTGCAGGCCATAGATCGCCACGAAGAAAATGGAGGTGACGATGAAGAGCCCGATGAAGGCGAACAGCACCAGCATGTGCGAGACGCCCCGTTCCTTGTTCTCGGTGCACTCATTGAACTTGGCGTGCCGCAGGATGGTCGGGATGGTGCGGATCAGGGCCTGGATGAAGCCGCCGGCATCGATCGTCTGCTGATTCGTCTTTCCCTCGGCCAGCGCGTTCTGGTGGATGTCGCACAGGAAGCGCTTCACCCCGTTGAAGAAGGTCAGCGCGGCAAAGCCCGCGGCCGTGAGCATGACGACGTCCACCAGCCAGGTGGACACCATCTTGGCGTGCACGATGGTGCCCTCCGGGCTGAAATTGAGAAACTGGAAATTGAATATCTTGCCCATGATGGTGCCCATGATCAGGATGTAGACCGCCGGCACCAGCAGCAGGACCGGGAGCATCTTGGGATTGTTCAATGCGTTTGCCAGAACCCTCGGCCCCGAGTACTCGGTAATGGCCTGGGCGCGGATGGCGGCGAGCACATCCGCCGGTTTGGCCTTGCGCGGGCAGCGCGTCGAACAATCGCCGCAGTTATGGCACAGCCATGGATCGGCGCTTTTCACCAATTTGTCCTTCAGTCCCCAGGAGGCCGCGATCATCTCCTTGCGCGGAAACGGCCTGTTATCGGGGGAGATCGGACAAACCACCGAGCAGGTCGCGCACTGG
>JALOPD010000310.1 GCA_025454075.1 Desulfobacterales bacterium | reverse complement strand
GGCCACAAAATCCACGGCCCCAAGGGCATCGGCGCGCTCTACCTCCGCAAGGGCACGAAATTCTCGCCCTTCATGATCGGCGGCCACCAGGAGAGAGGCCGCCGCGGCGGGACCGAAAACACGGCCGCCATCGTCGGCCTGGGCAAGGCGGCCGAATTGGCGCAACAGCATCTCGACGCCGGGGACTACCGCTGCGTGAGCCAACTGCGGGACCGGCTGGAAAACGCGCTCCTATCCGATGTGCCCCACACCATGGTGAACGGCGAGCGCGAGCACCGGCTGCCCAACACCGCAAGCATCGCCTTTGAATACGTGGAGGGGGAGGCCATCCTGCTGATGCTGAACGAGCACGGGATCTGCGCCTCCTCGGGGTCGGCCTGCACCTCGGGCTCGCTCGAACCGTCCCACGTGCTGCGGGCCATGGGGGTGCCGTTCACCGCGGCGCACGGCTCGATCCGCTTCAGCCTGAGCCGCTACAACACGGCCGCGGAGGTCGACGTCGTCCTTGAGAAACTGCCGCCGATCATCGCGCGGCTAAGGGAGCTGTCGCCCTTCTGGAAAAGCGCCAAGTCCGAAGCTCAGGGCTGACGGGCTGAAAGCACACCCCCAAAACGGCCCCGCGCCGCTATTGCGCTCCGGGGCCGTTTTCGCCTTGTCTTTCAACTTTTCACTTTCAGCTTCGACCTGATTTTCCCCTTCAGCCACTCGATCCACGCATCCATCCCCGCCCCGGTGCGGGCGGAAATTTCGAAAACCGGCATGGCCGGGTTCACCTGGTGGATGTAGGCGATCGCCTGGTCTTTGTCGTAATCGAGATGCGGCAGCAGGTCGATCTTGTTCAGAAGGGCCGCGTCGCAGGTCCTGAACATAGTGGGGTATTTCACCGGTTTGTCCTCGCCCTCGGTCACGCTGAGGACCACCACCCGCACATCCTCGCCGATGTCGAACTCCGCCGGACAGACGAGGTTGCCCACGTTTTCGACGATCAGAAGCTCGATCGCGTCGAGGTCGATGTCGTCCGCGGCCTTTTCGATCACATGCGCCGCCAGGTGGCAGTCGCCGCCGAAGGCGTCCGTGTTCACCTGGACCACCGGGACGCCGGTGACGGCCAGGCGGTCCGCATCGTGGGTGGTGGCGACATCGCCCACGATGACCGCGGCCCGGACCTCCGGCATGAGGCGCTCGATGGTTTTCTGCAGCGTCGCGGTCTTGCCGGAGCCGGGGGAGCTCATGACATTAATGACAAAAACGCCTCGGTCGGAAAAATGGCGGCGGTTCTCCTCGGCCATGCGCTCGTTGACCTTGAGAACCCGCTGCACCACTTTGATTTCACGCGTCGCGCGTTGATCCTTGCCCGCCTGCATCTATACCCCCTTGTGCGACTTCAATCGACACGATGTCGAGTTCCCGCCCGGAGAGAATCTCCAAAGAGCCGCTGCCGCAGGCCCGGCACGCGAAGGCCGGCTCATCGATCGTCCATTGCGTACGGCACTCCTTGCACCGGGCGACGACCGGGGTCTCCTCGATGGAAAGTTCGGCCCCGGCCAACGGGGTGTCCCGGGTGGCGATTTCGAAGCAGAATCGCAGACTGTCGGCGACCACGGCCGCCAGTTTGCCGATTTTCAAATTGACCTTTTCCACCTTCGCCGAACCCAGCTCCGCCGGAATCGACGCCGTGGCGATCTCGATGATCTGCAGGGCGATGCCCATTTCGTGCATGAGATGAAGTTGGTGGCTGGTGTTTAGTGTTGGGTGTTTGGTGTTTGGGTGCTGGGTGAAGGAGAACGCGATCGATGCACCCGGCTATCAGTCGCTGAACACGAAGCACTGAACACCGCTATTTAAAAACCCGCTTGCACAGCTCCCCGAGCGCGCCTAAGTTCTCGCACACATGGATGCCGGCGGCCTGCATGGCCTCGACCTTGGCCTGGGCCGTGCCCGATCCGCCGCTGATGATGGCCCCGGCATGCCCCATGCGCCGTCCGGGAGGAGCGGTCATTCCGGCGATGAAGCCGACCACCGGTTTGCGCATCTCGGTCTGGATGAACGCTGCGGCCGTTTCCTCGGCATTGCCGCCGATTTCACCCACCATGACGACTCCGCGGGTGGCGGGATCCGCTTCGAAGGCCGACAGGCAGTCCACGAAGTTCGTGCCGTTGACGGGGTCGCCCCCGATGCCGATGCAGGTGGTCTGGCCGATTCCCTGCTGCGTCAACTGGTGCACCACCTCGTAGGTCAGGGTCCCGGAGCGGGAGACGACCCCGATGGGCCCGCCGGGCTTGTGAATCGGGGCCGGCATGATGCCGATCTTGGCCTCGCCCGGTGTGATGATCCCGGGGCAGTTGGGCCCGATCAGCCGCACCGGCTTGCCCTCGATCAAATTTTTGACCTTCATCATATCCAGGACGGGAATGCCCTCGGTGATGGCCACCACCAGGCGCACGCCCGCATCGGCCGCCTCCAGGATGGCATCGGCCGCGAAGGCCGGAGGCACAAAGATCAGGCTGCAGTCGGCGCCGGTCTGGCCCACGGCGTCGGCCACCGTGTTGAAAACCGGGATGCCGTCCACGTTCTGGCCGGCCTTGCCCGGCGTGACCCCGGCCACGATCCGAGTCCCGTAGGCGGCGCAATGGCGGGCATGGAACTGCCCCTCCTTGCCGGTGATGCCCTGCACCAGCACCCGTGTCTCTTTGTTGACGAAGATACTCACGGTTGATTTCCTTTGTCGTTGAATCGTTCGGATCGTTGCAAGCGTCCGACGCGCTGGGGTCGCCGAGGATGCATCCCCTAACCTCCGGGAGGTCTCAACGCGCTTGACGCTCTAAACCAGCCCGGCCACCTTTTGGGCGGCGTCCTTGAGATCGACGGCCGTAATCAAATTGAGGCCCGATTCGGCCAGGATGCGCCGGCCCGCTTCGACGTTGGTGCCTTCCATGCGCACCACCACCGGGACCTGGATGCCGGTCTTGCGGGCGGCTTCCACCACGCCGTTCGCCAGGATGTCGCAGCGCAGGATCCCCCCGAAGATGTTGATGAGGACCCCTTTCACGTTCGGGTCCGAGAGGATGATGCGGAACCCGTTTTCAACCATTTCGGCGCTGGCACCACCGCCCACGTCCAGGAAATTGGCGGGTTCGGCCCCGGCGAGCTTGATGATGTCCATGGTCGCCATGGCGAGGCCCGCACCGTTCACCATGTTGCCCACGTTGCCGTCGAGGGCGATGTAGTTCAGGTTGAACTTGGACGCCTCGACCTCCAGCGGGTTCTCCTCGTCGAGATCCCGGTACTCGAAAAGCTCCTTGTGGCGGAAGAGCGCGTTGTCGTCGAAGTTGACCTTGGCGTCCAGGGCGATGACCGCCTCTTCGGCCGTGATGACGAGCGGGTTGATCTCAACGAGCGAACAGTCGTACTCCATGAACAACCGGTAGAGGTTCTGAAGCATGGAGGTGAAGCTCTTGACGGCCGCCGGCGGCAGGTTGAGGCCGAAGGCCAGCTGACGGCCGTGATAGCCCTGGAGCCCCGATAGCGGGTTGACGAAGACTTTGATGATCTTCTCCGGGGTTTTGGCGGCCACCTCCTCGATGTCCATGCCCCCGGCCGCGCTCGCCATGAGGACGATCTTGGCCGTGGCCCGGTCGGGGATGATACTGAGGTAGAGCTCCTTTCTGATGTTCAACCCCTGCTCCACCAGCACCTTGCGCACCCGCCGCCCCTCGGGGCCCGTCTGGTGCGTGACGAGGGTCATCCCCAGGATCTGGCCGGCCAGGGTTTTCACCTCTGCCGCCGACCGTGCAAGCTTGACCCCGCCGCCTTTGCCCCGGCCGCCGGCGTGGATCTGGGCCTTGACCACCACCGGCCAGCCCCCGAGTCCGTCGGCGACCTGGCAGGCCTCGTCCGCGCTGAAGGCCGCGCCGCCGGCCGGGATGGGGATCTTGTATTTTTTGAACAGCTCCTTCGCCTGGTATTCGTGAATTTTCATATCATCCCCGTTACCCCACCACCGCCAGCACGTCGCCCTTCTTCACCGAGTCGCCGCTGCTGAAGTTGAGGACTTTCACGGTGCCGTTGGTCGGCGCCGGCAGGGCGTTTTCCATTTTCATCGCCTCGAGCACCACGATCGTTTCGCCCTCGCGCACCGTGTCGCCGACGTTTTTGAGGTACTTGACGATCATGCCGGGCATGGGCGCTGAAAGCGGGGTCCCCTTGGTGTCGGCCGCCGCCTTGGGCGCCTCGGCCTTGGGAGCCTCCGGGGCGGGCGCGGCGGGCGCCGCCGGAGCTGCGGGCGCGGCGGGGGCCGTCACCGCCGCCGGGGCGGCCGTCGGCCGGGCGTAGGTTACCATGGGCGGACCGCCGAGAGCGTCCACCCCGACCTCGAAGTAGTCGCCATCGACGAACACGTTGAATTTG
>JALOPD010000309.1 GCA_025454075.1 Desulfobacterales bacterium | reverse complement strand
CGTCTTGTGGATGGCCGGGGCGATGATGTGGGAGGGCTTTTCGCCGGCCAGCTGGATGATGTACTCCCCCAGATCGGTCTCCACCACCTCGACCCCGGCGGCCTCGAGCGCCGGATTAAGGCTGATCTCCTCGGTCACCATGGACTTGCCCTTGACGACCAGCCGCACCCGGTTGCGGCGCGCCACCTCCAGGCAGTAGTCCACGGCGTCTTTGGCGGTCGCGGCAAAAAACACGTGGCCGCCGTTTTGCCGGATCTTGGCCGTCAGGGTTTCCAGGAGAACGTCGAGATTTTCGATCGCCCTCTCGCGGATCTCGTGCGCTTTGAGCCTCAGATCCGGCCCCTCGGGCAGCTTGCGGTAGGCCTCGGCCGTGCCGCGGCCGAAACGGTCCTGCAGGGATGAGAGCGCTTTGCGAAGCACCGGGTCGGCGATGCCCCGCTTGGCCTCTTCCACGTATTTTTCAGTGCTGATGTCGGACATGGTTTAAAATCAGGGTTCGAGGGATACAAGGGTTCAAGGATTCAAGTGAACCTTTCACTCGTTACTCGTTGCTCATCACTTCCGATGCGCCAGTATCTCCGCGATGTGCATCGTTTTGATGGGCAGCCCGCGTCGGCTGACGGCGCCGGCGATGTTGAGCAGGCAGCCCGTGTCGCAGCCGACCACGGTGTCCGCGCCGGAGTTGACGATGTGGTCGACCTTGTCGTTGACCATGGCCGTGGAGATATCCGGGTATTTCACCGCGAAGGCGCCGCCGAACCCGCAGCAGTAGTCGGAGTTTTTCATCTCCACCAGCTCGAGGCCGGCCACGCCGCGCAGCAGACGGCGGGGCTGCTCCTTGACCCGAATGCCGCGCAGCAGATGGCAGGAGTCGTGGTAGGTCGCCCGGCCGGGGTAGCTCGCGCCCACGTCCTCCACCTTCAGCACGTCGACCAGGAACTCAGTGAACTCGTAGGTGCGTGCGGCGATGCGCTCCGCCCGCTCACGCCATTTCGGTTCGCCCTTGAACAGCTCCGCGTAGTGATGGCGCACCATGTGCACGCAGGATCCCGACGGCGACACGATCGTCCCTGCCGTCTCGAACACCTCGACAAACCGCCGGGCGGCCACCCGGGCTTCCTTCCGAAAACCGGAATTGAACGCCGGCTGCCCGCAGCAGGTCTGTTCCGTGGGGCAGTCCAGCTCGAAACCGAGCCTTTCCAGGACGCGGACCATGGCTTCGCCCACGTGCGGCCAGACCGCGTCGACCAGGCACTGGATGAACAACGTTATTTTCTGATGTGCCATTTTGGTTCCATCGTCCTGCATCATAGTCCACGAAGGACCAAGCGTTATCTCATCCAGCCGAAAAAATCCAGACTTATGCGTCCGGCCGGGGTTGCCGCCGCAGCGGGCGAACCTCAACCTTTCGTGAGCGGCGGCAGTATGCTAACATCATTTAAACTCTCCGACGGATAGGATCCGACCCCATGAACCAAAACCCAACGGCGCTCATCGAGCTGGCTGAAAAAATCGAGCAGCTGGCTCAATTCCAAGACAAGATCGAAATCCCCGCCGGTATTCACCGGATCTGGGAGGCGTTCCTGCGGGACGCCCGGGGCCTGATCGAGATCGAGAGCTGCGCGTTGTTCATGGTGGATGAGACCTCGCAGGAGTTCGTGCTCACCCACGCCGCCCCCGAAACCCGAAGGGAGGTGTTTCAGAAAGAGATCGAGGCGCAAATCGAGGTCGGTGTTTTTTCCGTCGTTTTGAAGCGCCGCCAGCCGTCCATCACCCCCGCCTTGGGGTCCAGCCAGGGGTTGTCCGCGGTCATGCTGCCGCTGGCGACCGTAAAACGCACACTGGGCATGGTCCTGGCCCTGACCCCCTTGCAGGAGAGCCTGGTGACCCAGGAGAACATGCGCCTGTTGTCGGTGCTGGCCAGGCAGTGCTCGCTGGTCATGGAGAACTCGATTCTCTACGAGAAGCTGCGCAAAGACAAGGAGGCCCTCGAGCAGGCCAACAAAAAAATCCTCTACCTGTCCCAGCGCGACGCCCTCACCGGTTGCTTCAACCGCGGCTACATGAACGACCAGCTACCGCGGGAAATTCGGCGGGCGGTGCGCTATCGCCGCGCGCTGTCCCTCGCCTTGTGCGATCTCGACCACTTTAAAACCATCAACGACTCCTGCGGGCATCAGTGCGGCGACTGGGTGCTAAAGGAGTTCGTGAGATGCTTGAACGAACTCATCCGCACCGATTCGGACTGGCTGGCGCGCTACGGCGGGGAGGAATTCCTGCTGGTGCTGCCGGAAACCGCGCTCGAAAACGCGGTGCGACTGGCCGAACGGCTGCGGGCCCACATCGCCGGGACGGAATTCGGGTGGGAGGGGGAAAAAATCGCCGTCACCGCCAGCTTCGGCGTCGTCGGTTTCAGTGCCGGACAGCTCCCGAAAGCCCTGCAGGCGGAGGCCCTGCTCAAGCGGGCGGACGACCACCTCTACCGGGCCAAGCAAAAAGGCCGCAACCGGGTCGTCAGCGGCCCGTTTGCTTCCTGAGTCGACTGCGAACTGAATCCCGATCACTCCAAGAGATCATTCTTCAGAAGGGCAATCGTTTTTTCGTTGACCCCAGCTCTTTTCGTCAAATAGTCGACGGCCGAGCCATACCGGGCGTCGACATGCTCCAGGAGTGCGCGGATGCGGCTTTCCGGGGCCGTGAAATACGGCTCCACCTTTGCGATGTCCACGCCGAGGGGCCGTAGGTGATCGTAGATCGCCTTGCGCACATCGGCGTTGTAGCCGTCGGACAGGCCGTAATCGGCTATCACCGTGTCCGCGGGCACGCCCAGGGAGAGCAGGATCAGGGCGGCGGCGGCGCCGGTGCGGTCCTTGCCGCCGGTGCAGTGGAAAAGCAGCGGCCGGTGTCGTGGGTCGGCAAGCAGGTTGAACAGGGCGGCCCACACCTCCGGATAGCGCTCCACGCTGTCGATGTAGCCCTGGACCATGAAGTTTTCGGAGATCCAGTCAAAATCGCCCTTCTTGATGCGGTCGAAAACAGAGGTGGGCTCGAATTCGCCGTGCTGAATGGGCAGCCGCGCGTAGCCGACCGCCTCCGAGTCCGGGAACCGGTTGGGAAGCGTGCGGGCCTCGGCCTCGGTGCGGAAGTCGCAGACCATCTTAATGCCCAGCCGCGTGATTTGGTTGAGGCCTCTCCCGGTCAGACGCCCGAGGTTGCTCGACCGGAAGATCCGGCCCCACTTCACCAGCCGCCCGTCCGTGGTCTCGTAGCCGCCCAGGTCCCGCAGGTTGGGGCATCCTTCCACAACGGGCCGGCGCTCGCCGATGATCAGTTCAGCCCCGCCGTCAGCAACCAGTTTGAAAAAATGGGGGCGGTCGGTCGGCAGGCCGCTCAATGTGACCGAACTCTCCTCCTTGGCGCGCGCCAGGGGAGCGTCCAGCAGGATCGTGTCGGGCGAATCACCGCGATAGACCGACGTTTCGAGGCGGCGGACCTTCGGGTTCCAACGCACCTCGACGGAGTCCTCCGTCAGGCGTTTGACGCCGGCCGGAAGCAGGCGGATGCGGCTGGAGTAATTTTCTGGCATTCTCACCCGAAAGGGTTGCTCCGGGCCTTGATCACCCGGTTCATGCGGCCCGGCAGGCTGCGGCCCAAAAGCTCCTCGTACCGGTCCACCACCTTGCAAAGCGCTTTCAAGTCGATGCCCGGCTCGACGCCGATCTGCTCGAACAGGTTCACGGCATCCTCGGCCGCGACGTTGCCTGAAGCTCCCTTCAAAAACGGGCAGCCGCCGAGTCCCCCCGCCGAGACATCAAAAAGGTTTACGCCGGCTTCATGGGCAGCCAGCATGTTCGCCAGGCCGAGGCCGCGCGTGTCGTGCAGGTGGATCGAAATCGGAAGGTGCGGTATCGCCGTCCGGGTTTTGGAGACGAGCCGCCTGACCTGCAGCGGGTTGGCCATGCCGGTGGTGTCCGCCAGCTCGATTTCGCCGGCGCCGGCCTCGGCCAGGCGAACGGCCATCTCGAGGACTTTCTCTTCGGAGATCGGTCCTTCGTAAACGCAGCCGAAAGCGCACTGTATACCGGCGCGCACCTGCAGCCCCGGCCGCGGCGCCCGGCGGATCATCTCCAGCAGGCCGGCAAACGCCTCCTCCGCAGGACGCTTCACGTTTTTCAGGCTGTGCGAATTTGAAGCCGACGAAGAGATGTTCAAGCGGTTGACTCCGCATTTCAAAGCCCGCTCCAGGCCTTTATCATTTAGAACCAGCGCTGAAATGAGAACGCCGGGAACTTCACCGCGGATGATTTGGACAAACTCGCCCGTATCGGCCATTTGGGGGACCATCTCGGGATGAACAAAGGCGCCCGCTTGAATGCGCTTGAACCCGGCCGCTGCCAGCAACCGAAAA
>JALOPD010000308.1 GCA_025454075.1 Desulfobacterales bacterium | reverse complement strand
ACGACACCGATCGGCTTTACCGCAACGCCCGGCGGGTCCCCTGGAAGGAGATCCTGCGGGTGGAGCAGACCCTGGCGGTGTTCGCCAACGTGTCGCATAGCAAGATCCGCCATTCCCAATACGCCGCGCTCTGCCTGAAGGATGCCATCGCCGACTATTTCCGCGAGGACTGCGGCCGGCGGCCGAGCGTTCAGCGCACGGACCCGGACGTCTGGATCAGCCTCTATGTCGAGAACAACCGCGCCGTCATCGGCCTGGACACCTCGGGGGGCTCGCTGCATCGCCGCGGCTACCGTCAGGAGGGCGTGGATGCGCCGATGCAGCCCTGATGCACCACTGTGGCATCCCCGCCGCCTTTCTGCGCCCTCGCTTCGGCTTCGAACAGCTGCCGGATTTCGACCGCGGCCTGTGGTCGACCGTTAAAGCCGAGGCCGATCGGGCGATCCGTGCGCCTGCCGCAGGCCTGATCAGCGGCAGCGACATCGCCCCCGGCATCGTGCAGATCGCCCACGCCAACCTGCGGCGGCTGCCCCATGGCTCCTCTGTCCGCATCCAGACGCGTGATTACCGAAAGCGCAGCGATCTTGCGGGCCGGGTGATGATCTGCAATCCGCCCCATGGCATCCGCCTTAAACCACAGGGCGGCACGGAGGCCTTCTACCGCGAACTGGGGGATTTCCTGAAACAGCGTTGTACCGGCGCGACGGCTTTCATCTACTTCGGCGATCGCGAGATGCTGAAGCACATCGGATTGCGGCCGTCCTGGAAGCGCCCGCTGGCAAACGGCGGGCTGGACGGAAGGCTGGCGAAGTTCGACTTGTTTGCATGAAATGCTATTTCCACATGCCGGTCGCGCGAAAGGACCGACGCATCAGCGCAAGATGACGTAAAGGACTCCTGCGGCTGCCAGCGCGGCAGCGACGTAAAGCCACGAACGCCCAGCTCCCGAGAGCAGCCGGCTCGCCGCTGCGCGCAGTGTCTCCGCCGGTGCGGCTGGGAGCGTGGATTCCAGCGGGCGGTCCTTGGGCGGCTCCTCCAAATCCAGCGCTACGCTCAGGTCGCGGCTGCATTCGCGGATCACCCCGCCGTCGATCATCTGCTGATTGGCGCCGTAGCCGTATAGCAGGGCATGATCGCAGATGATATTGATCAGGCGCGGCAGCCCCTTCGACAACGCGTAAATCGCCTGCAGCGCCGCAGGGTCGAACAGCGGCTGCTCCCTTCCGGCCGCTTTCAGCCGGTACGCTATATAGGCATGGGTGTCGGTTTCGGTGAGCGGCTCCAACGAACAGCGCACGGCAATCTTCGGCAGAACCCCATCGGCCGCCGCCGAGTTCGCCGTGGAATCGAGGTCGAGGGTACCCACCAACAGGAGCTTCAGCAGGCATTTTCCATTCGTCGCCAAGGCGGCCAGGCCGGCCAGATCCTTGAGCGCCTCCCGGGTGAGACGATGCGCCTCGTCGACGACCAGCACCGCTTGTTTTCCGGCGCTGGACGCCTGCATCAGCACCCGCGACAGCTCGCCCGTGAACTCCTCCGGCCGCGCGAAATCGAAATCCATGCGCAATTCGGCCGCCAACAGACGATGGAAGTCCTGCTCCTTCAGTTCAAGACCGCTGGCCGTAAGAAAAATGACGACCAGATCCTGACGTCGGGCCATCCGCTTGACGAGGGCGGTCTTTCCGGTGCCGATGTCCCCGGTCAGAATCAGGCAGCGCTCATGATCCAAAAGGCCTTTTTGCAGAGTTTCGATCGCATCGGCATGCCGGTTGCCCAGCCACACGAAATCGGGATCGGGGACGGCACCGAAAGGCTCCTTTTTCAGCTGATAATGATCGAGATACATCGCGATCGGCAGCTCCTTCCTGACGCCGTCCGCGCTGTGCGTGCGAATCTCGGCACACTTCGCGGGAAAAAGCTTGATCGCCGGCAGCGGACCGGCCTGCCCGACCCGCGGTCCCGGCGCAGATTTTTTGACCTGGACCTCATTTTATACTAAGCTGGCTCGAAATGCACTCGAAACCCTCTATCGACTTCGGAAGCATGCCATGACATTCAAACGCAGCACGGCATCGGGCGAGAAGGCGAGTGAACGCCGTTCGGGCATGAACCGACGCTGGATCAAGACGCCGTACCAAGGACCGGAACGCCGCAGCGGCAGGGATCGGCGGGGGGAATTGCCTCCTCCTGAGGCCGTTAAGCCCGAAGACTCGGCCACGGAGCGGACGGAGTCCCTCGAGAATCTGGTCCTTTCCACGACGGTGCGCCTGGAGGCCCTGGCGCGCCTGCTCGTTGCCAAGGGGCTGCTGAGCCCCAAGGAAATCTCCGACATGCTGCAGACCCTGCAGTCCGAGTACCGGCATCCGCAGATCAAGCGCGATTGAACGGATGCGGGACCGGCCGCGCCGCAGGAGGTGCGAATGAGCTCAACGGCCAAGACCATGGTGCTGGCCTCCTTTGCCGCCGATGCACTGGCCCTCGGGGCCCACTGGATCTATGACGTGCGGCAGATCGCGGCCAGGTTCGGACGGATCGAGGGCTTTCTGTCGCCCTCCCCGCCCACCTACCACCCGACCAAACAGCGCGGGGACCTGACCCACTATGGCGATCAGAGCTTGCTCCTGCTGCAATCGCTAGCCGATTGCGGCGGTTTCGACGCCGTTCGCTTCGCCCGAGACTGGCGCGAATTTTTCGAGACATACACCGGCTACGTGGACGGCGCCAGCCGACAGACCCTCAGCAACATGCAGTCAGGGATCGAGTGGAGCCAGGCTGGCTCGGCCTCGACCGATCTGGCCGGGGCCGCGCGCATCGCCCCTCTGGTTTACCGCTACCGGGAGGACCTGGGCCCCTTGCTCGAAACCATCCGGCAGCAGACCATCATCACCCATCACCGCACCGAGGTCGCCGCGGCCGCGGAGTTCTTCGGCCGCACGGCTTGGCACGTGCTCCACGGGCAGCGCCCGGTCGACGCCATGTCTCGCGCAACCCACGAACTCGCACCGGGACAGCCGATCGCCGGCTGGGTGCGCGACGGACTGGACAGCGTCGGCGAGGACACGGGCGCCGCCATCCGGCGTTTCGGGCAGATGTGCGCCGTCGAAGCGGCGCTGCCCGCGACCGTCCACCTCATCGCCAAGTTCGAAGACCGCCTGGAGGAAGGCATGATCGAAAACGTGATGGCCGGCGGCGATTCGGCCGGCCGCGGCCTTCTGACCGGACTGGTGCTCGGGGCCTACTGCGGACCTTCCGCCCTGCCCGATCGCTGGCGCACGGCCCTTAACGCCCGGCCGCAGATCGAAGCGCTGCTGGCGCGCCTGGATCAGGCCGCATGAGAGTGTTCCTCACGGGTGGCGAAGGCCAACTCGGCACCGAGCTGATCGCCCAGGCCGAGTCTCGCGGAATTGAAGTTCTGGCGCCGACGCTGGCGCAGATGGACCTGACCCGTGCGGAGCAGATCGATCGCTTCTGGGACGAATTCCGGCCCGCCGCCGTGATCAACGCGGCGGCGTACACGGCGGTGGACCGCGCCGAATCCGAGCCCGAGCTTGCCTTCGCGGTAAATGCCGAGGCTCCGGCACGCATCGCCCGGCGCTGCGCTTCCGAGCGAATCCCGCTCATCCATATATCGACCGACTACGTCTTCGACGGCTGCAAGAGCACGCCCTATCGGGAGGATGACCCGATGACACCGCTCGGCGTCTACGGCCGCAGCAAAGCCGAAGGCGAAACCGCGGTTCGGCGTGAGCACGCCCTGCATCTCATTGTACGCACGGCCTGGCTCTACAGCGCCCACGGCGCCAATTTCGTCAAGACCGTGATGCGCCTGGCCGGCGAGCGTAACGAGCTGCGCATCGTGGACGACCAGCTGGGTTCCCCGACCTGCGCCGCGGACCTGGCCGATGCGTTGCTGAATATCGCCGAACGTGTCCACGCCGGTGCAGCGATCGGCTGGGGCACGTATCATTGCTGCGGCAGCGGCGTGACTTCCTGGCACGGTCTGGCTCGCCATGTTCTGGAGACGATGCAGTCGCGCGGCCGTATCGCTGCCTTCCGCCTCCGGGCGATTACGACCGCCGAGTTTCCGACGCCGGTTAGGCGCCCCCCCTACTCCGTTCTGGACTGCACCCGGATCGAGACCGCTTTCGGCATTCAGCGCCCGCCCTGGCAGCAGAGCGTCGCGAAGACCGTGGACCGCCTCCTGACGCCGGCCGGCGGTCACAGCTGACTGCCGGAAAGGCCTGCGCATACTTCGCCAATCCAGGACGCACAATCATATAACATTTTGATATTATTTATTTTATATACATTATCGAAACCCTTCTTGCTTGACTGTGCACTCCTTTCCGGCTAAGATTAAAAAATCGGTCGTCATAGACCGTTCATTGCCCTACTCATTGAGACAACCTCCCGTTGCCGGCCCTATGAAATCGATTCCGGTGCAGAAATCCGCCCTTCTGGTCGTAGATGACGACGAGGGTTTGCTTCTCAGCATCAAGGCCACTCTGGTCAGCGCCGGACTGCCTGAGCCCGCCCTGATATCTGACAGCCGCCAGGTGATGGACGTCCTGCGCGCGCAGCGCTCTCCGCTCGTGCTGCTGGATCTGATGATGCCCCATCTGGACGGCATGGAGGTAATGCGCCGCATCAAGGAAGAATTCCCGGAGGTGGACTGCGTAATCGTCAGCGCCATGGACGACGTTCCCACCGCCGTGCAGGCCATCAGCAAC
>JALOPD010000084.1 GCA_025454075.1 Desulfobacterales bacterium | reverse complement strand
GAAGGTGATCAGGCCGGTGATGCGGTTCTTGCCCTTGACGTCCTTGTGGGTGATGACCTTGGCGACCCCGGGCATCATCTCGGCCGCGGAGGTGTCGACGGACAGGATCTTGGCGTGCGGGACTTCGGCCTGGACCAGGGCCAGGCGCAGGGTGCCGGCCGGCATCTTCAGGCCCAGGTCGGCGCCGTAGTCGGTCATGCCGGTGACCTTGGCGACGGCGGAAGGTCGTGGATAGGACGTGCCCCAGATGCGGCCGTCGGCCGGCAGCTTGAAGGCCAGGTCCTTGATGCTCATCTCGCCGCGAACCACCTTGGCGGCGTCCATGACGGCGTCCACCAGGGGCTTGTAGCCGGTGCAGCGGCAGGCGTTGCGGTGCTTCTGGAACCAGTCGCGCACCTGCTGGCGGGTGGGTTTGTTGTTTTGATCCAGCAGGGCCTTGGCCGATACGATGAAGCCCGGGCTGCAGAACCCGCACTGGGCGCCGCCGTGCACGGTCCAGGCCATCTGCAGGGCATGCAGGTTGTCGGGGGTGCCGATGCCCTCGATGGTGGTCACCATGGCGCCGTCCTCGACGCGCTTCATCTTGGTGATGCAGGCGCGCACGACCTTGCCCTCCAGGATCACCGAGCAGCAGCCGCACTGCCCCTGGCCGCAGCCGACCTTGGTGCCGGTGAGTTTCAGCTGCTCCCGCAGGACATCGGAAAGCATCGTTTCGGGTTCCGCGATGACGGTCCTGGGCAGTCCGTTGATGTGGAGCGTTTTCTTGATCATCGATGGCCTCCTTCCGGTTTGCTTGCCTGGTGAGGTGATGAATGAGATCGATTCCCTCTACTTGCCGAACCCACAGTGGGGGTACGTGCATTTGTCGCAACCCGAGCAGAACCCGCCGTGGCCCAGTCCGGTCAACTCCGCGCGGGTGAGGACCTCGTCGGCCAGGATCCGCGGTACGATCAGGTCGAAGATGCTGGTGCGATGGTACATGACGCAGCCGGGCAGGCCGATGACCGGCACCGTTCCGATGTAGGCCAGCAGGAACATGGCGCCGGGAAACACCGGCGCGCCGTAGGTGACGACGCGGGCGCCGGTGTCCCGGATGGCCGCCGGCGTGCGGTCGTCCGGGTCGACCGACATGCCGCCGGTCACGGCCACCAACTCGGCCCCGTCGTCGACGAATTTCCGTATGGCCCGGGCGGTCAGGGCGGGGTCGTCGGAGACGAACACCTGGCCCACGACCGGGCAGTTCAGTTCGGCGAACTTGCCGTGCAGCACCGGGCCGAACGTGTCCGCGATCCGACCGTGAAACACCTCGCTGCCGGTGGTGACGATGCCGACCCGCAGGGCGCGGAGGGCCTTTACCTCGATGACCGGCGCATGGTCGCGGCAGACGGCTTCCACGCCGCGGACGGTTGCCTCCGGAATGACCAGCGGAATGATGCGGGTGCCCCCCACGGCCCGGTGGCGGCCGACCAGGAGATTGGAGTGCAGGGTTGCAAAAACGACGTCTTCGACCGAGTTGATCCGCTCGAGAGCGGCGGAGTTCACCTTGAGCAGGCCCTCGCGGGCGGCGGTCAGGTTGACGCGTCCCTCCGAAGGGGAGGTCAACTGGAGGCCGGGCCCGGCGGCGGCGGATGCGATGCGGGCGGCCGCGTCGTCCTCGTGAAGATCGCCCTCGGCCAGGTCGTAAACATAAACGCTGGCCTTGCCCATATCGAGAAGCAACTCGATGTCCTCAGATGCGATGATATGGCCTTTCTTGAAAGCGGGCCCCTTGTATTCGCCGGGGAGGATGCGCGTTACGTCATGGCACAGGACCATACCGACCGCATCATGAACAGGTACGCTTTTCACGGGCGAAATTCCTCGATCGATCAACAAGGGAACATCCCGGGCGCCGGTTGCGGGCGGCCGGAGTCGGATGAGCGGGCGCTGTCTGGTTTTATTTAGGCTTTGCTGGATATTTAAGGTTTTAAAATTTACTTAACCAATCAATAGAAGAAAAAAATAACCTTAATCTGTGATATATCATTATTGACACAGGCAGGCTTATACGATACGAAAGCGGTCCATGTCAAACCTAAACATAATTTATTTTTATTCTTTTTAATTAGATAGAGTGTTTATGGGCGGCTGATGAGCTGGCGTTCAGCTGCCGACATGTCAATTTTGAACAGGCAAGCGGCAGTATTAGTTGTTATGGGTAATAATAAGTTTTTTTTTGCGCTTATGCCTTGTTGATTGTCTGTTCCTGTGCACGAAAAGAGGGCGACGGACCAAAAATGATTGTGGTCGGTTCATCCAGGCCGGCGGTGCACACTGAACCGCCTCTGGACCCCATCCGGGCGATCAACACCGAACTGGAACAAATGGGATCGCCGCTGCTTTTTACCGAGAAGGCCCTTGAAGGCTGCTGGGCGCGGACGCTTGAGCTCAAAGACGACCGGCAGAGCGCTTGGCTGCTTCTGGTTCGCCTGGCGGAGGCCGCCCTGTTTTGCGCCGGCAATTACGCCGACAACTGTGAGGTCAGGGCGGCCGGCGATTTTTTGGTGAACCCGCGCGAAATAGTCGTCCGCAGTCGATGCAGCGGGCGCACGATAATCAAGACCCGGCACGGACGACTCTCGGAGCAGCTCGCCCTCGCAGGAGACGACCGCTTCGTGAACCAGAAGCGCGCCTATGCGGGTATTCACCTGGAGGTCACCCGGCCGCCCTTGCTTCCGCATATGGCTCAGACTCTTAAAGCGTCCGGCCGGGTGGCCCGATTCTACGTCCGCCGGCTGGAGGAGGGCCAAATCCGGATTGCGGATACCCTGGCATTCCTGGCCGCATGGCAGATAAACGACCCGGTCGATCTCCGGCGGCGGTTGATGGCCTCGTCGCCCCCGGAAAGGGCTTTGGCCGAAGCGCATCTGTGCCGGTATGATTTGCAGATCTTCCATCGCATCGGGGCGGACCTCTCAACAAGCCTGGCGGATCCCTCCGGTAGAAGCCTCTTCGTTTCCCCGTCTCAGGCAAGCGAACTTCGGCTGAACCATTTGCCGTCGAGGGATCGCGCCGCCCGGCTGACCTGAGCTGGTGATGAAGCCGTGCCCCGGCTCTACCTGTTGCGACACGGAGACATCGAATGGCCGGAGCCTGATTGCTTCATCGGCCAGCTCGACGTTCCGCTCAGCGCGGCCGGGCGCCGGCAGGCCCGTGCCTGGAAGAGTGAATTCTTCGGTACGGACGTCGCTGCCGTCTGGTCGAGCGACCTCCAGCGCGCGACCGAAACGGCGGCGATCGTTTTCGCCGGCCATAGAGCCGGTCTGCGGACCTGCGGCGATTTGCGCGAGATCCGGCTCGGGGAGTGGGACGGCCGGCCCCGGCGGCGGGTGAGAGACGCGCATCCGGATCTTTGGCTCGCCCGGGGCCAGGACCTGGCCGGCTTCCGGCCTCCGGGAGGCGAGAGCTTTTCGGACCTGCAGGAACGCGTCGTCCGCTGCGTGGAGCGAATCGCAGCCGATGCGGCCGGGGATGTGTGCATGGTCACCCACGCCGGGGTCATCCGCGTGTTGATCTGCCACTGCCTGCAGATGCCGCTCGCGAATCTTTTCCGAATCCGGCTGGATTACGGGAGCTTGAGCGTCGTGGACGTTGCACCGGAGCGGGTCGAGCTACGTGCCCTGAACCTGAAACCGCTTCTGACGGAGCTGCCTGAGAGGAAATAGGAGGCTTGCATGATTCTGCCCCAGTTCGAGTTCCATGAACCCACGTCCATCGGCGAGGCCTGTGACCTGATGGCACAGCACCGCGGGAAGGCGCGCCCGCTGGCGGGCGGCACCGACCTGCTGGTCAACATGAAAAAGAATGTTCTGCGCCCGGAGCGGCTGGTGTCGCTCGGGCGCATCGCGGAGATGGCCGCGCTCGGACGATCCAACGGAGAGCTCTGGATCGGGGCGGGCGTCACGGTCGCCGAGATCGCCGCATCCGCGGCGATCGCCCGCGACGCACCGGCGCTGGGCCAGGGCGCCCGGGCACTGGGGACGCCGTTGATCCGCAACCTCGCCACGGTCGGCGGCAACATCGGCTCCGCCCGCCCGGCGGCCGACCTGCCCCCGGCGCTGATGGTCTACGACGCCATGGTGGTGTTGAGAAGCGCGGCCGGCGAGAGGCGCATGCCCATCAACGAGTTTTTCAAGGGCCCCGGCATCACCGCGGCCCGCGAGGAAGAGCTTGTCGGCGCCGTCGTCATTCATGTGCCCTCAGGGTATGCCGGAGCCGGGTATCTGAACCTGGGGGTGCGCAAGGCCCAGGACTGCAACATCGTCAACGTGGCGTCCTTCCTGGAGCTCGACGAGCGGGGCGAGTCCATTCGAACCGCCCGGGTGGCCTTGGGCGCCGTCGGGCCGACCCCCCTGCGGTCCCCGAGCGCGGAAAGCGTGCTTGTCGGCGGGAAACCGACGGAGGCGCTCTTCGAGCAGGCGGCGGATGCCGCCACCCGCGATTGCACGCCCATATTGGACTTTCGAGGCTCGGCTCAATACCGTCGCGACATGGTGGGTGTGCTCGCCCGGCGAACCCTGGCGATGGCCCTGGCCGACGCCCGCAGCCGGAACTGAGGAGGACCGCATGAAGCAATTGATCCGTTTGACCGTGAACGACAGAGAATATGAACTGGCCGTGGAGCCGAACACCACCCTCGTCGACCTGCTGCGCTATCAGCTGGGCCTGACCGGCACCAAGAAGGGCTGCGACCTGGGAGACTGCGGGGCCTGCACCGTGCTCCTGGACGGCAAAGCCGTCAACTCCTGCCTGGTGCTGGCGCTCCAGGCCCGCGGCCGCTCGGTGCAGACCATCGAGGGCCTGGAGACCGCCGACGGGCTGCATCCCCTGCAGCAGGCCTTCATCGCCAAAGGCGCCATCCAGTGCGGGTTTTGCACGTCGGGCATGATCCTCTCGGCCAAGGAGCTGCTGGATCGAACCGCGCACCCCGAGGAGCCGGAGATCCGCCGCGCGGTTTCAGGCAATCTCTGCCGCTGCACGGGCTATCAGAAGATCATCGAAGCAATCAAGGAGACGGCGCGCTGATGCGCGCCGCCGCCGCGATTGATCGACGGCGCGCCGGCCACAGCCAGGTCATCCATCTCCCAAAGGGTTTCGGAGGATAACATGAGTGATTACAGCGTGATCAACAGCCGTTCGCCCCGATTGGATGCGCCCGCCAAGGCCACGGGTCGGGCGGTCTTCGTCGACGACATGTCCTTTCCGGGCATGCTGCATGCCGCCCTGCTGCAAAGTCCGTTGCCGCATGCCCGCATTCGCTCGATCGATACATCCAGGGCCGAGCGGCTGCCCGGCGTCAAGGCCGTGATCACGGCCAAGGATGCCGGCTTGGTGCGCTATGGCGTCAGCCCGGCGCGTTACGATGAAACCGTTTTCTGCCACGACCGGGTCCGCTATGTCGGCGATGAAATCGCCGCGGTCGCGGCCGTCGACCCGGAAACGGCCGAGGCGGCCGTCGGCCTGATCCAGGTCGACTACGAGGAGCTGCCGGCCGTACTGACCATCGAGGAGGCCATGGCCGACGGCGCGCCGCAGCTGCACGCCGAGTACCCGCGCAACATCTCGGCCGAGGTGCATCAGGAGTTCGGCGACGCGGCCGAGGCCCTCAAGAGCTGCGACCTCGTCAAGACCACCACCTTCCGGAACAAGCGCCAGGACGGGGCCTTCCTCGAGCCGCCCGGCTGCATCGCCGTGTTCGACCTTGACGGCCGGCTGACCCTGCACAGCTCCACCCAGGCGCCGCACTATGTTCAGCGCACGCTCGCCATGGTGCTGGGGCTGCCGGTCGGCAAGGTGCGGGTGGTCAAGCCTTTCGTGGGCGGCGGCTTCGGGATCAAGGCCGCCGCCAATACCGGCGAGCTCGCCGCATGTCTCCTGGCGCGCAGGACCGGGAAGCCCGTCAAGTTCATCTATTCGCGCGAACAGGTCTTCATGCTCTGCCGCGCCCGGCACCAGTTCGTGCATCGCATGACGACCGGTGTCAGGAAGGACGGGACCCTGCTCGCCCTGCAGCACGAGTGCCATCTCGACGGCGGCGCCTATTCCAGCTTCGGGATCGCCACGGTTTATTACGCCGGGAGCCTGCTGGGAGGACCCTACAAGCTGCCCAACATGAAGTACGACGGGTGGCGGGTCTACACCAACAAGCCGACTTGCGGCGCCCAGCGCGGCCACGGCGGAGTGGCCGCCCGCGCGGCCTGGGAGCAGCAGCTGGACATGATCGCCGAAGAACTGGGCCTGGACCCGATCGACCTCCGGCTGAAGAACATGATGCGGGCCGGGGACGTGACCTGCAACGACCTGAACATGAGCAGCCTCGGCATGCGGGAGTGCATCGAGGCGGTTCGGGATTCCTCGGACTGGGTTTCCAAGAAAGGCAAGCTGCCACAGGGCAAAGGGATCGGCATGGCCTGCGGGTTCTTCGTGTCCGGGGCCGGATATCCCATCTACCGTTCGGACACCTATCATTGCACGGCTACGGTCAAGCTGGCCGAAGACGGCGGCACGGTGCAGGTTTACACGGCCTCGGCCGAGATCGGCCAGGGGTCGGACACGGCCTTCGGCATGATCGCGGCCGAGACCATCGGGGTGCCGCTGGACGGCGTGCGCGTCATCTCCGGGGACACGGACTTCGGGGTGGACCTCGGGGCCTATTCGAGCCGGCAGACGCTGATGACGGGCCACGCGGTCAAAGACGCGGCGCAGGAAGTCAAACGTCAGGTGCTGGAGGTGCTTGCGGACGAGTTGAAGGTGGCGGCGGCCGACATGGACATCAAGGAGGGCCGCATCGTTTTCAAGAACGGTCCGGTGGACTTCAGCGCCATCCGCACTCGCTACATCAAGGAGCATCGCGGCTGGAGCGACAGCCCTCAGGACGACGCCTTGACGTTCCGCGAGGCCTCCCGCATCGCCTACCTGGCCAAGGGCAGCATCGTCGGCACCGGAAGATACAAGCCGCCACCGCTCGGAGGGAAATTCAAGGGAGCGGCCGTGGGGACCTCCCCGGCTTACGGATGCTCGGCGCAGGTGGTGGAGGTGACGGTCGACATCGAAACCGGAAAAATCATCGTCGATAAAATAACCGACGCCCACGACTGCGGCCGGGCCATCAACCGGACCTCGGTCGAGGGCCAGATGGAAGGCTCGGTTGCGATGGGCATGGGCGAGGCGCTCTTCGAGGAGGTCAAGTTCGACGAACGCGGCCGGGTCATCAACTCCGACTTGGCCGAATACAAGCTGGTCACCGCGCTGGACATGCCGCCGGTCGAGGCCATCATCGTCGAAAGCGACGAGCCCAACGGCCCCTTCGGCGCCAAGGAGGTCGGCGAAGGCGCCATCATGCCCACTATCCCCGCTATTCTGAACGCGGTCTACGATGCCACGGGTCTGCGCGTCCACGAATTGCCGCTGACATCAGAACGGGTGCACGCAGCGCTCAAGGCCCGAGCGGAAAAGGAATGAAGGGCCCGTGTTGACCGAGGAGGAAACCCGGCGGTACAGCCGGCAGGTGCAACTGCCGGAGATCGGACCGGAGGGCCAGGTCAGAATCGCCTCCGGAGAGGTGCTGATTGCGGGTCTGGGCGGGTTGGGATCGATAGCCGCATATTACCTCGCGGCGGCGGGTGTGGGGCGCTTGAAGATTGTCGACCGTGACCGGGTGGCCTTCGAGAACCTGAACCGCCAGATCCTCCACGCCACCGCCGATCTGGGGCGACCGAAATCGAAGTCGGCATACGAGAAGCTGAGCCGCCTGAACCCGCATTGCCATATCGAGGCCGCGCATGCGTCCATCGATGCCAAGAACGTGGATGCGCTGCTCGGCGATTGCACCGTGGTCGTCGACGCGTCCGACAACCGCGAGACCCGGCAGGTGCTCAACCGGGCGTCCGTGGAACGCGGCCTGCCGTTTGTTTTCGGCGGGATCAGCGGCTGGGAGGGCATGACCGCGACATTCATTCCCGACAAGGGGCCATGCTTCGGCTGTCTTTTTCCCCCGGGGGCGGCGACGCTCGAGGCCGGGCCTCCGCCGGCGCTGGGGCCCACCGCCGGCGTGGTTGCTTCGCTTCAGTGCCTGGAAACGCTCCGGCTGCTGATCGGGCTGGCTCCGCAGCTGGCCGGCCGGCTGCTGCGGTTCTCGGGCGCGACCATGGAATTCCGTATGCTGCCGATCGCGCGCAATCCGCATTGCCCGGTCTGCGGCCACCCGAGACGCAACCCCGTGCCATGAGCGCCCTCATTCCCATCACCGTCAACGGATTGCCCGAAAACGTGCCTTCGTCCGCCACGTTGGCTGACCTCATCGGCCTCTTCGATGAAATGGACCGCGACCTGATCGTCGAGCATAACGGCCGGTTCGTCTTTCCCCAGGAGTATGCGGCTACCCGGGTGGCCCCCGCCGACCGCGTGGAGTTCATTCACCCGAATTTCGGCGGTTAGCCGCCCTGCGCCTGCCGCCGTCGGATCCCGAGCCCTAATCGATGCGGATGATCTTCACTTTGTGCCCGATCCATTCCGGCGGGAGGTAGACCCTGCCGCTATGGGCGCACGGCTTGACGCGTTTTTCGATAATTTCATTGCCGAAGATTTCTATCCGGGCCCGGTTTCCGCCGGCCGGATGAAGGACGCAGGGCGCCGCATCGTCCAGGCAATCTTCTCCGAGGTCGGCTCGACGGGGTGCCCTGCGAAGTTTCTTCCCTTCTGCCACTGGTGATGGCTCCTCACGCCGTGTTCGTGTCGGCCGCAAGCCGGCAGGCGGCGCGTCGTGTCATCGCCGCGAGCATTGGTTGCACTGGCCGGCGATCACTATTGGCATATTTCTTTAAATGTGTCAAAAATGATATGTGTCGGCAGCTGCTTTAGACGCTTCCCCCCAGTCGGTGCACCCGCGTTTTGCCAACCCTCTTCTGCATTATCGTAAATGTAATTTCTACATTTCTGTATGCGGTTCATGCGGTCCGGTGGTTGGGGTTTTTAATTATTGTAATCTTTCTGTGTAGTTAAAATCCTGTATGGCCCCTGGCATGTTTCCTGATTACTGCAGGGCCACGGCTCGGGATTCCTTGCATCCATATCGGGCGCAAAGGGTCTGTGCGGTGGATGTATCGATGTTGACAAGGAAGGCGCCGGTGTGCGAATTGACCTGGATATGCTATTAAAAACATATCCAGCACCGATTCAACCCCGGCCCAAAGAAGGAGGAATGATGCAACATCTTGCCAGAGCCTTTCTGTTGCTGCTGGGCCTTGCGCTTCCGGCTGTTCCCGGGCAGGCCTCCGCCGATGAGATCACCGTGTTTGCCGCAGCATCTTTGACCAGCGCGCTCAACGACGCAGGAAAGGTGTTCGAGCAAAAGGAGAACCACTCGGTACGATTCTCGTATGCCTCCTCTTCCACGCTTGCCAAACAAATTGAAAACGGTGCGCCGGCCAACCTTTTTCTTTCCGCGGATCTGGACTGGATGGATTATCTCGACCAGCGCCAATTGATCGCGGACGGGACCCGAACCAATCTGCTGGGCAACCGTTTGGTGATGATCGCCCCCGTCGACAGACCTCTAACGGTCGCCCTGAAACCGGGAGTCGACCTGGTCCCGCTCTTGTCCGGAGGGCTTCTGGCCACCGGCGACCCGGACCACGTGCCCGTGGGCAAATATGCGCGGCAGGCATTTGAAAAATTAGGGGTCTGGAAAGAAATCGCGGACCGCATCGCACGAACCGACACCGTGCGGGCAGCGCTGGCGCTGGTCGAGCGGGCTGAATGCCCGCTGGGGGTGGTCTATGCCACGGATGCGGCCGCTTCGGCCAAAGTGAAAGTGGTCGGCGTGTTCCCGGAGGACAGCTATCCGCCGATCGTCTACCCGGCCGCACTGGTGAAGGACAAAGCTACTCCTGCGGCGCAACGCCTGCTCGACTTCCTGAAAAGCCCCGCCGCCAGGCCCATTTTCGAAAAGCACGGTTTTACGGTCAAATGACGGAGGCCCTGTCCCTCACACCGCTCGAGGCCGAGGCGCTGCGGCTGAGCCTGTGGGTCTCGGGGTGGGCCGTCGCAAGCAGTCTGCCCGCCGGAATCGCCGTAGCCTGGGTGCTGGCGCGGTGTCGATTCCCCGGGAAGATCCTGGTTGACGGGCTGGTGCACCTGCCGCTGGTTCTGCCGCCGGTCGTGACCGGCTATGTCCTGTTGGTTGTCATGGGCAGAAACGGCCCGTTGGGTTCGCTCCTCCAGAAATACCTCGGCCTCAGTTTCAGTTTCAACTGGAAGGGAGCCGCGCTGGCATCGGCCGTGATGGCCTTCCCGCTGCTGGTGAGGGCCGTCCGCCTTTCGATCGAATCGGTCGACCCGGGGCTGGAGGCGGCCGCGCGGACGCTGGGGTCTCGGCCCTTGCGGGTCTTTTTCACGGTGACGCTTCCACTGATCATGCCGGGCGTCCTGGCCGGGGTGATCCTGTCCTTCGCGCGCAGCCTGAGCGAATTCGGCGCGACCATCACCTTCGTTTCCAACATCCCCGGGCAGACCCGAACGCTGCCGCTCGCGCTCTACACCCTGACGCAGGTGCCGGGCGGGGAAACCGGTGCCCTGCGGCTCTGCATCATTTCGGTCCTCCTGGCCCTGCTGGCGATCGTCGGCTCGGAAATTCTGGCGCAGCGACTCAACCGGCGGTTGAAGGGGTGAGGCATGATTGATATCCTAGTGGTGCGGCGGCAAGGCGATTTTCAGGTGGAGGCGGCCTTTCAGGCCGGCGATGCGGGTATCACGGCGCTCTTCGGTCCGTCCGGCGCCGGCAAGACGTCGGTCATCAACATGGTGGCCGGTTTGATACGTCCGGACAGGGGCCGCATCGTCGTTCAGGACAGAGTGCTCTTCGATTCGGAACGCGGCATCGATCTACCGCCTGAAAAGCGATCCATCGGTTACATTTTCCAGGATGGTCGCCTGTTTCCGCACCTGACCGTCCGCAGCAACCTGAGCTACGGGATGAAGCTGACTCCTGCGAGCCGGCGCTGCATCGCGCTCGATCAGGTGGTGGATCTGCTCGGAATCGAGCATCTTTTCGACCGGCGGCCCGCGAGGCTGTCCGGGGGGGAGAAGCAGCGGGTGGCCATCGGGCGGGCGTTGCTGACCGGCCCGCGACTGTTATTGATGGATGAGCCGTTGTCTTCCCTGGATGAAGGGCGCAAGGCGGAACTGCTGCCCTTCATCACCAAGCTGCCGCACACCTTTCTAATCCCGATCCTTTATGTCACCCATTCCGTCGATGAGATCCAGCGCCTTGCGGACCACCTAGTTTTAATGGAAGGCGGCAAATCGACTGTGTCGGGCGATGCCGCCGCGTTGATGGGCCGGATCACATGCCGGGCAGGCATCCGGGCATCGGACAGCTCTGCCAGGGGCGTCTGTTAGGTTTGGTCGGTTCTTGTCGACCGTGGTTTTACCAATAATGCGGTTGACTCCTTTGCCGCGCATGCCATAGTCAATTGGCGCTTACATCCGCATCTCCACTCGCACATCCATCTCGCAAAACGGCATCGGGAGGGCAGCACACATGAAATCGAAAGCGGCAAATGGGGTCTGGATCGGACTGTTCCTGTTTTGGGTTGCGGCGTCGACCGGGTACGCACAGCCTGCCTGCACGGAATCCTACGGCGCCGGGCCCAACAAATTCAGCCTGGCGACCGGCAGTCCCGGCGAACTCGGGCTGCTCAAGGCGCTGGGTGAAGAATTCGCCAAGAGGAACAACACCACGCTGTGCTGGGTCAAGGCCGGCAGCGGCGAGTCCATGAAATTCCTCAAGGACAAGCAGGTGGACATGATCATGGTGCACGCCCCGGCGGCCGAGAAGAAGGCGGTCGAAGACGGCTGGGCCACCCGGCGCATCCTGATCGGCTCGAACGAGTTTTACATCGTCGGTCCGCCGGAGGACCCGGCCGGGATCAAAAAGGCCAAGACCGCGGCCGAGGCGTATGCGCTGATCGCCAACAGTCAATCCAAATTCTTCTCGCGCGGTGACAACTCCGGCACCCACAAGAAGGAAATGGATGCCTGGGAGAAGGCGAACATCAAGCCGGCCGGCGACTGGTACGTCGTGACCAAGGATTTCATGATGGCGACCCTCAAGCGGGCCGACGCCGAAAAGGGCTACTTCATGACCGATAGCAGCACCTGGGTGAGCGTCCGCAACGAGATGAAGAACCTGCAGGTTCTCTTCAGGGGCGACGTCTTCCTGGTTAACACCTACCACACGCTGCTGCAGCCGGAAGGCGCCACGCCGGGGCAGAAATTCGCGTCGCAGTTCATCGACTTCGTCAGCTCCGCGGAGGGCCAGAAGATCATCGCGGCGTTCGGCAAAGACCAATACGGAGAGGGCATTTACAACGACGCCGCCTACGCCAAGCAATACGACAGGTGATCTCTTTCCTTCTGACGGATCGCTAGGGGATCGAAACCGTCTCCGGCGCAACGATCGCCGCGCGAAAGGAGGTGAAGGGGGGGATATCGACGCTATCACCAGCGAAATGATTGGGCTTGGCATAAACTTTTTTCGGCGTCTTAAGGAGAATTATCCGATGAAGAAACCGATCGCAATTCTCACGGTGCTGCTCCTGGCGGTACCGGGCTTTGCCGCGGACTGGTCGTTCTACGGCAGCCAGCGCATGGCCACTTTTTATGTCAACAACGATTACGGCGACGCGGCGGCCTCCAGTCTGTTCGGGGTCGGCACGGCCGGCTCCGGTGAAGACGACGACTGGGGCGTGCAGTGGAATTTTCAGACCAATTCCCGGGTGGGCGCCCGCGTGAAAGCCGACAAAGTCAGCGGTCACATCGAGCTCGGTTTAAAGGGCACCGACGGGGGCGATATCGATGTCGGCACCCGCCGGGCCTACGGCGTGTGGAAGTTCTCGGATGCCGCGGGCGGCATGCAGCTCAAGGTCGGCAAGGACTACTCGCCGATCAACCGGTTCCTTTCCGGCCAGGTTTTCAACTCCGATGACGGCATGGAAGGCTCCGGGCAGTTCGACGGCAACCGCCCCGGCCAGATCGCCCTGACCGTAGCCGACGCGTTCACCATCGCCCTGCTCACCAACGCGGTGAACACCCAGGGAGGCATCGCACCGGCCGGCAGCGACCCGGACTGGAACCTGCCCAAGGTCGAGGCGGCCTATCTGCTGAAGTTCGGCGGCTTCGACGTGCGGCCCTTCGGCGGCGTGC
>JALOPD010000307.1 GCA_025454075.1 Desulfobacterales bacterium | reverse complement strand
CAGGAGAAAAAGGCAGACTACCGACACCGTGACGGCGAAGTTGATGAATGCCAGGACATCCCTGGGGAACCTGAACGGCTCCGCCGCCATGTAAAGCGCGATGCAGCCGGCGCCGTAAAGGAGCAGCAGCCGGACCAGCCCGTACATCCTGCGGCCATGGGCCGCGGTGACACTAAAGAGGTCGGCGGTCAGCAACTCGCGGAAAAGACCGATCGCCAGGCCGGCCAGGGACCAGAGCAGCAGCAGGCGGCCGAGCAGCACGAACCAGGCGGCCGCGTAGCTGATCAGCGAGTTGATCAGCGCGTAGCCGCCGTAGAGCAGAAGGGGGATGGCGGCGGCCACCACCACGCGCAAGGCAGCCAGCACAAAGGGATAAATGGCGTCGGGAATGCGATGCCGGACGGGGCCGAGCGCGGTTTCGATCCGGCGCATCACGCGTGCCCGGCCGGCGAGGCTGTAGAGCACCGCCGCGATGAAGGTGAGCACCACCAGCGATCCGGCCAGACCGAGCACCCGGCCCTGGGCCAGCACCTGCTGGATCAGCTCGGGCGCCCTCAGCGGCAGATCGAGCAGCCAGGTGGAGAGATAGTCGATGGTTTCAAGGTCCCACCCCAGGTTCGATCGCAGGAAAAGGGTGCGGGCCTGCTTCTCGAATTCCTCCTTGACTTCGGCGGCCTCCTTGACAATGGCCTTGCCCATGTCCTCGGAGATGGAAATGGACGGCGGTTCGCCGCCATTGGCCGGTTCCCTGGTCTCGGCCGCGCCGGCGTCGAGCGCCCCGGCGACGGAGACCACACCCACCACCAGGCAAACTAAGAGCAGCCGAAAGAGTTTTCTTTCACGAACGGGTGCAGACAACGTCGATCCTCGATCACTCGCCATGCGGAGCATCCTGGTCAGGGCAGCGTTCCGATGAAGCATCCACCGCCGCCACCGGAGCCGCTTCCCGCGGAGCCGCCGCCGGAACGGCCACTCTCAACACCGCCACCGTCCTCGCTGCAAAGCACGACCCGTTCGTCAACCCGGCCGCAGACCGAGGCCGAAAAAGCGCTTTCGTTTCCGGCGGTGTCGTATGCGGTGGCCGCGAAATATTAATTGTAGCCGAATTCGAGCTCGCTCACCGTGAAAAAGGGGTTGCTGCGGTCCGGCAGTTCCTCCAGTGCATATATCCTATCAAGTCATACGGCGGTCCGTCGGCGCCGATCCGGTAATAGATTCCATAGCCGGCCAGGTCGCCCTCGCTGTTCGGGCTCCAGGCGAGCGTTATGTCGGCAGCCGCGTCGGCGCCGCAACAGGCGATGAGCAGCCCTGCAGAGAATAGGACCAGCCCCCCGAACCGATGACGATCGATTGGTCTGTCCATACCGGCCTCTCCGGCTCGCATGCTAAGAGATCAGCCCGATAAAAGTCAAGGTTTTCCTCAAGTTATCATTTAGTGACCTTTTGCTAAAGAACTTGTGCAGCAAGCCGATAGCAGCAGTAATTGCCACCCGGTAGTATACGAGTCGTCGCCTGGTGATAATCTAGTACACCGAGCGTTCGGCCTGGCTTTCTGCCTGTCGATGCGGCCAGCCGGCGACCGTGGCCGGCGCCAAACAGGCAGACGAGCCAAACGGCGGCGCTGATGGAATGAAATCATAATTATTAATGTTTTTTCAAACGGTTGAATCCAGCAAGGAGGTTTGCATGCGTAAGGCGGTTGTTGTTAAAGCAGGGTTGGTCGCAGCGGCATTTTGGGTTTTGAGCACGGCGGCGCCGTGTCTGGCCGAAGAGGTCAAGATCGGGGCGGGCGCAGCTCCCACCGAAAACGTTTTCAAGAAAATCATGGGCCCGATGGAAAAGGCCATCGGATTGAAGGTCGTCCTGGTTTCCAACGGTCCCTCCGAGGCATTGAAGGACCTCGACAAGGGCGCCGTGGACGCCGCCTCGGGCGGGGTCACCTTTCCCGACTGGATGGCCATGATGGACAAGGCGGGCTACCAGATCGCGGACAAGAGCGTTTACAAGCATCGCGTCATCGGCAAGGACCTGGTGAAGGTGCTGACGAACAAGGACGTGACGGTGAAGCAACTCTCGAAGGATCAGCTCAAGGGAATCTTCACCGGCGCGGTAAAGAACTGGAAGGAAGTGGGCGGGCCGGACAAGCCGGTGGCGGTTTTCCTGGGCACCAAGATCCCGGGCACCCAGAGCGTGTTCCAGAAGCAGGTGATGGACGGCGCTGATTATCTGAAAGACGCCAAGGAAGGCACCACGGCCGAGGATCTGAAGGCCAAGGTCGCCGCGACTGCCGGTTCGGTCTGCCTGGGGCCGGTCTCGATCGTCGATGGCTCCGTCAATGCGCCGGAAATCCCGGAAATCGGCCGCCCGATCACGCTGATCACGAAGGGCGAGCCGTCGCCGGCGATCGTCAAGATGCTGGATTATATCCGGGGCGAGGGGAAGAAATACATCGAGAATTAGGCCCCACGCGCGGTGGCTCGAATTCTTCAGGAGGACTCAATGAAACGATTCAGGTTAAACACCCTGCGGGTCAAAATCCTCGTGCCTGCGGTTCTGACCACAGCGATCCTGCTGCTCAGCCTGGGGGTGTTCATGGGGCTGCGGACCAAGGCGACGCTGTCCGCCGTTTTGACGTCCAAGGCCGAGTCCATGGCCGCTTTTCTTGAAAAAGTGGGCATTCCCTATATTCTCAATTACGACTATCCGTCCCTGGATGGAATCGTGGCCCAGGCGGTCAAGGACCCCGAGGTGGAATTCGTCGTCTATTACGACGCGAAAGGCAAGGTCCTCACGCGCAACAGCCTGGAAACGCCGGCGGTCGAAGACACCCGTGTGCAGGACCGCGAACTCAAGGACCCGGACAGCCAGGCCGTTATCGGCCGAATGAAATTCGGCTTCAGCCTGCGCGGCCTGACCGAACAGTTCCGCCGCGACATGCTGGCCATCGCGGCGGCCATCGGGGGAGGCGGGCTTCTGGTCGTCCTGTCCTTGTTCTTCGTCATTCGCCGCAGCACCAAGCCCCTCTATGCCGCCATCGGCGAAATCGCCGAAAGTTCGAAGCAGGTTGCGTCAGCCTCCGGCCAGGTATCCTCTGCCAGTCAGCAGCTGGCCGACGGCGCCTCCCATAAGGCGGCGTCCATTCAAGAAACGTCGGCTTCCCTGGAGGAGATTTCGTCCATAACGAATCGAAACGCGGAGAACACCCAACAGGTGGACGCCTGGATCCAGCACGCCAGTCAAGTGGCCGGCCAGGCGAACCTGGCCATGACCGAATTGAACCGGTCCATGCAGGAGATTTCCGCGGCGAGCCAGGAGACATCCAAAATCATCAAAACGATCGACGAGATCGCCTTCCAGACCAACCTGCTGGCGCTCAACGCGGCCGTCGAGGCCGCGCGGGCCGGGGAGGCCGGCGCCGGTTTTGCCGTGGTGGCCGACGAGGTCCGCAACCTGGCCATGCGCGCGGCGGATGCCGCGCGCAACACCGCCGGTTTGATCGAGAGCACGGTGAGCAAAGTCAAGGACGGCTCGGGGACCGTCGCCAAGACTACCGCGGCCTTTGCGCAGGTGGCGGAAGGCGTGCAGAAGGCGACCACGGTGATCGGCGAAATCGCGACCGCCTCCCGGGAGCAGGCGCAGGGCATCGCCCAGATCAGCACGGCGGTGGCCTCAATGGACAAGGTGGTCCAGCAGGCGGCGGCCAACGCAGAGGAATCGGCGGCGCTCAGCGTCGAGATGAGCACCCAGGCGGACAAGCTGCAGGCGGTGGTCGATCGACTGCGCGCGCTGGTCGGCGGCGGCTGGCGGAAAAAAACCGCCGTTTCGCGGGCGGCCTCGGCTGCTCATGGACGCCCTGGCGCGACAGCGGCGCCCCGGCGCGCAACCCCCGGCCGTCCGGCCGCACCACCGGCGGCCGCCGCACGCCCCGCCGGCCCGCGTCCCAGCGAGGTCATTCCCCTGGAGGAAGCCGATTTGACGGATTTCTAACCGCCCGGCAACCGTTTCAGGCGTTCGGGCGGGCAGGCTGCGTCCGGTAAAACAAACCCATGCCGCCGGCGATGAGGACCATCCCGGCGACATGGAATGGATGAATCGATTCGGCCAGCAGCCAGACCGAGAGCAGCGAAGCGAAGACCGGGATCAGGTTGATGAAAATCCCCGCGCGGTTGGGCCCCAACCGCTCCACGCCCCTGTTCCAGCTGAAATAGGCAACGATAGAGGGAAACACGGCAACGAAGAGGATGCTCAGCCCAACCTCCCGGCTGAGGCGGAAGCCACCCACGGCGGCCACTTCCCCGAGGTACAGGGGCAGAAGACCCGCCGCCCCCAGGAAGAAGGTGGCGGCCAGAAAGCTCAAGGGGTGGATCGCCGGCCGGCGGCGCAGCATGGCGCTGTAGGCGCCGTAGCAGATCACG
>JALOPD010000306.1 GCA_025454075.1 Desulfobacterales bacterium | reverse complement strand
CATCGAAGGCCTTTTCCTGCGGCTGGTGCTCGAAAAAGAGCTGCCCGTCGAGCAGATCCTGGTGGTGACCTTCACGCGCGCGGCCACCGCCGAACTGCGTGACCGGATCTACCGGCGGCTGGCCCGGGCGCGCGACCTCCTCGCCGGAGGCCCGCGCGAGGACGAGGACCTGCGCCAGCAGCTTGCCGGCTTCGCCTCCGTACCGCTCAACAAGCTCGGCCGTCTGCTAGGCCAGGCCTTGATGGACTTTGACCGCGCCGCCATTTTCACGATTCACGGGTTCTGCCAGCGGGTGCTCTACGAAAACGCCTTCGAGACCGGCAGCGCCTTCGATGCCGAGCTGCTTCAAGATCAGACGCCGATCCTGGTGGAAGTGGTGGAAGATTTCTGGCGTCAGCAGGTCAGCGGGCAGCCGCCGGAGTTTTTGCAGTTTTGCAAGACCTCCCTGGGGAATCCGGACCGGTTGATGGAACTGGCGCGCAAAGCGACAGCCGCCGATTTCGCCATAACGCCGCGCCGGGACGAACCTTGCCTGCGGGCCGAATCGCTCGCTGCCTTTCGTCGTCGGCTGGACCGGTTGAGGGAATGCTGGCGCCAGGGGCGCGACGAGGCCGGCTGCATCCTGAGGAAAGCGCCGCTGAACGGCAGGACCTACGGCACCCTGGCGCAACCGGAAGACGGCGACGGGATCTCGGGCCGCGAGCGCACGCTGCGCGACCTCTTCGATGCGCTCGATGCCTATCTCGCCGAGCCGCATCCGCAGTATCCGCCCCCGGCAGCGGTCTCCAGACTGTCCGCCGCCGGGCTGGCGCGCGCGACCCTCAGGCGCCAGCCGGCACCGAGACATCCGGTATTTGATGCCTGCGACGCGCTTCAACGCGCGGATGAGACGCTGGCGGCGGAAATGAGCTCCCAGCTGATTTATATAAAAAGCCTGCTGGTGAGCCGCACCCTGGCGGAGCTTGAGCGGCGCAAGTCCGAGAAGGGCCGGCTGTCCTTTGACGATCTTCTGCGGCGTGTGGACCGGGCCCTGGACAGCTCGAGGGGAAATGCGCTGGTGCGCGCGGTGCGGGGGCGGTACCTGGCGGCGCTGGTGGATGAATTCCAGGATACCGACGACCGGCAGTACGCCGTTTTCGCGCGCCTGTTTTCAGCGCCGCCGCACCTGCTGTTCATGATCGGCGATCCCAAGCAGGCCATTTACGGGTTTCGCGGAGCGGATATCTTCTCTTACCTGCGCGCGGCCAAGAACGCCGAATCGCGGTACTCGCTGGTGCACAACTGGCGCTCCTCAGCCGGCCTGGTGCGGGCGGTGAACGCACTGTTTACCCGTTGCGCTGCCCCATTTCTCTTTGCGGACATCGGGTTCATCCCGGGTACGGCCGCCAACGAGACACCGGCCGGATCGGAGCCGGCGATGGTCATCTGGCACCTGGAGGCCCAGCGCGACCGTGCGGACGGCAAACCCCTGGCCGCGACCGAAGCGCAATCGCTGCTGGCAGGGGCCGTGACCGCCGAGATCCAGCAGCTCATCGCGAATCAAGGTTTAAACACCCCGGCCGCTGCCATCGCCGTGCTCGTACGCACCAACCGCCAGGCCGAACTGATGAAGACCCGTCTATCGGCAGCCGGCGTGCCGGCGGTCATTTACAGCAACGCCAACGTCTTCGACACGCCCGAAGCCCACGAGCTGTCGGTTGTGCTGGCCAGCATCGCCGAGCCTCAGAATGCCTTCAAGCTGAAGTCTGCGGAGGCCACGCATCTGCTGGACGTTCCGGCCGCAGACATTGCCGCCGAGGAGCGATCCGGGGATGCCATGGAACGGCGTATCCGCAGACACTGGGAGTATTTCCGGCTCTGGACCGAACGCGGATTCATCCGCATGTTCCGGCAATTCATGTCGGGCGAAGGCGTCAAACGACGGCTTCTGCAGCTGCCCGACGGCGAGCGCCGCGTGACCAATCTCCTGCATCTGGCCGAACTCGCCCATCGCGCGGCCAGCGATGAGGCCCTGGGCGCTGCCGGACTGCTGAAATGGCTGGGACGGCAGCTCGACCCCAGCGCCCAGCGAGCGGAGGAAAACCAGCTGCGCCTGGAAAGCGACGAGCAGGCGGTCCGGATCGTCACGGTTCACCGCAGCAAGGGGCTCGAATATCCCGTGGTGTTCTGCCCCTTCGCCTGGTCCGGCTCCGCGTCAAACGCGGGGGACGTGTTTTTCCATGATCCCGACAGCGACTTCCGACTCACCGCCGACTTCAGCAGCGACCGGGATTCGGTCAACCGCGTCTGGGCTCAAAATGAAATCCTGGCCGAAAACCTCCGGATGCTCTATGTTGCGGTCACCCGTGCGCGGCAGCGCTGCTACCTCGCCTGGGGTCGAATCAACACCGCCGAGACTTCGGCCCTGGCCTACCTGCTTCGCCGCGGATCCGAACCGGAAGGCCGTGTCGAAACAGCGGATTGGATCTCACGGCTGAAAGCCGAATACCGCGCACTCGGTGAGGACGAGGTGCGCGTTCGGCTGGATGACCTCGCCGGCGCCTCAGAGGGCGCCATCACGATTCGGCGGCTGCCGGATTCGGCGCCGACCCGCATGCCGGTGGAACGCCCGCAGGTGCGCGAGCTGGCCTGCCGGGAGTTCCGCGGCCGGATCGATACCACCTGGTCCCTGACCAGTTATTCCGGGCTGGCAGCCGCCGGCGGCGTCGATTCCCCGGACTATGACTCCGGATACCCGTGGGAGCTGGATGAACCCCGGCAGCCAGAGGGGCGTCCCGCGGAAGAGGGTGGGCTTTCCGATTTCCCTGCCGGCGCGCGGGCCGGGACCTTTTTTCATTCGATATTCGAAACGCTTGATTTCACGCGCCCGGAGCCGCGCGCGGCTGTCGATCGCAGACTCAAGGAATTCGGCTTCGATGCGTCCTGGGCGGAACCCGTCTGCCGCATGATCGACGATGCGCTCTCGGTTGCGATGTTCGCGGACCCGTCACCGGTGCGACTGGCGGATGTGAGCGCCGCGCGGCGCGTGAGCGAGATGGAATTCTACTTTCCGCTGAACCTGGTGACACCGGCGTTGCTGGAAGAGATTTTCGCACGCCACGGGAGCACCGCGGCCGTACCAGGGGGCAACGCCGGGGCGAAGATCGAACGGCTGCACTTCGCGCCGACGCGCGGTTGCATGAAGGGCTTCATCGACCTGGTATTCGAACACCGCGGCCGCTACTATCTGATCGACTGGAAATCGAACCGCCTGGGCCGGTGCGCGGAAGACTATCATCCCGACCGCCTGAAGCGTGTGATGGCCGCCCATCGGTACGATCTGCAGTATCACCTCTACACCCTCGCGGTCCATCAGCACCTGCGACGCTGCGTTCCGGGATACGACTATGCCCGGCATTTCGGCGGGGTGTGCTACGTTTTTCTGCGCGGCGTCAGCCGCCTTCGCGGTCCGGATGTCGGGCTCTTCCGCGACCGGCCCGAGCCCGGCCTCGTTCATGCCCTGGGCGCGACGCTCATCCCCGGCTATGAATGATCTGATCGACAGCGGACTATTTTCTGCCCTCGACCTGCACTTCGCCCGCTTCATCGGCCGGTTCGACGGCGCGGACGCCGGGGCGCTGGTGCTGTCGGCGGCGTTGGTGAGCCGGGCGACCGCCAGCGGCGACGTGTGCCTGGATCTGAATGCGCTGCAGGGCAAGCCGCTCCCCGGATCGCGCGTGGAGCTGACATGCCCGTCCGCCGACCGCTGGATCGGCGCGCTGCGGAGCTCTGCGGCGGTCGGGCGGCCCGGGGAGCGCCGTCCGCTGGTGCTGGACGACGCCAACCGGCTCTATCTGCACCGCTATTGGGAATATGAATACCGCCTGGCTGCCGGTATCGCCCGGCGGATCACGCATGCGGCGGAAGACCGGGATATACATGCACTGGGGGCCGCAATCCAACGCCGGTTTAGCGGACGGGCCGCGACCGAAATCGACTGGCAGCAGGTGGCCGTGGCCGTATCCCTCCTGAGGCGCTTTTCGGTGATTACCGGCGGACCGGGAACGGGGAAAACCACAACGGTCGGCCAGATTCTGGGCGTCTGGGAGGAGCTCAACGCCGGACGGCCGACCCGTGTGCTGCTGGCCGCACCCACGGGCAAGGCCGCCGCAAGGCTCAAGGAATCCCTGGCGGCTGCCACCTGCCGGCCGGAGGCGGGGGGCGACCACGTCACGCCCCCCGGGTATGAAGTCGCCACCTTGCATCGGCTGCTCCGGCCGGTGGTCGGCACGCCCCTGTTTCGGCACGGAGCGAAAAACCCGTTGCCGGTCGACCTGATGATCGTCGACGAGGTTTCCATGGTCGACCTGGCCCTGATGGCCAAGCTGATGGAGGCTTTGCCGGAGTCGGCCCGGCTGGTCCTGATCGGCGACCGCGATCAGCTCGCCTCGGTG
>JALOPD010000595.1 GCA_025454075.1 Desulfobacterales bacterium | reverse complement strand
AGAAGATGTGCCAGGTCTCGCGCCACCTGGTGCAGGATGCGCGGCGGCTGAAGGGCGGCGAACTGATCGGCACCAGCGCGGTGGTGCGTCGGCTGCGCCAGGAGATCGAGCTGATCGCCCGTTCGGATTTCAGCGTGCTGATCACGGGCGAGACCGGGGCCGGCAAGGAGGTTGTGGCGCGCGCCATTCATGCGGCCTCCAAGCGGCGCGATCATCCCCTGCTGTGCCTGAACTGCGCGACGCTGCCGCAATCCCTGGTCGAAAGCGAGCTTTTCGGCCATGTGCGCGGGGCCTTCACCGGAGCGGTCGCCGAACGCGCCGGCAAGCTGGAGCTGGCCGACGAAGCCACCTTGTTCCTGGACGAAATCGGCGAGCTGCCCCTGGAGATCCAGCCGCGGCTGCTGCGCTTTCTTCAGAGCGGCGAGGTGCAGCGGGTCGGCGCCAACCATACCCGGCTGCTGAACGTCCGGCTGCTCGCCGCCACCAACCGCGACCTGCCCGCTGAGGTGCAAAAGGAGCGTTTCCGGGCCGACCTCTTCCACCGCCTCAACGTATATCCCATCCACGTTCCGCCGCTGCGGGAGCATGCGGAGGACGTTCCGCTCATCGCCGGTCGGTTCTCGGAAGTGGTGCGGAGGCAGCTCGGGGTGGGCGCGGTGCGGTTCCGGCCGGACACCTTCAGCGCCATGCGGTCCTACGCGTGGCCGGGCAACGTGCGCGAGCTCGAAAACGTGATCGCGCGCGCCGTGCTGAGGGCTTCCGCCGAGCACCCCGATGAGGGGCTGGTCGTGGTGGCCCCGCAGCACCTCGGCATCGACCTCTCCCTGCCGGCCGGTCCAGACGAACACAAGGCGCGGGCTGGTTTCAATACCGCCCCCTCGAAACCCTTGAGGGCGGCGCTGGAGGACTTTCAGCGCGACTTGATCCTGAGCGCCGTGGAGCAAAACGGCGGCAACTGGGCGGCGGCGGCCAGGCAGCTCGGGGTGAACCGAAGCAATCTGCACAAGCTGGCGAAGAGGCTGAGCGTGAAAAGTCCTCCGTAGAGCGAGGGATGTGTTTGGCTCGATTCTGCCAGGCAAAGATGGCGGTTTTTCGGCGGGAAAATACGGGATGTGACTGCCGCCGACCGGCCCGCCGGTCGATGGACAGCCTCTGGGCTTTTACTTCACTCAGCGCAGCGCGCTTTTTTCGCTGCCTGCAGCGGCCTGGGCTTTAGCCCTGCTGCGGAAAATCCTCAGGGTGAAGCGCCAGGCGCAGTACCAGTCCTCGGGGTGGGGGTCGGGCGGGCAGCCGATGCACTCGGTCTGGATGCGGTCGTCGATGCTGCGGGCGAAGTAGGCGTATTCCACCAGCCCGGCGGACTTGCAGGGGTAATCGTCCAGTCCCTTGCGCTTGCGGGCGGACTGCACCCGGCATTCGTTCATCCGGAAGATGAGGCTTTCGGGGCCGTGATGGACCAGGCCTCGATCGGCGAGAACTGGCCCCAGACCGAGTCGTTGCAGCGCTTGGCGTCGTTCATGCCGTCCTTGAACTCCACCGCCTGGAACCATACGCCGTCGTTGGCCAGCCAGTTGGCGCAGAAGCCGTCCAGGAGCTTTTTCAGCTCGGCCCGGTCCATCTCCACCAGCGCCTTGGGCAGCCCGTCTTTGAGCTCGAACCCGAAGACCTTGGACAGCCGGTTCATCTGGATGTCCAGGCTGCGCTCGTAGGCCGTCTTGAGGACCCCCAACGCCCGCGCGTTCCCCATCTGGTGCCTGACCTCGGTGAACCACAGGCCGTGGTGCAGGATGGAGCGGTGGAGGATGTCCAGGATAAACCGAGTCAAATCCTCCGAGCTTAAATCATCGATCTTTTCGGCATCGTAGTTCATGACGCTGCCCTTTCACCCTAAGGATTCTCGATTCGGGATAGTGGATGCTCGATCCTCGATGATCGCGGCTGGAAGCCGCTCCCACGAGTTGAGGGTTCATCGAGGATCGCGTATCGCACGCCGCGCGCGCCCATCCCGTATATTTAACCCGCTGCCGCTGGACATCGGAGCACCTTGCCGGCGAGAGGCCTATTTGGCCTTGAACCTCTCCGGCAGCCTGGCCGCCTTGCCCCAATCGGCCGGGACCTTCTGGCCCGGCGCTTCGCCCAGCTTCTCCTTGAGCTTTTTGAGGCCCGGGCGCGCGAACTTGGGATGCCCCTCCTTGAGCGTGCGCCCGTTGATGACCGCCTCGCTGCGCAGGCGGTGGCCGACGGTGCGCTCGATCTGGCGGCCCAGCCACAGCACGCGGTCCACGTCGTAGCCGTGTTCGATGCCCATCTCGTCGATCTGCACCAGCATGTCTTCCAGGCATGTCAGTCCCACGTAGCGCGGATCCTCGTAGTAATACTCGCCCGTCCCCGGCACCGGGCAGTCGTCCAGGAAGTTGGCCGGCTGGCCGCCCATGCCTCCCAGAGTGGCCTCGAAATGCGTGATCCCGGCCTGCAGGGCCGCCAGCACCGAGGCGGATGACACGCGCTTGGTCTCGTGGAAGTGGGCGATGTGCACGCTCGTGTCGGGGATTTCGTCGAGGATCATCGAGAAATAGCGGTAGACCTGCGGCGCGGAGGCGCTGCCGTCGTGGTCGGCGTGTTCGATGTCGGCCGCGCCGATCTCCAGCCAGCGCTTGGTGAACTCCACCGCGTCCTTGAGCTCCGTCGCCCCGGCGATGGGGCTGCCCCAGATGGTGCTGACCGTGCCGCACATCTTCATGCCGGCGTCGTTGCACTTCTTGATGGCGCGCTCGCACTCCTTCCAGTACTGCGGCAGG
>JALOPD010000083.1 GCA_025454075.1 Desulfobacterales bacterium | reverse complement strand
CGCGCGCGTGACGCTGGTGGGCTATGAGCGCATCGGGGGCGGCTTCGTGACCGCGCTGGTCCGCGGCGACGTGGCCGCTTGCAAGGCGGCCACCGACGCCGGCGCTGCCGCCGCCCGCCGCGTGGGAGAGGTGATCGCCGTGCACGTCATTCCGCGCCCGCACGACGACCTGGAGAAGATCTTCCCCCTCGCCAACAAGAAGTAAACGCGACAACCTGTCGGCGGCCTTCGCGTGCGCCCCGAGGGGCGGGCCCATGATTCCGGGCCCGCCGGTCGAAGTTCGCATGCCGGCCGTCGCCTGTGCGGGAGGTGTATCGCTATGGAACTCGCCAAAGTCAAAGGGCAAGTGGTTTCCACGGTGCGTGATCCCGGTTTGCCGAACCTCACCTTTCTGTTGGTGGACATCGTGGACGAGCGCGGCAAGGTGACCTTCCCCAGCCAGGTGGCCGCCGACACCCTCGGCGCCGGCGAGGGGGAGATGGTCCTGCTGGTCCGGGGCAGCTCGGCCCGCATGATCCTGGAGGGCAAGACGCCGCTGGACTTGAGCGTCATCGGCATCGTGGACCAGATTTCCTCCGGCAAAGAGGCGATCTACTCAAAGTACAAATAGGCGCAGGATAGCCGCCGGTCGGAGCTCCCATGCAATTACAGCGAGAAGACATCGAATCGATCGTCACTGAAGTTCTGAAAAAACTGGCCGCCACGGTCCCCGCCGCCGCGGCGGCAAAGGCCGATGCGAAAGGCGACTGGGGCGTTTTCGAGCTTCTGGAGGACGCCGTGTCCGCGGCGGCGGCGGCCCACAAGCGCCTGGACACCGTTGCCCTGCGGGAGCGGGTGGTGGATGTGATCCGGCGCGCGGCCCGGTCCAACGCCCGGCGGCTGGCCGAGATGGCCGTGGACGAGACCGGCATGGGCCGCATCGAGGACAAGGTCCGCAAGAACCTGCTGGTGGCCGACCGCACGCCCGGGCCGGAAAGCCTCTATCCCAGCGCCATGACGGGCGACACCGGCCTGACCCTGGTCGAGAACGCGGCCTGGGGGGTCATCGCCTCGGTCACCCCGTCCACCAACCCTGCAGCCACGGTCATCAACAACTCGATCAGCATGATCTCGGGCGGCAACGCCGTGGTGTTCGCACCGCACCCGAGCGCCAAGCGCGTCACCCAGGAGGCCATCCGGGTCCTGAACAAGGCGATCTTCGAGGAGGTCGGCATCGACAACCTGATGACCTGCATCCGCCAGCCCACCATCGAAACGGCCCAGCAGCTCTTCACCTTCCCCGGCATCCACCTGCTGGTGGTGACCGGCGGCGAAGCCGTGGTGGAAGCCGCGCGCAAGACGACGAACAAGCGTTTGATTGCGGCCGGGGCCGGCAACCCGCCGGTGGTGGTGGACGAAACCGCCGACTTGCCGCGCGCGGCGCGCAGCATCTACGACGGGGCCTCGTTCGACAACAACATCGTCTGCTGCGACGAAAAGGAAATCATCGCCGTGGATGCCATCGCCAACGACCTCAAGCGCGAGCTCGCCGCCTGCGGCGCCGTGGAAATCACGCGCGAACAGGCCGAGGCCGTCGCCAGGGCGGCCCTGCTGGACTACCCCGGCCCCAACCCGCGCCCGAACCCCAAGTGGGTGGGCCGGGACGCCGCTGAGCTGGCGAAGGCCGCCGGGTTCAGCGTGCCGGACGCCTGCCGCCTGCTGATCGTCGACGCCGGGCGCGAGGTCGATTACGTATTTGCCCGCATCGAGCAGATGATGCCGCTGGTCCCGGTGCTGCGTGCGAGAGATTTCAACGAGGCCCTGGACTGGGCCCTGCGCCTGGAGCGGGACCGCAAGCACACCGCCAGCCTGCATTCGCGCGACATCGACCACATGGACGCCATGGCGCGGCGCGTGAACACCAGCCTCTTCGTCAAGAACGGCCCCTGCATCGCGGGGCTGGGCGCCGGAGGCGAGGGCTGGACCTCCATGACCATTTCCACCCCGACCGGGGAGGGGGTCACCAACGCGCGCACGTTCGTGCGGCTGCGGCGCTGCACCCTGGTCGGCAGCTTCCGCATCGTCTGAAGACGCCGCAGGAAACCCAATCTTTGCGTTGCGCTGCATCGCGCGGACGCTGCGGCGTACGAAGGGTACGCCTCGCGCCGCTCGATTTGCGGCGCCTTGATCTTGGGCTTCCTGCGACATCATCCCGAACCGGGATAAAAAAGGCCACACGCCTTGGCTGACAGCCTGATACTTGTTTTCGACGGCCTTCAGCGCTTGCTGGGCACGCCTCGCGCGGAGGGATTCGCGCCACGGTTTCTTTCGATAGCGCCATTTTTCTGCGGGCTGTGGGAGCGGCTTTCCAGCCGCGATCATCGAGGCTGAAAGCCTCTCCTGCATGTAATTTCATAGTTGACGTCGCAAGGGCACCATCAACGGTCCAAGACCATGCCTATCAGCTGGGAAACCGCAAATAAACGACTTGAAATCGCGGCGCAGCTGCTGAACAACGCAGACCCGGCGCCGGGGCCCGGGCCTTTTCACGTGGGCATCGACCTGGGGACGGCCGACATCGTCGTGATGGTTCTGAACGCCGCGGGTGAGCCCGCGGCCTGTTTTCTGGAATGGGCGGAGGTGGTGCGGGACGGGGTGGTGGTGGATTTTGCCGGTGCGGTGGAGATCGTGCAGCGGCTGGTCGGCAAGGCACAGGCAAAAGTCGGGGTAGAATTCAGCGGGGCGGCCACCTCCTTTCCGCCCGGCACGGACCCGCGCCTCTCCACCTACATCCTGGAACGGGTGGGGCTCGAGGTGACCGCCGTGCAGGACGAGCCCACCTGCGTCGCCCACCTGCTCGAGCTCGACCGCACGGCGGTGGTGGATGTCGGCGGCGGCACCACCGGGACGGCGGTGGTCCATAAGGGAAGGGTCGTTTTCAGCGGCGACCAGCCGACGGGCGGCCGCCACGTCTCGCTCGTCATCGCCGGCCATTTCGGCATCTCCTTCCAGGAAGCCGAGGCGCGCAAGCGCCGGCACGATCAATACGACATCCTCAAACTGGCGCGGCCCACGCTCCAGCGCATGTGCGACATCGTTTCCGGCCACATCAAGGGCCGCCGCGTGGAGCGCATCGTCCTCACGGGGGGTACCTGCTGCCTGCCCGGGGTGGACGCCGTGTTCGCCGAAGAGCTCCGCCTGCCCGTTCAACTCCCCTGCCGGCCGCTGCTGCTCACACCCCTGGCGATTGCCTCGCTGCCGCTGCTGAAGTGAAGGGGCCGCATTGAAAAATCCCCCGACGCCCTTTGCCGAAGGGGCGTGGGGGGATTTCATTTGGAAAAGGAGCGGCGCTCCTCTGCGCTTCCCGCTGGTTTTTCTGCCTGTCTGTTTGTAGAGAGATCGAGCTTGAAGCCAGGCTTCAGACCCGTTCTTTCCCCCTGAGGAAGGGTGCGAGGGTTGGGCGGGTCGAATGGAGGAGCGCCGCTGTCTATTACCGCTGTGAAGCCGCGTTCGGAAGGTTTCCGTTTTCAGCCGTCCCCGGGGAGCGCAGGTGCGGGAACTCGGATCGGACCATCTGGCGGATCCGTCGGATTTTCTCTTCATCCAATTTCCGGTCGCCCATGGGAAAGTCGAGGCCCAGGTATTCGTACTTGGGCTTGCCCATGCGATGGTAGTCCAACGCTTCGAACCAGGTGTTGGGCATGCCCTGGATATGCTCCAGCACGCGCCGGATCTCTTCCGGGTCGTCGTTGAATCCCGGAACGATCGGGGTGCGCACCCACACCGGAAGACCCGGGAAGGCTTCCCGGACTCTCTCGAGGTTCTCCAGGACCAGTTCGTTGGAAACCCCTGTGAAGACCCGGTGCTTTTCGGGGTCCATGCTTTTCACGTCGTAAAGCAAAGTGTCCAACAGTTCACAGGCGCTTTCGAGGGCCTCCCAGCTGCAGAAGCCGCAGGTCTCCATAGCGGTGTTGATCCGGCGGCGCTTGGCCTCTTTCAGGATGGCGACGGCGAACTCCGCCTGGTGCATCGGCTCGCCGCCGCCGATGGTGAGGCCGCCGCCCGATCGCGAGTAAAAGACCGAGTCCTCTTCCACCTTGCCGATCACCTGCTCCACCGTCATGCTCTCGCCGTAGACGTTCAGGGCGAGCGACGGGCAGGCCTTGGTGCAGAGCAGGCACTCGGTGCAGACCTCCCGGTCGATCTCGACCCGGCCCCCCTCGCCGCTCTTGATCGCGCCCGCCGTGCACACCTCCAGGCAGCGCACGCAGTGCTCCAGCGTCAGGCACTTGTTGCGGTTGTAGACGAGCTGCGGCTGCGGTTTCTGGGACTCCGGGTTGCTGCACCAGCGGCAGCGCAGCGGGCAGCCCTTGAGAAAAACGACGGTTCGGATCCCCGGACCGTCGTGCACGGAGTACTTCTGGATGTTGAAAACGATGCCGGAATTCTTCATTCGGTCTCCATCCAGGCCGCCGTTGTGGACGGCGGCCCGGAGAAGGCTGCCGCAGGTTACATCTGCTCGTGCCCGGTCCGCGCGATCAGGTCGTTCTGCAGGTCGGGGGACAGATCCACGAAATAGGCGCTGTAGCCCGCGATCCTGACGACCAGGCCCCGGTACTTTTCCGGCTCGCGCTGGGCCGCGAGCAGCGTCTGCTGGTTGATGACATTGAACTGGACGTGCCAGAGCTTCAGGTCGCACCAGGTGCGAATGAAGGAGACCAGCTTGCGCGTGCCTTCGTCGCCGGCCACGCACTTGGGGGTGAACTTGATGTTCAACAACCGTGCCGCTCGCTCCCGGTAGTCGTAGTTCTTGGTGGTGAAGTTGGACATCAGGACCGCGGTCGGCCCATGCTTGTCGGCGCCCTGGGAGGCCGAAGAGCCGTCGGACAGCGGGGTCCAGGCCTTGCGGCCGTTGGGGGTGGCGCTCACCACCTTGCCGAAAGGCACGTGCGAGGTGAAGGGCACGAGCCGCAGGTCGAGGTGCACCCCGAGTTCCTTGGAGTATTTATGGGTGAACTCCACCGCCGCACGGTCGACGGCCTTGGCGATGCTGTCCGCGTACGGGTCGTTGTTGCCGTAGCAGGGCACGTTCATCAGCATGTGGCGCAGGTCTTCTTTGCCCTCGAAGTTGTTCGAAACGGCGTCGAGCAGCTCGGCCATCGTGACCTTCTTTTCCTCGAACACGAGTTTCTTGATCGCCGAGAGCGAATCCACCACCGTGCCGTAGCCCATGAACTCGAAGTAGCCCAGGTCGATGCCGCCGGGGATCTTGGGCTGGTGCAGGTCGATGCAGTGCTGCATGCACAGGTCGTGCAGCGCAGAGCCGAGCGGCACGGCAAAGTGCTTGGCCCGCAGGCGGATGATGTGGTGCTGCTGAATGAAGGCGTGCTTGATGAAGTCGGTCTGGTGCGCCAGGTAGGCGTTCCAGAACTCCTCCCAGGTGCTGAAATTGCGCGGGTCGCCGGTCTGCAGCCCGATCTGCTCGTCCCCGTACTTCTTCATCCGGCCGTTGTACAGGGTCATCTCCAGGGCGGCCGCAAAGTTGATGTAGGCGCAGCCGCTGGTATAGGTGTCGCGGTTGGGCATGCGGGCCTCGGAGCAGCCCGACACCGCGTAGTCCAGAACTTCTTCGAAGGTGGCCCCCTTGGACAAATACAGCGGGACGACCTCCTCGTCGTTGATCAGCTTGGGGAAGCCCGAGCCTTCCTTGATGGTCTCGGCCACCTCCCAGAGAAAGCGCTCGGGCGAGCGGGAGTGGATCCGGGCGGCCAGGTCCGGGTAGTGCATCGGGAACTCGCGCTTGGATTTCAGGAAGAGGTAGCTCAGCTCATTGGTGGCGTCGTACCCCGTTTTGGTCTGGCCGCCGATGGTGACGGCTTCCCAGTGGGCATAGCCTTCGTTGAAGGCGCCGCCGGTCGGAGAGATGTAAAGGTCGATGAACTGGGCCATGGACACCCACATGCACTCCAGCAGCTCGATCGCTTTCTCCTCGGTGAGCCGCCCTTCGTCCATGTCCTTCTTGAAATAGGGATAGAGGTACTGGTCCATGCGACCGTTGGAGATGATCGTGCCGGTCTTCTGCTCGATGCGCGAGAACATCTGGACAAACCACTGGGACTGCATGGCTTCATGGAACGTCGTCGCCGGATGCTCCGGGACGCGTTTGCAAATCCGGGCGATCTCCGTGAGCTCGGCCTTGCGCTGGGGGTCCTTTTCCTTGGCCGCCATCTTTGCAGCCAGGCGCGCATGCCGCTTGGCCCACAGGACGATCGCGTCGCACACGGTCACAATGGCTTCCAGGAACGGCTTCTTTTCGACATTGTCCACCGGGCTGAACGGGTCCAGCGCCTGCAGGCGCTCCTCGGCTTCCTTGCGTATGCCTTTGAAGCCCTTCTTCAGCACCTTTTCATAGTCGTGGACCCACTGGATCGAGGACCGGAAGGAGGCGGTCTCGTTGACGATGAAACGTGAGGTCAGGACGTCCTTCGGGTCGTACGTGTGCCGGAGGGTCTCCTCGGGCAGGGCTTCGGCCAGCGCTTCATGGAAGGTTTTACCTTTCCAGAAAGGGGCGATCTCGTCGATCACCACCCGGGCGTCTTCGGGGGTGATGTCGAAGGGGGACTGGACCCGCTCGGAAAGCTGCTCAATGGCCAGATCGAGGAAATCACCGTCCAGCTCGGGGTAGAGGATGCCGTAGCGTCCCTGGTGCCCGGACCGTCCGACCAGGAGTTGATGATCGTCGATGTAGACGGTCATGTTCTCGGCGATGTGCTTCAGGGCCTTGGCCCAGCGCAGGGTCAGGTGTTGCCCTTCGGTCTGCATCATCGATTCGGTGAAGTATTTGGCGCGCTCCACGTCGATCTTGGGGCGCTGCATCTGGAAGCTCTTCATGATGCGGAAGACCCGCTCGCGGCCCTTCTCGTACTTGGCGGCGCGGCCCTGCATTTCTTCCTGCAGTCGTGCTTCATGGGGCGATAATACGTCACAGCATTCCATATGGTCTCTCCTTGTTGATTTAGGGATGGATTGGTTTTCCCCGGGACCCCATGGTGTTCGCTTCTCCCGGTTCCGGGTGATTGCGCCGAACGCTTATTCCTCACACTTCTTTTGAGCAAATCGGGCGGCACACGCTGAGGCGCTGGGCCCGATTGGTGATTCCGCACTAAGATATGGTTAGCAATTCTCATGCCTTCGTTTGCCAACAGCCCAAAAAGCGCGCTAATTGATCAAAATCGATCTTTTCCAACACTTGTGCCGCAGAAAGGGTTAAATTCTGAAGAGCTCGAAATCACTTACAGATTGAAATCGCGCAGATTGTCAAATGGATCCAACGCAAAAACGTTGCAATATTGCAACTTTTGGCTTATAGAAAAGATTGACTGTAATCACCGGGAGTTCTTGTGATGCGCTATTGCAACAATGGTCGCATAAGTGCATCACCGGCATAATAACCACCACTTAGAAATCGATACAGAGCTGTATCGGTGTTTTAAGCTGGATTGCCGGGCACGATGTGTTTCAATATAGCCATTTGAAATTAAAACTAATATACAAAAAAACGGAGCATTGCTACAGAGCCGACGGGTGTCTCGTTAATCTTTTTAATGGCCTGGATATTGCTTTGCCCCCTTTATCAACCGAGCACAATCCGTTCCAGCCGAAAGGAGGTATTTGAAACTAAAATAAATTCGGTAGTGCCATTCGGCAATGTGACCTTGGAAAAACAACTGTTGATGGAGGGAGGACCTAAATGAAGAAGAAGATGACCGGATGTTTCCTGTTGGCTTTTGTTTTTTGCCTGGCCGGTGTGGGGCTGAACGATGCCCAGGCCCAGAACTACAACCTAAAAATCCAGACGGCGGTTCCGAGCTCCAGTATCTATTTCAAGCTGATCGAACGTATGGCCGTCCGTGTCGACGCCATGTCCGCCGGCCGGCTGAAAGTCGAAGTGCTGCCCGCCGGCGCTGTCGTCGGGGCCTTCGAAATCCTGGATGCGGTCAACAACAACATCGTCAACGGCGGCTTTGCCTGGACCCACTATTGGTCAGGCAAGCACCCGGCGGGGCTTCTGTTTTCGGCACCTACGGCCGGATTGGGCGTCGGGCTGGACCAGACCAGCGTGATGTCCTGGATCTATGACGGCGGCGGCGACGAGCTCTACCAGAAATACTTCACCGAAATCCTCAAATTCAAGGTCAAGGGCTTTCTGTGCATGCCCATGGGCCCGGAACCCTATGGCTGGTTCTCCAAGCCGGTGAACTCCGTCGAGGACTTGAAGAAGATGAAATTCCGCTCGCCCCCCGGCATCCCGGCCGAGTCTTTTAAAGTGCTCGGCATCCCCACCGTTTCCATGCCCGGCGGCGAAATCGTCCCCTCTGCCCAGCGTGGGGTCATCGACGCGGCCGAGTGGATCAGCCCGGCGGACGACCAGGCCCTCGGCCTGAACAGCGTCTGGAAGCACTACTACATCCAAGGCCTGCACCAGGCGATTTCCATCGGCGATATCTATGTCAACCTCGACTGGTGGAACAAGCTGCCGAAGGACCTCCAGGCGATCTTTCAAGGCGGCATCATGAGCCTGATTTCCGACACCATGAACTGGAACGTGAGTCAGAACAGCAAAGCGCTTAAGAAGTTCGTGACCGAGGACAAGGTCATCGTGCACGACACCCCGGCCGACTACTACCCGGCCTACATGGCGGCCGCCCAGCAGGTCGTGGAAAAGTATGCCCAGCAGGATGCCTTCTTCAAGCAGGTCCTGCACTCCATGGTCGATTGGGCGAACCTGACCGTGCCCTACCAGTCGCGGGCCAACGGCACCTATTTCAACATGGGAAAAACCGCCATGGACAAGAAGATCGTCGGTTACGACAAGAAGTAGGTATGGAACGGGCCGGGCGCGACGGGCTCCCGGCCCGCCTTTTTGAGAGGTGGTATCGCTATGGAATGCCGTCCTGCAGAACTTTTGAAAAAGCCGACCGGTGGCCTGCATAATGCCTCTGCCGGTTTGGCCGGGTTCATCCGTTTCATCGACCGGATCAGCATCGTGAGCGGCAAGATCGTGGCGTGGATGGTCCTGCCGATGTCCTTGAGCCTGGTTTACGAGGTGGTCGCCCGTTATCTTTTCAACGCGCCGACCATCTGGGCCTCCGATATCAGCCAGATTTTATACGGCATGTTTTTCATGCTCGGTTCGGCCTATGCCCTGCAGCGCCAGCAGCACATCCGCACCGATTTTCTTTACGGGAAATGGTCGGCGCGCACCCGCGGGCTGGTGGACGCCGCCTGCTACATCGGGCTTTATTTCCCGGCGCTGCTATTCTTCTTGTGGGTCGGAAGCGAGTTTGCCTATCGATCCATCCTGTTCAACGAAAAAATCGTCACCAGCCCCTGGATGCCCATTATCTGGCCCCTCAAGCTGGCCATCCCCATCTCGACGGTGCTGCTCCTCCTACAAGGCCTATCCGAGCTGGCGAAATCTCTTTTCGCGGCAAAAACGGGGATCAGCCTCTATGAGGAACAAGCCGGCTCCGAGACCTGAATCGAGGAGGAAAGGTACCGATGAGTCCTGACATTTTAGGCCTGGTGGCGCTGGCGTCGCTGTTCCTGTTCATCTTCGTGGGGTTCCCGATCGCTTTCACCCTGCTGTTTATCGGGTTGGTCACGGGCTACATCGGCATCGGTCCGGTGGTGTTCCACCTGATGACACTGCAGGTCTACGCCATCATGAACGAGCAGGTGCTGGCGGCGGTCCCCTTTTTCCTCTTCATGGGCTACATCCTGGAAAGCTCCGGCCTGATGGAGCGGCTGTTCAAAGCCTTCCAGCTCATGCTCGCCCGGCTCAGCGGTTCGCTCTATCTTGCCGTCACGGCCACGGCGACCATTTTTGCCGCCGCAACGGGAATTGTCGGCTCATCCGTGACCCTGCTGGGGGTCATGGCCGGCCCGACCATGCGCCAGAGCAAATATGACGTGAAGCTTTCGGCCGGCTGCATCACGGCCGGCGGCACGCTCGGCATCCTCATCCCGCCGAGCATCATGCTGGTCGTCATGGGCCCGGTGGTGGGGGTCCCGGTGACGGACCTCTTCGCGGCGGCCATATTCCCCGGTCTCATCCTGGCCGGGCTTTACTGCGGCTACTGCCTGATCCGCTGCAAGCTCAACCCCACGCTGGGCCCGGCTCTGCCGAGAGATCAGTGGGCCAAGTCGATTCCCTGGCTGCTCAAAGAATTGGTACTCGGTGTGCTTCCGGTGACCCTGGTGATCCTGGCCACCCTGGGGACCATCATGTTCGGCCTCGCCACGCCGACCGAGGGTGCGGCCTGCGGCGCCATCGGCTCGCTGGTGCTCACTTTGATCTACCGCAAGATGACCTGGAACCACCTGCTGACCTCCATGTTCCGGACGGTGGAAATCTCGGCCATGATCCTGCTGCTCTGCGCGGCCTCGAACTTCTTCGGCGCGGTGTTTTCGCGCCTGGGGTCGGCGCTGCTGCTCACCCAACTGCTGCTGGCCATGAAACTCGACCCCATGATCATGCTGCTCGCCATCATGGCGCTCATCTTCGTGCTGGGTTGGCCGCTGGAGTGGGTGCCGATCGTGCTGATCATCATTCCCATCCTCATGCCCATGGTGCGCGAGCTGGGCTACAACCTGACGTGGTTTTGCACCCTGGTGGCCGTGACGCTTCAGACCGCCTGGCTCTCCCCGCCGGTGGCGCTCTCCGCCTATTTTTTGAAGGGGGTCGTCCCGCAGTGGAGCCTCACGGACATCTACGCGGGCATGGTGCAGTTCATGGGGCTTCAGATGCTGGGGATGGCCGTCATCTTGGCCTTCCCGGGCTTGGCGACCTGGCTGCCCGCGGTTCTGCGAGCGTGATGCAAAGAAGGCGATACAATTGAGAGGCGGCCCATGGGCCGCCTTTTTTTTCCTTTCCGGTCGTGGTAGAAAAAAGCATGGAGCCGATCGAAAAGCACATAGACAGCGTCCTGGATGTCCTGAGCGACGGCATCTACATCTCCGACCGCGAGGGCTACACCCTGAAGGTCAACACGATGTACGAGAAGCTGATCGGGCTCAAAAAAGAAGACCTGATCGGCCGCCGGGTCCAGGACCTCGTCAAGGAAGGCGTCTTCGATGTCGTCCTCAACCCTCAGATCGTCAAGACCGGCCAGCCCGCGACTTCCGTTCAGACCACCAAAAAGGGCCAGAAGCTGATCCTGAACGGCCACCCCATTTTCGACGCGGAAGGCGAGGTGACGCTGGTGGTCACGTTTGTGCGCGACGTGACCGTCATGAGCCAGCTCCGGGAGCAGATCGCATCCCAAAAGAAACTGCTCGAACAGCTGCGGACCAACGTTCAGTATATCAACGAAGAGAGCATCCAGAAATTCCCCATGAACGGCTTCAAGAGCCGGGAGATGGCCCACCTCAACAAGCTCATCGAAAAAATCGCAGCAACCGACACCACCGTGTTGATTTTGGGTGAAACGGGCGTGGGCAAGGAGTTTTTCGCCCGATCGATTCACCGCGCCAGCCCGCGGGGGGAGAACACCTTCTTCAAGCTCGACTGCACCACCATCCCGGAAAACCTGATCGAGTCCGAGCTCTTCGGCTATGCATCGGGCGCTTTTTCCGGGGCCAACATCAAGGGCAAGCCGGGTCTCTGCGAGATGGCCGACCAGGGGACCCTTTTCCTGGACGAAATCGGCGAGCTGCCCATCGGCATGCAGGTCAAGCTCCTGCGGCTGCTGCAGGACCAGGAGATCATCCCGGTCGGGTCGACGCGGGTCAAGAAAGTGAATGTGCGCATCATCACCGCCACCAACCGCGACCTGGAAAAGGAAATCGAGCAGGGCCGGTTCCGCAGCGACCTCTACTACCGGCTGCGGGTGGCGGTGCTGAGCATCCCGCCGCTGCGCGAGCGGCGGGAGGACATCATGCCGCTGGCCAACTATTTCCTGGAGAAATACGCGACCAAATACCGCAAGGAGCGGCGTTTCGGGCCGGAGATCGAGGGCATTTTCACGGGCCACAGTTGGCCCGGCAACATCCGCGAGATGGAGAACCTGATCGAGAGCCTGGTCGTCACCTGCGACCGGCCCGTGGTCGATTCCGTCGACCTGGGCAGCTGCATGCTCTCCGAGGGCTTGGACCGCAGGCGCAACCTCTTCGAAACCCTGGACACCCGGGACAAGTCCCTGAAGGAGATCGTGCGCGACCTCGAACGGGAGATCCTGAACGGTGCGCTCGAAATCCACGGGTCCATGGCCAAGGTCGCCGAGCTTCTCAAGATCGACCGCTCCACCATCTTCCGCAAGCTCAAGCGCGACGCTTCGGAGTGAGGGGCTCAGCCCTCCAGGCTAATTTTTCCTGCAGACTTTTATGAGGATTTCAATGAACGTTAAGGAAAAAGCGCCGTTGATCGGCATCACCTGCTCACGGCTGACCGGAGGGGCCTGGGGGTTGTATTCGTTGGGCCACTTCATGGACTACACCTTTTCCGATTACAGCCAGGCGATCCTGCACGCAGGAGGGGCACCGGTCATTGTCCCGGCGGCCCAGGACCGGAGAAGCCTGGGTACTATTCTGGATTCGGTGCAGGGGATCATCCTGAGCGGCGGCCCCGACATTCACCCCCGCCGTTACGGCGAGGAACCCCTGGCCGGATTGGGCGAAGTCGATGAAGCATTAGACCAGATGGAGCTTGCGGCCGCGAACCTGGCCCTGGAAAAAAACCTGCCGGTCCTCGGGATCTGCCGCGGCATCCAGGTGCTTAACGTCGCTCTCGGCGGCACGCTCTACCAGGACATCCCCTCCCAGGTGCCGGAGAGCATCTGCCACACGCCCAAGACGGACAAGGCCGTCAACACCCACACCGTCCGCATCGAGCCCGGCAGCCGGCTGCACAAAATCATCGGCAAGCGGGAATTTTGGGTCAACGGCAAGCACCACCAGGCACTGAAGCGTATCGCCAAGGGATTGGCAGTCGCAGCGCAGGCAAAAGACGGGGTTGTCGAAGCCGTCGAGTTGCCGGCCAAGCGCTTCGTCGTAGGCGTTCAGTGGCATCCCGAAGGGACTTGGCGCGATGATCTTTGTTCCCAAAAGCTCTTTCAGGCCTTAGTAAAAGCAGCAAGCCAAATCCGTTCGTTTTGAGACCCTTCGCGTGGCTGCAATACGCTTGCATTTGGAAACCGGCGGTTATAAAATGAAACTCAATCCGCATCTTGGGGCTCTATAATTTTCCTCCCGCCTATCCCTACAACGCCAAGTATGACAACATCGCCGTCACCGGCTTTCCCATGTGGGACATCGAAACCGCCCTGAGGCGGTTCATCAAGGCCAGGCGCGTCGT
>JALOPD010000594.1 GCA_025454075.1 Desulfobacterales bacterium | reverse complement strand
CGTGGCGCACAGCATCCGCACCTGCGGCATCGGCCTGTTCAACGGGATGAGCGCCCTCGTCCACCCCCGGGCGCTCTTCCGCATCCTGTCCCAGATCCGGTTCGGCTCCATCCTGAACATCGCGGCCTCGCTCGCCAGCCCCTGCCGGCCGACCCACGCCGTGCGCGGGGTCTATTCGGCCGAGCGCCTGCCGGACGTCTGCCGCGTGATGCAGGCCATCGGCTATCGTCGGGCGATGGTGGTGCACGGTTTCGATGCACGGGGGGAGCTGGGCATGGACGAACTGTCGACCATCGGCGAGTCCCGCGTGCACGAGTTCTACCCGGACGGGCGCGAGGACCGTTACAGCCTGGCGCCGGAGGATGTCGGGATCCGGCGCGCGGACTACGCGCAGATCGCCGCGACGGGCGATGTGCGCCGCGAGGCCGACCGCTTTCTGGACGTTCTCGCCGGCACGGCGCCGGAGGCCTGCATCGACATGACCTGCCTCAACGCCGCCGCCGTTCTCTACGTCGCGGGCAAGACCGCGGATCTCAAGAGCGGCATCGCGCAGAGCCGGGAACTCATCCACTCCGGCCGGGCGCTGGAAAAACTGCACCATTGGGCGGCCGTCCAGAAGGACGACGGCGCGTCACCGGCCCAACGGGTCCGCTGACCCCGGCCGGCGCATGCGGCCGCCGGCCGCACGCGCTCCCCGGTCGCGGACCGGTTTCGGCGCGGTCCGTTGCGGCCATATTTTTGCTTGCTTTCGCGCTTCATCCTAAATTAGGCTGACGCCGGTCGCTGCCGGGCGGAAGGTGCGGTCGAACCGTCACCGCCGCCCGGGGGCGAATCGCGGCGGCTCCCGCGCCGCGGCCGACCGCCTGCGACCCCATCCACCCTGGGAGAAGCGGAGGCAGCCGATGAGCGGACGTTCCCACCTCGACGATGTTCTGGCCATCATCCACGACGTTGTCGAAAAAATTCCCTTCAACAAGGTCCTGGGCCTGGCGGTTGAATCGCTGGAACTGGACCGCCCCTCGGTGAAACTCACGATGCGCGAGGAACTGATCGGAAACTTCATCCGGGGCTCGCTGCACGGGGGCGTCATCTCGAGCACCCTGGACTTCATGGGCGGCCTGGTCGCCTTTCTCGGGGTGCTGAAGACCCTCGAAGGCCTGCCGGCCCCGGAGATGGCCGCGCGCTTTGCCAACGCCACGGGCTACGTGCTGCGCGCCGGGAAAAAGGTGGCGGTGACGCGCATGGAACTGCACAACGAGCGACGCGATCTGATCGCCGTGGGGACGGGGGCCTACATGATTGCCTGAGCGTGGCCAAGGGCTTTTCTTTTTACGGATTTCTGCTATAGATAAACCTAACCCCTGCGAGAACCGCAGATCAACCAAGGAGGATCCAAGAGATGGCCAAAGCCCAGGACGTTAAGAAGGACGCCAAGAAGAAGGCCCAGAAGACGCTGAAGGAAAAGCGCGCGGAAAAGAAGTCCAAGAAAAACAAAGCCTGAACCGATCCCCTCGGACCGAATCCCGGCCAACCGGGAACCGGTCCGCAGCCGGTCTTCCGGCGCCTGACTCCCGGACGCGAGAAAGATCTCCCATATGCCCGTCATGCGGCTATCGCTGAAACGGTTCACCGGCAACCTTCTGGTTCTGGCGGTTGCGATATGGTCGGCGGCCGCGACCAGCGGTTGCGGGTTCGTGTTCTTCGGTGTGGGCACGGGTGCCTTCACGGCCGCCTATGTCGCGGGAGAAGTCAAGCAGACTTACCCCAGCGCGGAAGCCCGATGGGACCCCGGTCGAAATCGGCATCACCCGGATCGACGAAAACACGAGCGAGGTCGGGGTCCGGGTCGGGCATGTGGGGTTCTGGGATCAGGACGTGTCCCGGCAGATCCACGCCGCCATCGGCGAGCGGCTGTCCCGCAATCCGCCCCGCGAAACCACTCCCGCCGAAACGCCGCCGCCCGTTGTGACGAAGCCGGAACCCCCGGCTCCGCCGGAGGAGACGGCGTCGTCCAAAAAGAAGGCCGCGCCCAAGCCGCCGGCCCGCACCGGCGCCCCCGCCGCTGCCGCAGAACCGGATAAGCCCGTTACGGGCGTCAATCCGGAACGCACGCTTTTCTTCGCCAGCGGCACCAACGAACTGGCCCCCAGGGAACTCGCGAAGCTCGATCCGGTCGCCGCCGCCCTGCGCGCCCATCCTCAAACGGTGGTCAGCCTTCACGGCTATTCGGACGCGAGCGGCAATGCCCGCCAGAACTTCATGTTGTCCGTGGACCGGGCGGAGGCCGTGAAACGGTATCTCGTCGAGAGGGGCGCCCCCCCGGATCAGGTGCTCGTCATCGGGCACGGGGCGGTCCGCTTTCTGGGGAGCAACGATAGCGAAGCGGGCCGGCGGCTGAACCGGCGGGTGGAGATCGAACTGCACAACGGCCAGTGATCGCCGCGGCCGGCGGGACGGGTGTGGGCTTTTTTACCGGCGGCCCGGCGGCGGATGGCGCTCGGCGGGACCGGCGCGGAGAGGTGCGGCCGGCGTCTACCCGTAGAGCCTGCCGAGGAAGTAGTTCATCTGCCGGTACCACCACGGCCAGTCGTGGTTGACATCCGGCCCCCAGAAGTCCACCCAGGCCGGGATCGAATGGCGGCGGAA
>JALOPD010000305.1 GCA_025454075.1 Desulfobacterales bacterium | reverse complement strand
GGCTGCGCGGTGTCGGCGGATCAGGCCTTTCGGGAGGCGGACCTCGCCATCGACGTCTGCGAGGATGTGCCGGCGCTCCCCCCGGCGGCGGTGGCCCGCATCGTGCAGATCTTCGCGACGGCCGGGGCCCAGGCCAAGATCAGCTCCATCCACGTCAACGGCTGGTTCGGCGCCTACGACAAGCTCAGCATGACTCGGCGGCTGTTTCGCGAGGCCTTCAAGCAAGACCTGGAGGCGATCAAGACCCAGGTGGTCTTTGCCGGCGATTCTCCCAACGACCAGCCCATGTTCGCGTTTTTTCCCCATGGGGTGGGCGTGGCCAATGTCAGGCGGTTTGTCGGACGCATGAACGCTCTGCCGACCTGGGTCACGCAGCAGGAGGGCGGGTTGGGGTTTGCCGAGTTGGCGGAGGTGTTGTTGTCCTGAACATCAGGCGCCCGCCGGCGTGGACAGTTGATCCCCAGCAGGAGGAAATTTGTGGTAATTTAATCTGTTACGCGACCCTACAAGCCCTATCGCAGGGTCGTTTTTAATTGACTTGCTCACCTGAGTCCGGTACGTTTGGCGCCGATAACATCGATGCTTTATTCTCTTTGACCCGGATTTCCGGAGCAACCCCACGAGGAAAAATCAAAATCCGGTTGTACCGGACGGACAGCCGGATCCGGGTTTGCGAACCATCAAAAAAGGAGGTGTACGATGAAAAAGGCTGTTGCGCTGTTCAGTCTGTTCGCTTTTGGGTTTTTAGGCGTATGGTCCCCGTCATTCGCTCAGGCGCCCGCCATCGAAAACGAGCTCTACCTGATCACCCCGGTTTCCAAGGACGTTCACGACCCCATGCTGAAGGCCTTTGCCGCCTGGGCCAAGAAGAAATACAACGTCGATGTGAAGACCAGCGCCATCCCCAAGGGCACGCCGGTCGCCTACGGCCAGATCCTGGAATGGAAAGGCAAACCCCAGGCGGACGTTTTCTGGGGCGGTGAAGGCACCCTCTTCGACAACTTGGCGGCCGAAGGCTTGCTCGAGCCGGTCCAGCTGCCGCAAGCACTGTGGGATGCCATCCCGGCCTCCATCGGCAAGCCCGTACCCTTGCCGTTGAAGGACCCTAAGAAATTCTGGGTCGGCACCACCCTCGAGCCCTACGGCATCATTTACCAGCCCAAGCTGGTCAAACGCCTGGGCGTAGAAATTAAGACATGGGAAGACCTGCTCAACCCCAAGCTGAAGGGCCAGATCGCCCAGTGCACCCCGGACCGCTCCAGCTCCAGCCACGCCAGCTATGAGGTCATCCTGCAGACCTACGGCTGGGAAAAGGGCTGGGAGTGGCTGACGAAGCTTGCGGCCAACACCGGCATCTTCACCGCCCGCTCCCGCGACGTTCCAAGCATGGTGGCCAAGGGCGAGTTCGCCGTCGGTTTTGCCGTGCCGAGCTACATGGCGTTTGCCGAGGTTCTGGGCGGATATGACGTAAACTTCGTCTACCCCAAGGACGCCTACGTGACCCCCGAGCCCATGTCGGTGCTCAAAGGTGCTCCCCATGTGAAGGCCGGCCATGCTTTCATCGAATTCTGCCTCAGCGAGGAAGGCCAACTGCTCCTCTCCGGGCTTGGCGTGTACCCGATTACACCCGGCCTCAAAGTGAAAGGACCCGAGGGCTCCAACCAGGAGAAGGCGGTTGCCTTCACGGGCGGCATGCGGTCTTTCTTTGAGACTGAGATCGGCAATGTGTACGACGACAAAATCGCTGGCGAGAAGAAGCGCATCGAGGACGTGAACTCCTATTTCCGCAAGGAGATCGCCGAGAAGCACAAAGACATCGTCAAGTAGACAGGCGGATGAGAATCCAACTTGAGGACATCGTCAAACGGTTCGGCACCCTTGAAGCGGTGAGCCATGTGTCTCTCGACATCCAGGACGGCGAGTTGTTCACCCTCCTGGGCCCTTCGGGCTGCGGCAAGACCACCATTCTGCGTCTGATAGGCGGTTTCCACCGGTCGGACCAGGGCCGCATTCTTTTCGGCGACCGGGAGATGGCGGGCAAGCCGCCCTATGAGCGCCATATCGGAATGGTGTTCCAGAATTATGCCCTGTGGCCGCACATGCGGATTTTCGACAACATCGCCTATGGCCTGAAATTGAAAAAATTTTCATCGGGGGATATCCGGGAGAAGGTGGCCCACGCCATGGGTTTGGTCAACATGAAGGGTCTTGAAAACCGTTACCCGGGCGAGCTCTCCGGCGGCCAGCAGCAGCGCGTGGCGCTGGCGCGGGCGCTGGTGCTGAACCCGGATGTGCTTCTGCTGGACGAGCCGCTCTCCAACCTCGACGCCAAGATCCGGATCCAGGTGCGCGCCGAGATCCGCAAGCTCCAGAAGGAGCTCGGCATCACCACCATCTACGTCACCCACGACCAGGAGGAGGCCCTGACCCTCTCCGACCGGATCGCCGTGCTCAGCCAGGGCAAGTTGCAGCAAATCGGAAATCCGCACGAGCTTTACGAGAAACCGTACAATCCGTTTGTGGCTGACTTCATCGGCATCAACAATCTCATCCCGGCCAAAGTTACAGAGGTGATGGATTCCGGCTTCCGTCTGGTCGTGGAGAGCGCCGCCGGCCCCATAGCGTGTTCCGGGGACGGCCGTCTCAAGCCCGGTGCCGACTGTATGGTATGTATCCGGCCGGAAACCGCGGAGATCACTTTGTCTCCGGCACCTCCGGATGGTTTCAGCAGCATCGCCGGCATCGTCAGCTTCCCCTCCTACATCGGCAACACCATCCGCTACGACGTGGATGCGGCGGGCATCATCTTCAAGGTAGACATTCAAAACCCCAGGGACCACCAACTGCTGCCGGTCGGGACGAAGGTCTTCGTCCACTTTGCGGTGACCTCCTCCTTGGGGATCCCGGTGGAATAGGCAGCCTGATGACAACCGATACGGCGACATTATCGGCTCCGACAAGGGTAAAGACGTCAAACGGCATCCACGTCGGCGGCCTTCTCGGCTACGGAGCCATCTGGGCCTTCATGATCGTTTTTCTGATCTATCCCCTGCTGCATCTGTTTTATGATGCCTTCACCACCGACGCCGGAGAGTTCACCCTCTCGAACTTCCAGGATTTTTTCACCGACCGCTACTATCTCAAGTCCCTGCTGAACTCGCTGCTGCTGGGGGTGGGGACGGTCATCACCACCTCCATCATCGGGATCACCTTCGCTTTTCTCCTGCTGCGTTACGAGTTCCCGGGGCGGGGGCTTTTCTCGTATCTGTCCATCGTGCCCATGATCATGCCGCCGTTGGTCGGGGTCATGGGGTTCGTCTTCATCCTGGGGCGCGCCGGCACGGTCAACGTCATTCTCATGGACCACCTGGGGTTCACCAAGCCCATCAACTTCATGTACGGAATTCAGGGCGTGCTGCTCGTGGAAACCCTGCACCTATTCCCGCTCATGACCCTGAGCATCGTGGACGCCATGGGCAAGATCTCGCCCTCGCTGGACGAGGCCGCGGAAAGCGTTGGCTCGCGCGGGCTGCGGAAGTTCTGGGACATCACTTTTCCGCTGACCACGCCGGGCTACGTGTCGGGGGCGCTGCTGGTCTTCATCTGGACGTTTGCGGATTTCGCCACCCCGCTCGTGGTGGGCGTCGACGATCTGCTCGCCTCTCAGGCGTACCTCAACATCGTGCAGTTCGTCGACCGCCGGCTCTTCAAGATGGGCATCGTGATCTCGGCCATCATGGTGATTTTGGCGATCCTGTTTCTGATCGTCGCCAAGAAGTACGTGGCCATCAAGGACTACAGCTCGCTGTCCTATTCGGTGATCGAGCGCAAGCAGCTCCGTCCCGGTGCCAAGCTGGGGGTGGTGCTTTTCCTGGGGCTGATCATCATCCTGGCGTTCATTCCCTACCTGGGCATTGCACTCGACTCCTTCGGCAAGGGCTGGGCCCTGACGCCGATCCCGGTGAAGTACACTCTGCAGTACTTCGAACGGGTGGCCTTTGAAACGCCCAAGTTCATCATCAACAGCCTGCTGTATGCCGGGATCTCGGTTTTGATCTGCATCGCCGTCGGGGTGCCGCTGGCCTGGGTGGGTGCGCGCACGAAGCTGCCGGGCCGGGAGTTCCTCGACTCCATGACCACGCTGATCCTGGCCCTGCCCGGCACCGGCATCGGCATCGCCTACATGCGCGCCTTCCGGGAGCCCCTGCCTTATATCGATGTGGCCTTCATCGGCATGTGGATGGTCATCCCGGTGGTCCTGGGCGTGCGGCGGCTGCCCTACACGGTGCGCGGCACGTTCGCCTCGCTGCAGATCGTGCACAAGTCCTTCGAGGAGGCGGGCGAGAGCGTCGGCGCCACCAAGATGACGACCTTCAAGGACATCACCCTGCCGCTGATTTGGAAAGGCGTGCTGGTGGGCTCGCTCTATTCCTTCATCCTGGCG
>JALOPD010000304.1 GCA_025454075.1 Desulfobacterales bacterium | reverse complement strand
CCATGATGTAGGCCTGGCTGGCCGTGTTCTGCCGCAGGTGAATCGTGGCGGGCAGCGAGGCGCGCAGCAGCTTGACCGCCTCCTTCACGACGAGGTGGGCCTGAATCGGAAGCAGCTCGGCCTCGGTCTGCCGGCTGAAGGTCAGGATCTGGCGCACCAGGTCCCGGGCCCGGAAGGAGGCTTTCAGGATTCCGTTGATGCTGGCCGTGGCGTCGGAATCGGGGGAGGCTTCGATCCGCGCGAGCTCCCCGAATCCGATGATGGCCGCCAGGATGTTGTTGAAGTCGTGGGCGATGCCCCCGGCCAGGGTTCCGATGGCCTCCATCTTCTGGGCCTGACGCAGACGCTCCTCCAGGCTGCGCCGCTCGGATTCGGCATGCTTGCGCTCGGTGATGTCCATGGCGGTGAAGGTTACGCCGCGGGAGAGGTCGGACGGATCGATGGGCGTAGAGGTCAACAAGACGTCGATGACCGATCCGTCCTTGCGCCGCCAGCGGGTTTCGACCGAGCCGGCGCCTTTCTCGCGTATTTGGATATACTTCTCCCGGCCGACGTAATCGAACTCCTCATCGGTGGGGTAAAGCAGGCGAGCGCTCTTGCCGGTCAGCTCTTGAGCGTCATATCCGAGCATTTCGCACATCCGGTCATTCACCCGGGCAAGAATTCGTTCATGTCCCGCTCCCATCCTGTTCGCGGCCACCGGGAAGACGCTAGTAAGGGAGGCCTCGCTCTCTCGGAGCGCATCCACCACTCCGATCCCGATCGGGGCCACCCGGAAGATGCTTTTAAGGGAGGCCTCGCTCTCGCGCAGCGCGTCGGCCATCCGGGTGTGCTCCGCGAAGAGCCGGGCGTTGGCCACGGCGCCGCTGATCTGGGCGGCGATGTTTTCGGCGAGCGTCACGTCTTCCGGCCCGTAGCTGCCGGCCGCGTAGCTCGAGAGGACCAGCGCGCCGAGAACCTGGTCGCGGTGGATGAGCGGCACGAGCAGAAAGGAACGGAACCCGGCGTTCCACATCGGCAAAATGGTCGGGAACGTGGTCGTCAGCTCTTCCTCGCTGGCCGGTGCAAACGCGATGCCCTGCCGGCGTTCCAGAATCTCCTCCGAAATCGTGCCGGTCAGCGGGTATTCCTCGTTCAACGCGCGGCCGGGCACCGCGGGGCCGGTGGTGTAGAGGATCTGGGCCGTTGCGCGTTCGGGCCGGATGCGGGTGATGGTGATGCGATCGAAGGAAACGATTTTGCGGACTTCTTCGGTGAACCGGCCGTAGACGTCTTCGATGGCCAGCGTGGAGCCGATGATGCGCCCGATTTCGGCCATGACCGCCTTCTCGTGCACCAGGCGGCGGGCGGCCATTTCGCTGGCTTTCAAGGATTCCCGTGCCTGGAGCAGTTCCTTCAGCAGCCGGGCGTGCGCGATGGCGCCGCTGATCTGGGCGGCCACGCTTTCGGCGATCGGGATGTCCCGCTCGCTGTATCGGTCCGTCTCGGTGGACATGATCACCAGCGCGCCGAAGACCTGGCCCCGCGAGACGAGCGGAGCCAGGAGCGTGGTTCGAATTCCGACGCGATGCACCGGCATATGACCCGGATACCTCCTCTCCATCTCTTCCGCCGGAAGGGCAGGAAGCAGCATGCCGCGCCCGGCTGCGACGCAGGCGGCCGTCGCCGTATCGGCCAGGTCGAAACGATCGCCGGCCATGCGGCCTTCGGCGGCAAGCCCGGAGACATACTGGCAGGTGACCGTCTGCGAGGCGGTGTCGACCAGGTTGATGGATATGCGGTCGAAGGGCAGGATCTTTTTCACCTCGGCCGCGAACTGCTCGTAGACGTCTTCGATGGTCAGGGTGGAGCTGATGATCCGGCCGATCTCGGCCATCACCGCCTCTTCCCGCGCCAGCCTTCGCGCGGCCTGCTCCTGCCGGCGGAGCGTCTCTTCGGCCTGCTTGCGCTCGATGGCGGCCGCCAGCACATTCGCCAAGGCCTGCAGGAAGAGGGTATCGTCCTTGGTGAAGGTGCATCGTCGCGTCGTGCTCACGTTCAGCACCCCGAAGGGGCGCTCGCGGCCGCCGACGACCGCACTCATCCCGCTGACGATCCCGTGTTCGCGCATGAGACGATCGGGTGCGAAGCGGGTTTCGCTGCCGATATCGGTCATGATCACGGGTTCGCGCGAGTGCAGGGTGAAGCCGGCCTGGGAGCCCTGGCCGGCATCGACCGTATCCCGGTCGATCAACTGCTCGACATTGGGAAGGCCCGCGCGGAAAATCAGGCGGTCGCCCTCGGGCAGCAGCTCCAGGATTTCGCAGAACTCGACCGCCAGCTCGCGGCCGATGGCCTGGACGGCGCCTCTCAGAAGAGCGGAGAGATCCCCTCCGGAGAGCGCCACCTGGCCCAGAAGCGCGACCGTCTCCTGCTGATGCACCCGGGTGCGCAGGGCCTGCTCCACCCGGCGGCGCTGGGTGAGGTCCACCCCCACGGCCCAGGTGTGCCAGCCGGGGACCGGCAATTCGCGCGACAGGTTGGACCACGAAATCGTTCGCAGGTCTCCGTTCTTGCAGGTGAGGTCCCACTCCCGGTCCCGGAAATTGAAGCCGCTGGCTTTGATGTCCGCCAGCATGCGGGTGCGTTGAACCGGGTCGGGGTAGAGGATTTCAAGCGCGTGCGGGTTGTTTATGATCTCAGCGGCCGTGTAGCCGGTCGTCCGTTCGCATTCGGCGTTCCAGGCGATGACGTTCATATTTTCATCGAAGGCATCCAACAGCACCGGCATACCCTGCACCAGCCGGCGCAGGTGCTCTGCGCTGCGTGCCAGCTCCGCGCGGGCGGCCTCGAAATACATCAGCCAGAAGCCGACGGCGATCGTGAGCTCCAGGAGCGTCGCGGCCAGAAACCCCCATTCCTTCCAGCCGTCCGTGTTTCCCCAAAGCGGATAACCGAGCTTAAGCAGCGACCAGAGGAGAAACGCCCAGCCTGCCGCGTTTTTGCCAATGTCTTCGATTCCGGAGGATCGCAGGATGACCCGGCCCGTCCAGGCGTATATCACGGCGATGACAATGGACGTCGGGGCGGTGAGGATCGGAAAGGCGGCTCCTGTCGCGGCCATGACCAGCATCCAGGTCAGACCGATGCCGCAGAGCATGATCCAGGATCTCTGAACCGGCCGGGATAGATAGACATGGGTTCCGAAGAGGAGCAGCATGCCGCCGAGAAGCGACAGACCTTGAGAGAGGATGGTGGCAGCCAGGGGAGCGTCGAAGATCCGGCCGGCCAGTTCAGCGGCCAGACCGGAGGTGTAAACCGCCCAGGCTCCGGCCCATAGCTTCAGATACGCATGGCGGTAGCGGGAGTAAATGTAATAGAAAACCAGTGCCAGCAGCGATGTGCCGGCGAGAGCGGCGAAGTAGGTCGGTAAAAGCCAATGCATCAGCCAGTCATGGGCTTGCGTTCCCGGTGCGTCTCACGCTAACGAGCACCATCTTTAGGTCAAAAGGCGGATTAACTCAATTGAAAAATGCTGCCGGGCCGGCGGAGCAGCGGGACCGGTCATGGCAGACGGCCGCCATCGCTACAGTCCCAGGTAGGCCCGGCGGATGTCGGCATCCTGGAGCAGGTCCGAAGATTGGCCGGACCGGGTAATGCGTCCGTTTTCCAGGATGCAGGCGCGTCGGGAGACGTTCAGCGCCTGTTCGACGTTCTGCTCCACCAGCAGGATGGTGATGTCGGCGCCCAGCTCGGACAGGGTGCGGTAGATCGATTTGGTGATCATGGGAGCGAGACCGAGGGACAGCTCGTCGACCAGCAGGAGCCGGGGCCGGCTCATCAGCGCCCGGCCGATGGCGAGCATCTGCTGCTCTCCGCCCGACAGGGTTCCGGCCGGCTGGTCCCGGCGCTCTCCCAGGATGGGGAACAGCCGGATGACATGCTCCAGGGTCTGCTTCAGCCGTCCGCGGGCGCGCTTCGGGAAAGCGCCCATCTCGAGATTCTCACGGACCGACATGTCCTTGTAGACCCGCCGGCCTTCGGGCACCAGGGCGATGCCGAGGCCGGTGACGTCATGGGGCCGTTTGCCGGCGAGCGACCGGCCGTCGAACCGGATCGCTCCGGCCGCCGGCGGGATCGTCGCGGTGACGGCCGCCAGCAAGGACGATTTGCCGGCGCCGTTGCTGCCCAGCACGGCCACGCGCTCTCCCGGCGCGAGCGCGAGCGAAACCCCCCAGAGCACCTGCGTCTCGCCGCGGAAAAGATCGATCTGCTCCACCTCCAGCAAGGCCGCCATCGCTAGTCTCCCAGATAGGCCTGAACGACCCGCGGATCGCGAACCACGTCCTGCGGGCTGCCGGCCGTGAGCACCTGTCCCTGGTCCAGCACGATGACGCGTTCGGCCGCCTGCATCACCGCCCCCATGACGTGCTCGATCCACAGCACCGTCAGCCCCAACTGGTCCCGGAGGCTGCGGATGAAC
>JALOPD010000303.1 GCA_025454075.1 Desulfobacterales bacterium | reverse complement strand
TGGTGGTGCAGCCGGAGACGAACATCAGGAAAGCGGCCAGGACCGATACAAAAATTCGCTTGTTCATAAAACGTCCTCCTTTTTGGATGCGATCATCGAAGTGGCGATTTCTGTGAGCCATCAAATAGATGAACTCGTAAAAAGTCAGAATTTCAGATTTTCTGTCATTCCGGCGTAGGCCGGAATCCGTGCGCCTGGGAGCAGGCGCGAGTTGGGAGGTGAAAGTCCTCCTCCGGGAGATGCCCGCTCCCGGTAGCCGAAGGTAACTGCGTCACCGCGAGGTGGGGTGGGGAGCAACCGGAGGCGAACACGCAGTCCGTAGCCGTAGTGCGAACACGATTCGGCCGCACGCCGTGAGGAGCCTGCGGATTCAAGGCGAACTCCAGACCGGGATCGAAGGCTTGCCCCAGGTTGGCCCAAACCCCGTGCACGACCACGCGTCGCACGGAAGCAAAAGGGTCCCGGAAGCCCATCAGGCTGATCGGGCAACAGAGAAGCGATGATGGGACGCGTCAGGTGTTTGGTGACGGAATGCGTGGAAGCTTGTGCCATGTGAACCAGGGAGAGCTGCCTGTTCAAAGGCCGGAGTTCATTCTGTAAAGCCAGACGAAGAACCGGGCGGGCAGCAGTCAGAGCCTCCATAGTAGCTGGGAAGCGGGGTAATGCCCGTGGAGCCAAGGGGGGCAGGAAGGTGGATCGGTGAAGGCCATAGCGTGCGAAAGCAAACTGGCGCCAGTGACCGCAAGGACTAAGCAAGCCGGAGAAGCCCGTCCCGGAAGGGAGTGGGTGGAACGCACGGTATGGACGGATCGCATGCTGGAGGCCCTTGAGAAGGGGGTGAAAGGAGGGGTTTGGTTCAGCCTGATTGACAAAGTACACCGGCCCCAAGTGCTTTTGCAGGCATGGTTTCAGGTCAGAGGCAAAGGTCGTGCAGTGGGATCGGACCATCAAAGTCTGGAGCAGTTTGAGGAGCAGCTGGAGAGAAATCTGAGAAAGCTCGAAGAGGAAGTGCGCACGGGCAGTTATCGGCCCCGGCCGACTCGTCGCGTTTACATCGATAAACCCGGCAGCAACGCCAAGCGTCCGCTGGGGATACCGGCGGTGCGAGACAAGGTGGTTCAAACCGCGCTCAAAATGGTCATTGAGCCGATTTTCGAGCATGAGTTCATTGACACCAGTTTCGGCTTCCGTCCCGGCAGAGGATGCAAGGATGCGCTGCGAAGCGTCGAGCGGTTGCTCAAAGCCGGCTACAGCTGGGTGGTGGACGCGGATCTGAAGAGCTACTTTGAGACCATCGGCCATGAACGGCTGATGGCGGAGCTGCGGCAGCGCATTGCCGACAGTCGAGTTCTGGATCTGATCGAAAGCTTTCTCAAGCAGCAGATTTTGGAAGACCTGAAGCAGTGGACACCGGAAACGGGCTCGCCCCAAGGGGCAGTTATCAGCCCGCTGTTGTCCAACATTTACCTGCACGAAGTGGACAAGGCCATGAAGATGGCGGGATACGAGATGGTCCGCTATGCGGACGATTTTGTGATCTTGTGCCGAAGCCAGACCGAAGCGGAAGCGGCGCTTTGGCGGGTAAGCGAGCTTATCCACGAGCGAGGCTTGAGCCTGCATGCGGATAAAACCAGCCTGGTCAACACGCAACAGTCCGGAGCGCGCTTTGACTTTCTCGGCTATCACTTTGAGAAAGGCACCCGCTGGCCGCGCAAGAAAAGCCTGAAGAAATTCAAAGACACCATCCGCCGCAAGACTCCACGCAGCAACGGTCGCAGTCTCGCGGAGACCATCGAGGACATCAACAAAACGAGCGAGGGATGGTTTGAATACTTCAAGCACAGCCATTGGACGACCTTCAAACCACTGGACGGCTGGATTCGGCGCAGGCTCAGAAGCATTCTGCGCGGATACAGCAAAGCCAAAGGGATCAGCCGGGGCAGAGACAATGTTCGCTGGCCAAACAAATTCTTTCAGGAGCTTGGGTATTTTAGCCTTTATGATGCCCATCGCGCCTTACTTCAGCCCTCATGAGGATAACCACCGACTGGAGAGCCGGATGCGGGAGATCCGCCTGTCCGGTTCGGAGGGGGGAGAGCCGGGGCAACCTGGCTTTCCCACCCCTATAGTGGGGCCGCCGGCCTTCGGCCTGTTTGAACGCAGGACGCTGACTTTTAACTCAGATAAGGGTCGAAGACGCCCATCCATAGTGTCATTCCGGCGGTCCCTTAGCCGGAATCCATTGAAGTCAGATAAGAGTAATTCAATAAGTTCTGGATGCCGGATCAAGTCCGGCATGACGGTTCCGAGACGCTATTTACGAAGTCATCAAAATGGCAATGCCCCCTAAAGTGTCAAGCCGAGGGATGCAGAAAGACGGCGCTCCGTGCCGGAGCTAAACCCAACGGGGATCTCCGGTCACACAGATGGAGAGCCAGGCCTCGTCCAGGCTCAGGCCGAGAGCGCGCCAGATGCGCTCCCGCAGGCGGTCCTGCGCGGCGACGGTCTGCAGCGCGAAATTCGGCCCGACGACGATGTCCACCTCGATGAAGCGGGTGCGCCCGGTCTTGACCACGTGGTGCACATAGCGGGCGATGTCGTGCTCGCTGCGGATCGTCTCCATCACCGCCTCCACTCGCCGGGCGACCTCGTCCCCGGCGTCGGTCATGAGCAGCACCTCGCGCAAGCTGCGCCGCAGCACGTGCAGGGGCAGCGGGACCGCCAAAAGCGCCATCGCCGCCACCATCACCGGGTCGGCGTAGCGCGCCCAGACCCCGTGCGCGGGCTCCTCCAAGAAGAGCAGCACCGCAAAGCCGAGCAGGGTCACCATGCTGAAGCCGAAGTCGATCAGCCACTCGCGGGCGTCGGCCTCGATCAGCGGCGAGTCGACCCGTCGCGCCACCCCCCGCTCGTAGAGATAAACCGCGAGGGAAACCGCCCCGCTCGCAAGTCCGAACCAGATCACCCCTTCGGCCGCCACCGCGTTGCCGCCGGCCCGGATCTGCTCGATGCCGTTGATCAGGGCATAGAGGCAGATCAACAGCACCATGAAGCTGTTCACGCTCAGAACGAGCGGCTCCACATGCGAGTAGCCGAACGGAAAGCGCCGGTCCTCCGGCTTCACCACCAGCTTGGCCGCCAGCAGGCTCAGCCCGGCGCCGATGAGGCTCAACAGGGAGAAGATGCCGTTCAGGATGACGACGTCGGATTCCAGGAAGAGGCCGTAGGCGATGCTGCCGACGGCCACCATAACGACGCCGTAGATGGAGATGCGAAGCGTTTGCTGCTCGATGCGGCTGGCTTCCTTTTTATCTGACATAACCCTCTGGATCTTGGCGCTGAATTCCGTCTACCGATGGCGCTGCCGATTACGATCTCTCCCCGCTTAGATCCCGCGGGTGTCGGGGAAAACGGCCTCCTCAGAACCGCCATATCAGATTGACCGCGAACACATGAATGGCGTAAGGGTCGTAGTCCCCCTTGAGCGGCCCCTTGAGCGGGCCGTCGTTGCGGTTGATCCCGCCGTCGCCGAGATCGATGTATTCGTAGACAGCCCCGATGGTCACGTCCCGGTTCCAGTCATACTGCAGCCCCGTGGCCAGTCGAATCTGGCGGTCCAGGGCGAGGTCCGGGGTGCGGTCCCGGCCGCTGTCCACCGGGGAGGTATCGTAGGCGGCGCCGAAGGACCAGAGCCAGTCCGGTGCGAACCGGTATTGGGCGCCCAGCGCGACGTGCCAGGTGTCGTTGTAATTGAGGTCGTTGGTGAAGGAGCGCGACGTCGAAGATTGCAGGCTGATCTCCTGCTTCCCGAATTCACTCCAGTCCTGCCAGCCGATGTTGCCCACGATCGCCCAGGCCGGGGTGAGCTGGTGGTAGCCGCTCACCATGACCGCCTGGGGGACGGTCATGTCGATGTCCACTCGGCTGCCCGCAAGCCCGCTCAGATTGAGAAGCCCCTGGAGCACCGGCCCTAGGCCGCTCAGGTTCGCGACATCCTTGAACTCGAGCTTCACCTCGGAGCGATAGGTGATGCCGAAACGGGTGTCGGGGGTGGGCTCTAAAAGGACACCCAGATTGAAACCGTAGCCCACATCGTCGTCCTCGAGCTTGAGCTCGCCGTCGCTGAGCCCCGCCTGGCCGGGAACGGCGGCGTTGTTGATGCCGACCGTCTGATGCAGTTTGGCCTGCATGACGGTGAACCCGGCGCCCACCGAAAGCCAGTCGGCGGCCCGGTAGCCCACCCCGGGGTTCACGCCGAAGGTGAGCAGATCCGCCTCTTTAATGTAGTAGCGGCCGGACCAATCGTCGCCGTAGTCCACCCCCAGTCCGAAATAGGACCCCACGCTGATCCCGAGGCGCCAGTCCGGGCTCAAATGCTGCACATAGTGGAAGCTGCCGGACGGCACGAACCCGCCGGCGTTGCCGCCGTCGCCGCCGCCGAAGCCGGAGCGCTGCGTGTCGAAGTGGGCGTCGAC
>JALOPD010000302.1 GCA_025454075.1 Desulfobacterales bacterium | reverse complement strand
TCATCGACGCCGACGAGGTTAGCTGATGGGCTAGGGCCGATAAGGTTTGCCCCTCGCCGAAAGGCGATGCGCCCCGAGGACTTGGGTCCCCCGCTCTCGATACGAACCGAGATTAGGCTAATATTGAGATTACCAATATCCTACTTAGTGGTATCTGTCAAGCGATTTAAAAAGTGGCGTATCGATGCATCCAAAAGTGGGCCGCCGAGATATCCATCCGTGCCGGAAAGCAGATTATCACGCCGACCCGCCTGACGGATAGCGGCCAAACGACGGGTTTCGGGGCTTTGTGCGCTTGAAAAGGCTGAGCCGATCCTGGGTGAGATCGGCTCAGCCTCTGCAAGAAGTTCGTGATAGATGATTATTTCAGATTCCGTTCCAGCCGCGAAAAGATATGGCGGTTCCGGCAGCCGTATGGCTTAGAGATCCTCCTTGCCGGTTGGGCGTGGTGACGGGCGGCGGCCCTTTTTGAGGGTCACGCCGCGCGCACGACATAGACCTTGTCCTGGCGCGGGTCGATGACATGCACGGCGCAGGCGATGCAGGGGTCGAACGAGCGCACCGTGCGCAGCACCTCCACCGGCCGCGCGGGATCGGCGACCGGTGTCCCCACCAGGGCGGATTCAACCGGCCCGGGCTTATCGGCAGCGCAGCGCGGCCCGAAGTTCCAGGTGGAGGGGATCACCATCTGGTAGTTTCCGATCATACCGTTTTGAATCTGGATCCAGTGCCCCAGAGCCCCGCGGGGGGCCTCGTTTAATCCGGCGCCCGCAGCGCTCGGCTTCATCGACCAGGGCTGCTGCAGGCTGCCGCCGGTCTGGAGCGCATTGAGCCAAGCGCCCATGGCCCGGGCAATCACGGCGGACTCCAGGGCACGGGCGGCCGTCCGGCCGACGGTCGAGTGCATCTGGTCGAACGACAATGCGGCGTTTTTCAGGAATCCGTCGACCGCCGCTTTGACCTCCGGGTGGTTGCTTTTATACGCCACCATGACCCGCGCCAGCGGTCCCACTTCGAAGGCTTCACCCGTATAGCGCGGCGCTTTCAGCCAGCTGTAGCGGTTCACGGTGTCAAGACCGGTGAAATTGGGTACCGTTTCGCCGCTGGATGGGTGCCGGGCGGTTTCGCCGTTGTACCAGCTGTGCTTCACGTGTTCCGAAATGTTCGTCAGGTCGAGGGCCGCGGCCCCTCCCCGGTTGGAGATAACGCCTTGTGGAAAATACAGGCTGGCCGGCTCCGCGGTGGACTGAGGGAATTCACCGAACGCGAGGTAGTTGCCGTTACCGCCAAGGCCGGCCCATTCCGGATAGGCCTGGGCCAGGAGAACCGCGTCCGGTACATAGACGGTGTCGATGAATTTCTGGGTTTCCAGAAGCAGCGCGCGGAATTCGCCGATGCGGGCGCTGGTGATGTCGTCGCGGCAGGTCACGCCGCCGACCTTCAAACTCTGCGGGTGTGGGTTCTTGCCGCCGAAGATGGCATGCATGCGCCCCGCCTTGACCTGCAGCTTGAGGGCTTCGAGATAATGGGCGGCCAGGAGAAGATTCTCCTCCGGGGTGAGCAGATAGGCCTCGTGCGGCCAGTAGGCGCCGGCGAAGATGCCGAGCTGGCCGCCGGCGACGAAGTTCTTCAAGCGGCTTTGGACCGCGGCGAAATCGATGGCCGGTGCAGCCGGCGACACCTCTTTGGCGAGGGCGGCGGCCGCGGCCGGGTTTGCGTTGAGGGCGGCGGTGATGTCGATCCAGTCCAGCGCATGCAGGTGGTAGAAGTGCACGATGTGGTCGTGGAGAAACTGGGCTCCCATCTGCAGGTTGCGGATCGTACGGGCGTTGGCGGGCACACTGATGCCGAGGGCGTTCTCGACGCAGCGCACCGACGAGGAGCCGTGCACGTAGGTGCACACCCCGCACAGCCGCTGAGTGAAGAGCCAGGCGTCTTCCGGGTTGCGGCCCTTGAGAATGGTTTCGATCCCCCGGAAGAGCATGCCGCTGCTCCAGGCCGCGGCCACCTCTCCATTCCGGATTTCCACTTCGATGCGCAGATGCCCCTCGATGCGGGTGACCGGGTCGATCACCACTCTGCCGTTGCCGGATACGGGGGGAGGAGGTGGATCGGTGACCGGCGGTTTCTGCTTGGGAGGTTTCTTTATCTTAATTTTGGCTTCAATCTTGTCAGGCATATTCAAATCCTTTCCATATGAACTTTGGATAGAGAGATTCGATCACTCTGACGCGTTCGTTTTCCGCCGTAATGCGGCTTTTATCGATCACGTCAAGATTTTTGGTAAAACGGAGTCATGGTGTCCCAGAAATCAGGCTCGCTGCACCCGATGCAGGGATGTCCGGCCTGCATGGGAAAGCTGGTGCCGTCGTTGAACTTGACCGTGGGGCAGTTGTTGTGGGTTTTCTTGCCTTTGCAGCCCCCCTCGAACAGGCAGCGCGACTTGTCTTCCCGATACGGGCACTGGCCGTGAACTTCCTTGCCGTAGGCGAACTTGGGCCTGCCGTCGCCATCCAATTCCGGCAATTTGCCGAAGAGGAGATAGTTGGCAAGCGTGCCGACAAAGGTCACCGGGTTGGGCGGGCAGCCGGGCAGGTTGACGACCGGAACCGCGAGACCAGATCCCAAGGCGTCCCCGACGCCCATGGCGCCGGTCGGGTTGGGCCAAGCCGCGGGCAGGCCGCCGTAGGAGGCGCAGTTGCCCAGGGCGATAATGGCTTTGGCCTTGGGGCAGATCTCCTGCGCGATGTCCAGCATGGTGCGCCCGCCGATCATCCCGTAAACACCGCCGTCGGCGGTGGGGATCGCCCCCTCCACCACGCAGAAAAACTGGCTGCGGTTGGCTTCCGCCGTGGACGTCAGGATGCCGTCCACCGTGGACCCGGCCGCCGCCATGAGCGTTTCATGGTAATCCAGGGAAATGGTGTCGAAGATCAGGTCGGCGAATCCGGGACTTGAGGTCCGCAGCACGGCCTCGGTGCAGCCGGTACACTCGGCCATATGCAGCCAAAGTACCGACGACCTGGGCCCGGCGGCGAAAGCCTCGAAAATCCTCGGCCCGAAAGTGGCCTCCAACCCCAGGGCGCCCGCCACCGCGCCGCAGAATTTCAGGAATTGACGTCGGGAGATTCCCTCCGGTCGAGTTGCTCGCTTTTCATTTTCGATCATAAATCCTCCTTGAGCGCACGTGATGGCGCTTTCAATCGTTAGCCGCTTCCAACAGTTACCGGAGGCCTCTTTCCGGCCTCGTGAAGCCATGGCAATTGGAGCAGTCGTATTTTTTATCTTTCACATGCTTATCGTGGACGGATTTAAACCCGGGATTTTTCTTGCTCCCGTGGCACTGGCCGCAGAGAGCCGTTTCGGAGGCCTTCAATCCATACCCGAGCTCGCCTTTCAGGTTCATGCGCGTGGTCGATTCATGACAGGCCGCGCAGGTCAATGCCTGGGATGGGGGGCTGACCTGGTGGTTCAGCAGCTGGAAAGTGTCCGTCTTGACCCAGCTGAACGTATCCGTTTCGGGGTAGCCCATGTTCTTGAGCCCGGCCTTGACCGCCAGCGTCGCCCGGTTCTGAGCGTCCGCGCTGCGGAAATACACATTCGTGTCCAGGGCGATCAGCTCCTTGGTGCTGTTTCGCATGGGCTGCTCGGCGGTTTTGTACTTGAACGGGTAAAGCTTGTTGTCGGTCGACGTATCGTCCACCGCGCCGTCGGGTCTGGAAGTGGGGTAGGCGCCGGTCTGGGGGTCCATCTGGGCGGGCTCCCGGAGAACGTAATTATAGCTGTAGCGGTTCCAGAACCGGTATTTCGGGGTCAGGTTGTTGGCTCTGGTGGCGGCCGGGTGGTAGGGGACCGCCGTGGCATGGGAGCTCAGCCAGGTCCGGTGAGTCTCGGTGGCTTCATCGGCCGCCGTGTCGCCGGCATTTTTGGCATAAGTGGGGATGTGGCAGGTCTGACAGGCCACCCGCGCCACATGCCGGTTGATATCCGCCGTGCTGTGTCCGCCGGTGGCGGTCTTGTTCGTATGGCAGCTGGTGCAGGCCATCTCGACATCCAGGTCGGTCTGCCGCAGGTCCGAACCCCGGCCGGCGATCCGATGATTGTCGGTGACATGGCACTCTTGGCATTTCATGTCGGCGCCGGCCACGGACATGTGCCGGTCGAACTGCACGTCGCCGGTGTTGGCCGTAGCCAGGGCGAGGTCGCCGCGCTTGACCGCATCGCCGCCGCCGGCCTTGGCATGGCAGGACAGGCAGTTCGACCGCTCGGGCAGGTGCACGGTCTGAACGGCCTTGCTTAGGGTGATCGTCATATTGGCCGTGTCCGGCGCGAAGGTGCCGTTGACCTTGACGCGTTTGTAGTCCTTCTGGTGGCAGACCAGACAGGATGTTCTTAAGCTGCTCGTCGGTCGGGGAGGCGGTCGCCACCGGCTGGGCACCCAGGCCGACGTGGCAGCTGCCGCAGTCCGCCCAGTTGCCCAGGATATTGACGCAGTAGCTGTTGACGGCATTTTAAATTTTGCCCTGCACGAGCGGGCCGCTGGTGCGGTAGAGCGCCTCGCCCTGCCACTGATAATGGGCCGACGCATACATTTCCCGGGCCTGCTCCTTGTGGCAGGACAGGCACGCCCCGGGGCTGCCGTCCCACGCGAGATTGGCATGGGGGTTTGCTTCGCCGCTTCCGTTGCCTGTACCTGTGCCTGTGGTTACCTGATCTACGCCGTTGCAGTCCTGGTCGATCCCGTCGTCGGGGATTTCCGGGGCGCCGGGGTAGATGGAGGCGTTGCGGTCGTTGCAGTCCAGATTCTTCGAAAA
>JALOPD010000301.1 GCA_025454075.1 Desulfobacterales bacterium | reverse complement strand
GCAGTTCGGCGGTGGCCGCGCGCGTGAAGGTCACCACCAGGATCTGCTCGACGGGCAGCTCTTTTTCGAGCACCAGCCGCAGGAAAAGGCCTTCGATGGTATAGGTCTTGCCGGTGCCGGCCGCCGCCTCGATGAGATTGATCCCCCTGAGGGGCGTATGCAGGAGATCGAAAGGGGTCATGGCCGGTTGCGCCTGGCATTCAGGCGGTAGAGAAACGCCAGGACTTCCGCCACGGCACGGTAAAGCTCCGGCGGGATTTCGGTTTCGAGATCGAGAGCGCTCAACGCCGCCGCCAGGCCGGCGTCTTCCTGCAGCGGCACCCCGTGCTCCCGGGCACGCGCGATGATCGCCTCGGCGATCAACCCCTGGCCCTTGGCGACCACGCGGGGCGCGTCCTCCTTTTCGCGGTCGTAGCGCAGGGCTGCGGCATGGCGGGGCTTTTCCGGCTTCATATGCGCACATCCACCCGGGTTTCGCCGGCGGGGCGCCCGTCTTCGGTGGCGAACTGGGCAATCTTCCGGGCTGAGACCGAAACTCTGACGTTGGTGTTGTCGAAGAACGGCGTCAATGCGTCGCGGATCTCGGAGGCGTAGCGCTGAACCAGGTCCTTAAGCCCGGTGCTCGCAACGAATATGACCACCGTCAGGTTTGATTGCAGCAGAGTCAGATCGGCGCGGACGGCCCCCAAGCGATCGAGTTCGAGCAGCAGGGCTGCGCTATGCCCTTGTTCTCTGACATCCGTCCGACGACGGCCATAGGCCACTTTTAAATCGGCCCGGTCACGCTCGCCCGGGAGGGGCAGCGCAAAGTGCACTATGTGAACAGGGGCCGGCTGGGTCATCTGCTCCTGCCGGCTGCGGATATCGGCCAATACCTCGAAGGCCGCCCGCGCCAGTTCCGCGATCTCGCGGCTGTCCCGGATCAGCTCACGGCCGGCGGCGCCTTCGAAGAATGCCTTAAAAAGGAGCAGCCGGGATTTGAGGTCGGTTGATAGAAGCCGTTCCGGCGTGTGCGTGGACGCGGCCGATGTCTCCAGGCGCTCCCCTGCCCCGCTGCCGGCCCGGAGCATGGCAGCCGCCAGGCGACGTTCCAAAAACATGCCGGAGTCTTCGCAGAACGCTTGCAGTCGGCTCGCCAGGGCGTCAGGGCTTGAACGCGGATCGAGCGGTGCCAAAAAAGTCCTCAGGGCGTCGGCGACCCGCCGGATATCGATGGGCAGCGGCTGGGCGTCCGGCAGACGCCGCAGCGCGCCGGTCAGTCCCTCGATCCGTTCGCGAACCGGTCTAAAAACCTCCACCGCATCCGTTTGAACCGGCCCCGCTATGCCGCCTGTCGCTGGTGCCGAGTCGGGCGATGCCGGCGCAAGCTGGAGCCGCAGCCGTCCTCCGGACTCGCTGACCTGCACCCGCAGTTCATCGCCGGCCGCCACCGGAAAGGTGATTTCGGCCAGGGTCCGGAACCGCCCCAGATCCACCAGCGCACGCTGGTTTTCGAACACCTCCAGAACCTTCACCTTCAGGATGTCTCCGGTTTTGAGCGTGACGCCTTCCGGGAGACGCCGTTGAAGATCGATGATCGAGCCGATGTCCATCATGCCGCTTTCTCGATGCCGACGTGCTCAAGGAGCGGCTCGAAGACCTGCCGGCTCAACGCCGCGAAGTCGCTGCCCAGCGGATCGATGGCTTCAAAACAACGCCGGTAGTAGGGATCGGCGCTCTCGCCGGGATGCAGATCGCTGCCTTCCCAGGCGTTGCGGGCCGCGCTCAGGGCGCGATCCGGGGTGGATCTTCGCAAGGTAGTGGCATACTCCAGCGCGGTCTGGGGGAAAAAGCACAGCGGCCGCTCCAGGCCTCGTCGATAAACCCCCAGCAGGACTCCGAGGATTGCGCGGCTGTCGGCAACGGGTTTCAGCCGCAGGGTGCGGTCGGTGCAAACGAAAACGCTCTCCACTTCGGCCCGCTCGGGTGCCGCCAGACAGAGGGCCATGTGCTGCAGCCAGATCTCCAGCAGGTCTTTGGCGCGCAGCTTGCCGAAACGATAGCGCAGCCAACGGTTGCCGGAGAGCCCACGGATGCGGGCCGCCAGGCTGAACCCGGCGATCTCCCAGCGCGCATCGAGTTCCGCCGGAGCTTCCGACGGCCGCAAGCCGTCCAGGCGGCGGGCGAACCGCTCCACCTCGCTCCAGAGCGCGCGGAATTCGACTTCACCGGCCGTAGCGTGCGGCAGCAAGCCGTCGGCGCGCAGCGCCGCGAATGCCTGCTCGGGCTGGCAGCCTTTCAAGCGCTGCTCGAGCAGATGGTTTCCGACGGCAAACCGCTCGATCCCCGAGAGCGCAAAGGGTTCGCGGTCCGAGTCGGTTTCCGGGGGCCTGCCCAGGGATATGCCCAGCCGCTCCCTGACGATGAATTTGGCCGGGTTGGCGAAAAAGGCCGAGAGCCTGGCGATGTCCAGGCGCCTCCAGAACGTGTCTTCTTCGGCCGTCAGCGGCAGCGGTTCCGGGAAGAAAGGCTTCGCCAATGCGGGGGCGGATGCGGCGGCCGCCGCCTGCAGGTCCTCGGCGGAATAGCTGAACAGCGCCGGTCCGCCCCGGAAATAGCTCGCGGAGAAAGGCTGCAGAGGATGAAACGTCACCAGGGCCGGGCTCGAATCTTCGGCGGCAAGACCGTACCCGGTCTGCAGCGCGTCGAGGAGTTCGCTGACGACGACCGAGGGCGGCACACGGCTGTTGTCCTGAATGCTTTGGCCGACGTAGCTGATGTAAAGCCGGCTGCGGGCCGATAGCAGCGCCTCAAGGAATAGGTATTTGTCGTCGTTGCGGCGCGAGCGGTCCCCCGGCCGCGGGGCCTGGGCGATCAGGTCGAACGTGAGCTGCCGGCTTTCGCGCGGGAAGGCGTCATGATTCATCCCGATGAGGCAGACCACTTTGAAAGGGATGGTGCGCATCGGCAGCATCGAGCAGAAGGTCACGCCGCCGCTCATGAATCCCCGGCCGACGCCCTCCCCTTCGAGCCGCTCGGTGAGGAACAGGCGCACGATCTCCAGCGGGACCGCCGCGCGGTAACCGGCCGACGCTTCCAGGTCGGCCATTTCGTCCAGGATCCGGCGGATGCGCTGCAGTTCGGACAGGTCGCCGTCGTCCTCGGGAAAAAACGCCGCCAGCATGGCGTTGATCTCGCTGCGCCACGCCTCCAATCCACGGGCCTCCCGCAACCGCGCCGCCAACGCGAAGACCTGGTCCAGAAAATCCAGAAACAGCCCAACCATCCGTGCATCGCCGCCCTCGAAGGCGTTGCAGCCGCGGACCCCATGAAACACCTCGGTGCCCTCGGCCGCAAGCGCATACCCCATCAGCAGCCGCTCGATCCCCGCCCTCCAGGTATTGTGGGGGTGCTCCGGGAGCCCCAGCGAACGCTGCGTGGTCTCATCGACCCCCCAGCAGATGCGTGCCATCCGCACCCACTGCTCAAGCCGGGGGAAGTGGGCGGCCTCGATCCCAAAACGTCTCAGCAAGGCCGGGGCTTCCAGGAGCCGCAGCACCTCGCCGGCGCCGAAGCGGCTGTTCTTTAATTCGAGCAGCTGGAAGAAGGCCCGCAGGCAGCCGCTTTCGCGGTGCAGACCCCAGTCGGCGATGCTGAAGGGGATGCGCTGACCGGGGCTGGCGGGAGTTCCGAATACCGCCGAGATCAACGGCGCGTAAGCTTCGATGTCCGGCGTCATGACGATGACGTCGCCCGGTCGCAGCTGCGGGTCTGCTTCGAACATGGCCAGGAGCTGGTCCTTCAGGACCTCGGCTTCGCGCATGGGGCTGTGGCAGGCATGGATCCGAATCGAGCCGTCCGGCACAAGCCCGTCTGCAGGCCGCGGGTCGTTGAGGTCGAAAATATCCGCCTGCAGGCGGCCCAGCAGGGAATCGCCCCCGGGTTCTACAAAGCGTTCGTCCTGAAAACCGGAAACATCGGTGAGCATGTCCAGGAAATGGCGCCCGAGAGTCCCCAGCGATGCCAGCAGGCGGTTGCCCCGCTCCAGGTGGAGCTGGCTCTCGGCCGTATCGTCACCTGCCGCCTGACGCTGCCAGCGGTGAACGGCGCTTTCGGAAACGATGTCCGCCCAGTATTCGCGGCAGGGATTCATGCAGAAGACGTGCACGTCAACCACCTTCGAGAGCTCTGCGAAGAGATCGAGATGAAACCGCGGCAGATAGGACACCCCGAAGAGCGAAATCCTCCGCGGCAACGCCGCGAGCCCGGGCTCGCCCCTGCGGATGGCCTCCGCCAGCAGCCGGCGCTGTGCCGCACGGTGCAGCCCCGCTGCGGTCCTGATCATTTCAGGGCGGAATACGAGGTACTGGTCAAAAAGATCGCCGATCTTGCGCGCGAGCTGGTAGCCCTTGACGCCCTGCGCATCGTCCGCGAGGAAGTGCTGCAGGGATTCGAACTCCGGGCGGCCGAAATGCGAGTCGATCAGCCCCATGATGCGAAACGTCAGCACATCGGGGTCGAACGGCGGCGGCTGCTGGGTCGGTTGGGTCGAGACCGCTCGAAACGCCTCCTCCAGGAACGCGTTCGGAAAGGGGAACCGAACATTGGCGCTGATACCGTTCCGCCGGGCGAGCTCCATCGACACCCAGCGTTCCATCCCTCGGCTTTGCACGATGATGGTCTCCGGAGCCATGGCCGAGGTTCGAGCCGTGCGCAGCACCTCGGCCAGGCGCTCGGCCAACACCTCCATGCGGTTGCTGGTAAAAATGAAAAGTCCCGACATGGGTTCGCGCTCAGGGCTTGAAAGGGGTTCCCGACCTCTAAGGCGGGCGCTGCTGAAAACCAATAGCGCCCCGGCGGTAAGATCGGAGATCGATAAAAGAATTTGGATCAAACCGGTCCGCTGGGAAGGGGGCGATCGCCGTTGAGTTTCTTTCGCAGCAGATGCGAGCAGCGGAAAGAGATCACTCTCCGGCCGGACAGCAGCA
>JALOPD010000082.1 GCA_025454075.1 Desulfobacterales bacterium | reverse complement strand
TGTCGCGCGCCTTGGCTTTCACGGCATACTGCCCCGCCGCCGCCCAGCTGCGCGACTGGCTGGACGCCCCCCAGCTCGAAAGCACGCCCCCGCCCCAATCGTACTGGTATTGCAGGCTGTCGCCGTTGGGGTCGGTGGCAGATGTGCTGAAGGTGACGGCCGTGTTCACCAGCGCGCCGGCCGCCCCGGATGGCGTCGCCGGCGTCGTGGGCGCCCCGTTCACGGCCGCGCCCGGGACGGCATAACTCACCGAGTTGGAATACCCGCTCTCGTTGCCGGATGCATCGTAGGCCGTGGCCGCAAAATAGTAGGTCTGGCCGGCCGTCAGTCCCGTTAAGGTGTAGGTCGTCACCTTGTTGACATCGATGTGAACCGAGTAGCTGCCGCTGGCCGTGCCATGATGAATTCTGTAGCCCGCCAGATCGGACTCCGTGTTCGGGTCCCAGGCGAGGGTGACATCGGCGGCCAGGGCATCGGCGGCCAAGGCACCGATGATGACGAAAACGGCAATTTCGAAACATAATATCGAAAACCTTCCGATCGGCTTGGAAGCGATCATCGTAAACCTCCTTTGGTAATTCCGGCCATCGAGGACCGAGCGATGGGTGTGGTTCGACAGCTCCCGTGCGTAAGCCGGCTGAATCGGTCAGAATCAAGCAACCGATGGGGCTGTCATTTTTCGCTGCGTCCGGGAAGGGGGGCTCAAACCGGCTTCACCATAGAGAATAACGAGGGCACACCAGGCAAGGATCAGGATGTGGTACTGCGGGATGTTTGGATTTTGTATCTGATTTTGATGGGCGCAGGAATGCTGCGGGACTAAGACGGAATGCTTGACGGACATGACTTCTACCTCCGGAATCGAAATGGTCGAGGAAAGACCCCCGATCGATTCCGAAGGTTTTCCTCATCGACGCCTACGAGGTTAGCTGAAGGGCTAGGGCCGATAAGGTTACCCCTCGCCGGATGGCGATTCGCCCCAAAAACTTGGGTCCCCCGCTCCCGATCATTCCCGGGATTAGGCATAATTGAAATAAGCCTATCCTGCATGGCTTATTTTGTCAAGCCAAATGAACCATCCCTTTGAAATCTTCCCGCACGCACGGATGAAAAAGGGGCTATGGCCGCTGCCATAACCCCTTGATTCGCGTGGTAGGCACGAAGAGATTTGAACTCTTGACCCCTACCGTGTCAGGGTAGTGCTCTCCCCCTGAGCTACGTGCCTTTAACAGAATTTTTTAGTTACCATCGGCCCTGAGAGGTGTCAAGGAAAAACCGGGGCGGGCCGTGGGTTCAGTCGGCATCCTTTTTCGCCTGGGCCCCGTAGCCGGTCTGCAGAATGTTAAGCCCAAGGTAGGTGTAATGCAGGCCTGAGAGGACGGTCATCCCGGCGGTCACCCAGCCGAGAACCGCCTGCAGGGTCTGCGCCCCGGAAAAATCGAACTCCAGCAAGCTGACCCCGATCAAGAGAATCTGGAACACCGTCGTCCATTTGCTGACCAGTGACGGCCGAATGTCGAAATGAATATCGGCAAAGGTCAGAACGGCAATGCCGGTGACGATCAGCACATCCCGGCTGATCACCAGTACGGCCAGCCACCCGGGGATGTCCTTGAGGATGCCCAGGGTGATGTAGGCAGCGGTCAGCAGCAGTTTGTCGGCGATGGGGTCGAGGACGGCCCCGAGGTCGCTGCGCTGGTTGAGCCAACGCGCGATCAGCCCGTCCAGGCCGTCGCTCACGCCGGCAAAAACAAAAACGAGCAGCGCATACCCGTGCTGGTTGCGGATCAGGAAAATGACGAAGAGCGGCGTGACCAGGATCCGCAGAACCGTCAGGATGTTCGGGATGTTGATGGTGAGCTTCGGCAGCCGCTGCCGCCGCGAGCTTTCAACGGTGTTCATCGGCATTCACGGCGGCCGCGGAGGCGCTCGCGTCCGCGGGTGGAGAACTCATCGGTCGTCATTTGGGGGATATCACCACTCGCAGCCCGCCTTCCCCTGCTTGAGCCACGGCCAGGGTGAAAGTGTCAAAAGAGTGCTCGGCCAGGGCGGCGCCCAGGTCCTTGGAAGTTCCCTTGTAGCCCACCAGCAGGGTGGTTTCGTTCGGGTTCATATCCCGGACCTGAATGCCTTCCACGCCCGGGATGCCGCCCAGCGCCTTGCGAAACTTGACGAAGTTGGCGAGGTTTCCGCTGCCCTCCACGGTGAGGGCCAACTGGTTGGCCGCCACGCTTGTTTTTCCGCCGGCAATTCCCGCCCCGGCCAGGCGATCGGCGATCAGCTTGGCGTTCACCGTGGCCTGCACCACGACGCGGTGCTGCTTGGCGATGACGGTTTCCGACAGCACTTTAAAATCCTGAATGTATGCGTCGGGCCGGTCGAGCAGCTGGTCGTTGAGCTTCTTGAAGTTTTCCGCGAACCCTTCCGGGGAGAGGATCCCCATGGCGGTGAGCGCGACGGCCTGCATCAGCCCCTCGGCAATGGCGGCATCCCGCGCCCCGGTGACGTTGCTGCCCTGGATCGGCGCCGACCCGAAGACGACCAGGGTCCGGCTGTCCTCCCCTTTCTGCGCCTCGGCCATGCCGCCGGCCGCGAAGGCAAGAAACGCCAGAAGCAGAATGCACACCTTCCGGCAATCGATAAAAATATTTTTCATGACGCCCTCGCGGGATGTCTGAAATTGAGGCTGCGGAAAGCTCGATAGATAGAACAGTTTTCCGATTCGATCAAGGCGCAGTCATTATTAAACCGGCAATCAAATATGGCAACGCTTGTTCAAGTGAAGGCGGAGCGGGGTGCTCGCCGCGGCGGGCACCCCGCTCCGCCTCTGCGTGAGCTGCTGGAGTTTGCCGTAGTTGATTGCCGAAGTAATAATACACCGACGAAGCAGATCCATCGCTTCGCAACCCGTGGATCAAAAAACCGCGGAGCATCAAGCCCGCCGATGCAGGGCGTAGTCGGCGATATCCTTCAGGGTCCCCAAGGTCTCGGTTTGCGGAAACAGGGCGAGCGCGGCTTTGGCCTTGAAAATGTAAGCTTCGGCGGCCTTCTCCGCATAGCGGGTTGCGCCGCTCGCCTGAAGCAGCCCGACCAGCTTCGAGAAGTCCTCCGTTGAAAAGTTCGGGTCCTGGACAACCCTCACCATCCATTCCCGGTCCCCGTCACCCACCTGCTTCAGGCCTTGAATCAACGGCAGCGTCATCTTGCCCTCGCGCAGGTCGGATCCGACGTCCTTTCCGAGCTGGGAGGTGCCCAGGGTGTAGTCGAACAGATCGTCGGCAATCTGAAAGGCCATGCCCAAATTGAGACCGTATGCCGCCAGGGCGGATTCCTTCTCTGTGGAGGCATCGGCCAGAACGGCGCTGACCCGGCAGGCCGTCTCGAACAGCACGGCCGTCTTGCGGCGGATCACCTCCAGGTACTCCGCTTCGGACAGGCGGATGTCGCCCTTGCGCATCAGCTGGTGAACCTCGCCCTGGGACATCTGTTCGGTCAACTCCGCCAGGGTCTGGACGATCCGCGCGCGGCCCGTGGCCGCCGAAACGGACAGGGCCCGGGCGAGCAGAAAATCCCCCACCAGCACGGCGATGGAGTTGCCCCACTTGAGGTGCGCGGCCGGCTGGTTGCGCCGCAGGGAGGCCCCGTCCACGAGGTCGTCGTGCAGCAGCGTGGCGGCATGCAGGTATTCCAGGGCGGTCGAGAAGGTTTTGTCGTAGTCGCCGCGGTACTCGCACAGGCGCGCCGACAGCACCATGAGCAGCGGCCGCAGCCGCTTCCCGCCGCTGAAAAGAATGTGCCCGGCCACGTCCCGGACCAGGTCGAGGTGGGGATTGAGGTTTTTGGCCAGCGCTGTTTCGATGGCGTCCAGATCGGGCTGCACCGCTTTCAGGATTCGTTCCTTGAGATCGCTCACGCAACTTCCCCCATCAGGTCGTACTCCAGGGCGTCATTGATTCGGGAGAGGGCAAACCGCCCGATGGGAAGCGGGAGCCCGGAGCTGGCGGTGTTCACGTATGTGACCCCGTCCACCTCGGGGGCCTGGAAGGCGGTCCGGCCGGCAAACAGGTGGTTGCCGAGGTCTTCCTCGATCAGCACCTGAAGCGTTCGGCCGATGTGTGTCTGGTTCTTTTCGGCGGCGATTTCCATCTGCACCGACATGAGCTGGTCGTATCGGTCCTGCGCCACAGCCCGCGGGACATGGCCGCGCAGCCGGTGGGACGGTATATCCTCGGCGTCAGAATAGACAAACGCACCGAAATGGTCAAACCGAATCTCTTCGGCCAGGTTCAAAAGGTCCTGGAAGTCCTTGTCGGTTTCGCCGGGAAATCCGACGATGGCCGTCGTTCGCAGGGATGCGTCCGGGACGATTTCCCGGATGCGGTGGAAAAGCCGCCGGAGCGTGTCGCCGGTGTAGCGCCGCCCCATGCGCTTCAACATCCGCCTGCTGGCATGCTGGATCGGCAGGTCGAAGTAGGAGCAGACGTTCGGGTGGGCGGCCACCGCGCGCATGAAGGATTCATCGATGCTCTCGGGGTGCCCGTATAGCACGCGAATCCAGGGCGCCTCTTTTTTAAGGCCTTTTCCCGAGGAGAGGTTGCCGAGGCACTGCACCAGGCCGCCGAGGGAGGCCGGCGGCGTGAGGTCCATGCCGTACGAGGTGGTGTCCTGGGCCACCAGCACCAACTCCTTCACGCCGGCGGCCACCAGTTCCCGGGCTTCGGACGCCACGTCCTCCGGCGGCCGGCTTTTGTGGGTGCCGCGCAGCTTGGGGATGATGCAGTAGGTGCAGTGCTTGCTGCAGCCTTCGGCAATCTTGAGATACGCCATGTGCGCGGCGGAAAGCAGGCGGGGGCCGGCAGAGGCGTCCAGGCAGGCGCGTTCCGGGTCCGGCAGGACGGCTGCGTGCGAAATGGGGGAGTCTCCGGCCGCCTGCACCACCTGGTCGAACGCCCCGGTGCCCAGGAAAACATCCACTTCGGGGAGCGCCCGGATGATTTTTTCCCGGTAGCGCTCCGGAAGACAGCCGGTGACCACCAGCCTGCGGCAGGAACCGCTTTTTTTGAATTCCGCCAGCTCCACGATGGTTTCGACCGATTCCTCCGCCGCGGACTCGATGAAACTGCAGGTGTTCACCACGATGGTGTGGGCTTCCTCGGGGTTGTCGGTAATGCGCCAGCCGGCTTGCTGGAGGCGGCCGAGCATGACTTCGCTGTCCACCTGGTTCTTGGCGCAGCCCAGGCTGACCAGATGGAGTTTCGGTTTGTTCGGCGTTGGTTTGGCAAGGCGTTTCACAGACCGCATGACTCAGAGCCCAACTGAAACCGTCGATCGGCACAAGCGCTTCGGCGAGACGGGGGAAAATGGGAATGTCGGCGTTTCCTGCGCTACGGTTGAAACATAAGGAGGAGGCAGCGGGCTGTCAACGCGGAAAACCGCTGTGGGCGCTGACAAACGCGAGGGGCTCAGCGCGGCGCCGGTTCAAACAGGATCCCCTGGGAGGCGTGCTCCCGCAGCCGGCCGTCGGGCATCTCCACCACGATCAGCCCTTCGACGCCTTCCATCCGGTCGATGAGCGCCAACCCCTTCTCCGCGCCCATCACCATGACGGCCGTGGCAAGACCGTCGGCCAGGGTGCAGTCCTCTGCAAGAATGGATACGCTCACGACGCGGTGGGTCACCGGGTAGCCCGTCCGAGGATCGATGATGTGGGAATACCGGATGCCGCCCTGCGTGAAGAACTGTCGATAGTCGCCGCTGGTGGCGAAGGCCCGGTCCTTCAACGCGACGACCTTGTAGACCTCGTTAACGCCCGCCTCGGGATTCGGCCGATTGATGCCGACGCGCCAGGGAAGCCCGTCCGGGCGGAGGCCGGCGGCGACCACTTCGCCCCCGATCTCCACCAGAAAATCCGTGAAGCCGGCCGCCCGAACCACATCGGCCGCCTGGTCGACCCCGTAGCCCTTGGCAATCGAGGACAGATCGAGGGTCACCGAGGCCTCGCGTTTCACCAGCGCGCCGGAGTCCCGGATGTCGATCTTGTTGAACCCGACGTCGGCGAGCGCGGCGGCGATTTTTTCGGCAGGAGGCACCTGGCCCGGCCGGCCGGCGCGGCCGAACCCCCACAGGTCGACCAGCGGGTTCACCGTCCCGTCCCAGGCCCCGTCCGACAGCGCATAGATCCGGGCCGCCACCTTCATCACGCGCAAAAAATCGGCCGAAACCGGAAACTCGGCTCCCGTCTGCTGGAAACGGTTGAACCGGCTGATCTCGCTGCCCGCCAGGTAAGGCGACATGCTGCGGTTGATCTCCTCGAGCCGCCGGTCGATTTTCTCCTGGAGGCCGGCAACCGACCCGAAGCGGCCGGTGACCACCTTCACGGTGTAGGTCGTCCCCATCGTGCGGCCGGTGAAAGCATGCTCGCGCCTCGCGTCGCAGCCGAACAAGCCTCCTAAAAGAAAAATCAAAAAAAAGTAACGAGCAACGAGCAACGAACAACGAGTGAAGGAAAAACGAGAATTGCGGCCTGAAACTCCGGGCATCCATCGGCTGTTATCGCCTTGTGACTCGTTGCTCGTTGCTCGTTGCTCGTTGCTCATCAGTTGCTGCTCATCACTTCAACAGATCCTCGGAAGCTGCTCCCCCGCCAGCATGTCCACGATGCGGGTGCCGCCGATGCGGGTGTCCATGAACACCTTGCCGGGGGGGCCGGCGACCGCTTCGCCGATCACGACCGCATCCCGCCCGAAGCGGTCGGCGCGCACCGCCTGCAGCACCGCCTCGGCGTCGTCGGGCGCCACGAAGGCGATGAGCTTGCCCTCGTTGGCCAGGTAGAGCGGGTCATAGCCCAGCAGTTCGCAGAGGCCGGCGACCGCCGGCTTCACCGGGATCCGGTCTTCGCGGATTCTGACGCCGACCGAGGAGGCCTCGGCAATTTCATTGAGCGCCGTCCCGAGCCCCCCGCGGGTGGGGTCCCTCAACACATGGACCCCGCGGCCGGCGGCGAACATGGCCCGCACCATGTGGTTCAGGGGGGCGGTGTCGCTTTGAACCGAGGTCTCAAACGACAGCCCTTCCCGGCGGGCCAAAACGCTGACCCCGTGGTCGGCGAGGGTGCCGCTCAGGATGACCCGGTCGCCGGGCCGGGCCTTGTGGCTGGCGACATCCACCCCGTCGGGGATCACGCCGATGCCGGAGGTGTTGATGAAAATCTTGTCGGCCATGCCCTTGGGCACCACTTTGGTGTCGCCGGTGACCACCGTCACGCCGGCGATTTCAGCCGCCTGGCCCATGGCGGCAATGATCGTCTCCAGCTGCTCGACCGGGAACCCCTCCTCGATGATCAGGGCGGCGCTCAAGTACTTGGGGGCGGCCCCGCACATGGCCAAATCGTTCACCGTTCCGTAGACCGCCAACTCTCCGATGTTTCCTCCCGGGAAAAAAATGGGGTCGACGGTGTAGGAGTCGGTCGAGAACGCCATGCGCACCCCGGCCAGTTCGAATATGGCCCCGTCGTTGAGCTCGGACAGGATGGCGTTGTTGAAAGCCGGCAGCAGCATGTCCCTGGTCATGCGATGGGAAATCTTGCCCCCGCTGCCGTGGTCGAGCAGTATCTTATCCGATTTCATCGATGCGCACCCGTTTTCTCCATGTCCATTGATCCGCCGGTCCCCCGCACCCACTCCTCACTCCTCGCCACTCGTTGCTCATTGCTCGTTACTTGTTCCTCGTTTCTCGTTAATCGTTCCTCGTTGCTCGTTGCTCATAATAGTACCGGTAGTACGCCGCACACGTCCCTTCGCTCGAAACCATGCACGGCCCCACCGGGTCCATCGGCGTGCACACCTTCTTGTAAAGGGCGCACTCCGGCGGCGTTTTCTTCCCGGTCAGGATCTCCCCGCAGGCGCAGCCCTTGGGCGGCCTGGCCTCCGGCAGTTTCAGGGCAAAACGCTTCCCGGCATCGTACACGGCGTAGGCCTGGCGAATCCGGAGCCCGCTCAACGGGATGAGACCGATGCCCCGCCAGCAGGCATCGGCCGGTTCGAAGACCTCCGCCAGTATTTTTTGCGCCTTGAGATTGCCCTGCGACGTCACGGCCCGCGGGTAGGCATTCTCGAGGCGCGGCGCGCCGGACTCGATCTGCTCCACCATGGAGGCGATGGCCTGCAGGATGTCGGACGGCTCGAAGCCGGCGACCACGCACGGAATCCGGTATCGATCAAAAAACGGCCGATAGGCGTTCAGGCCGATGATGACCGATACATGGCCGGGCAGCATGAACCCGTCGATGTGGACGCCGTCCAGCGCCATGAGGGCCTCGAGGGCCTGCGGCACCGTCTTATGGGCCGATATCACCGAGAAGTTCTCGAGCCTGCTCTGCGCGGCCGTCAGGATGGCGGCCGCTATGGTCGGTGCAGTGGTTTCAAAGCCCACGCCGAGAAACACCACCTGCTGGCCGGGGTGCGTGCGGGCGATGGTCAGCGCATCGACCGTCGAGTAGACCATGCGAATGTCCCGGCCCTCCGCCCGCTCGCGCTGCAGGGACGAGGTGCTGCCGGGCACCCGCATGAGGTCGCCGAAGGTGGCCAGGATGACGTCTTTCTGTCTGGCGAGTTCGATGAAGGCGTCGATCTCCGCCTGGTCGGTCACGCACACCGGGCAGCCCGGGCCCGACAGAAGCGACACCGTCGTCGGAAGCATGGAGCGGATCCCGCTTCGAAAAATGGAGACGGTGTGGGTGCCGCAGACCTCCATCAGGCGGATGCTCCGACGGCTGGTGCGCCGGATCTTTTCCGCCAGCGGACGGGCCAGGTCGGCGTCCCTGTATTCCTCACTGTGTTTGATGGCCATGTGAATTGATCCTTACTCCGCCAATTATTAATCGTCTCGAAACAGTACCGTCATGCCGGACTTGATCCGGCATCCAGAACAAGTTGAATTCACTGGATTCCGGCTAAAAGCATGCCGGAATGACAACGTAAAGAAAATTATGAGACCGTTAATAAGCGGTGCAACTTTAGCCGATGTCCGTCGGAGCAGTGTGCTCGCCGCAGCGGGCACCCCCCACTCCGCCTCTGAGGGCACAGGGCAGCAACAGTGAATCGCCCATGCGTTTGCACTATGCCTTGTGCGCGATGCTCTCTGCGGCTATCAGCGCCTGCCCCAGGGCGATGCCGCCGTCATTGGCCGGCACCTGGCGGTGGCTGTAGACCTCGAAGCCGCGGGCGGCCAGCGCGGGGATCAGCCCGGTCAGCAGGCGGGCATTCTGGAACACACCACCGCTCAGCACGACACGGCCCAGTCCGCACTGCCTGCGGATCGATTCGCAAAGGTCGCTGAACATGCGAACCAGAGTGTTGTGGAACTTCGCGCTGATCGCAGGCACCCCAAGGCCCTTGCCGACATCGGCCGCCACACCGCGGATGATCGGCGCCGGCAGGATCCGACAGGGAGCGCCCTCCTCCCAGGCGTAGTCGTAAACGGACTCCGTCTCTTCCGCCGCCGCCATCTCCAGCTCCATCGCGGCCTGGCCCTCGTAGGTGACCCGGCTGCGCAGGCCGGCGATGGCGGCCACCCCGTCGAACAGCCGGCCCAGGCTGGAGGTGAGCGGGGAGTTGAGCCGCTTGGCCGCCATCTCCAGCATCAACCGCACCTTGTCGGGGCCGGCCGCGCGCAGCACCAACAGGTCCAACCCCCAGAGATCGGCGCCGAAGGCGTCGTTCAGGTAGCTGACGGCCATGCGCCAGGGCTCCTTGATAGCGGCCGCGCTGCCGGGCATGGGAACACAGGCCAGGTGGGCCGCCCGCTCGAAGCCTTCGGCATCCGCCACCAGGACCTCCCCGCCCCACACCGTGCCGTCGGGCCCATAGCCGGTGCCGTCGCAGGCGACGCCGATCACGGCACCCTCCAGCCGGTGCTCGGCCATGCCGCTCACGATGTGGGCATGGTGGTGCTGCACCCGGATCTTGGGGATCGCCTCCTGCTCGTCCGCCCAACGCGTGCTGAGGTAGTCCGGGTGCAGGTCGCAGGCAATGACCTCCGGCCGCACGCCCAGGATACGCTGCAGGTGGCCGACGGTTTTCTGGAAGAACTCGTAGGTGGAGAGGTTCTCCAGGTCGCCGATGTGCTGGCTGATGAAGGCCTGGTCGCCCTTGGTGATGCAGACGGTGCTCTTGAGCTCGGCCCCGCAGGCCAGAATCGGCGGCAGGGCGTGCTTGAGGAAAACCGGCACGGGCACGTAGCCCCGGGAGCGCCGCAGAAAGCGAGTTTCGCCCGCGGCGCGGCGCACCACGGAGTCGTCGCTGCGCAGGTAGATGTCGCGATCGTGGACGAGGAAATAATCGGCGATCCCGGCCAGGCGGTCGAACGCGTCGTCGTTGTCGATGGCGATCGGCTCCTCGCTCAAATTGCCGCTGGTCATCACCAGTGCCGCAAACCCATGCGCCAACAGGAGATGATGCAGCGGCGTGTAGGGCAGCATGGCCCCCACGCATGGGTTGCGGGGCGCCACTTCCTCCGCCAGCCGGCCGGTTTCGTTCTTACGCAGCAATACGATGGGCCTCTGGATCGAGCGCAGCAGCGTCTCGTCATCCGGCTCGACCACGGCGTAAGCCCGTATGGCGTCGAGGTCGGGCGACATGACCGCAAAGGGCTTCTCCTCCCTCAGCTTGCGCTGCCGCAGACGGGCCACCGCCGCCGCGTTCAGGGCGTCCGCGGCGAGATGAAAGCCCCCGAGTCCCTTCACGGCGACGATCTGCCCCTGCCGGATCAGCTCGGCGGCGGCGGCGATGGGGTCCCCCGGCCCCATCTCCCGGCGGCGGGCATCCCACAGACCGACCCGCGGCCCGCAGACCGGGCAGGCGTTGGGCTGAGCGTGAAACCGGCGGTCCAGCGGGTCGTCATACTCGGCCTGGCATGCGGCGCACATGGTGAAGTGCCGCATCGAGGTCTTGGGCCGATCGTAGGGGATGTCGTCGATGATCGTGTAGCGGGGCCCGCAGTTGGTGCAGTTGATGAAGGGGTACCGGTAGCGCCGGTCGGCGGGGTCGAACATCTCGCGCAGGCAATCCGCGCACACGGCCGCATCCGGGGAGATCAGGGTGGCCATGGCCGCCCCCCCGCGGCTGGCGGTGATGCGGAAGTCGGAGAAGGACTTGATGATTTCCGGGCGGCTGATGACCTCGACGATGTGGGCGAGCGGCGGGGCTTTCCCGGCGAGGTCTGCTTCAAACGCGCGCAGCCGGTCGGCCGGCCCCTCGATGTGGATCGACACCCCTGAGGAGGTGTTGGCGACCTCGCCTTTCAGGCCGAGGCGCAGGGCCAGCTGGTAGACAAACGGCCGGAAGCCGACCCCCTGAACGATGCCGTTGACCTGCAGCCGCCGGGCCTCGTGGTGATGCTCCATCGCCTACACACCCGGGTCGTTCCCCTCGCCCCCCTGGGCCTCCATCAGGGCGGCGGCCTCCCTGAGCAACGCCAGGGTCTCGAGGGCCGAAGCTTCGTCGATTTTCGAAATCGCAAAACCCGCATGCACGATGACGTAGTCCCCGACCTGGGCATCTTCCACCAGCAGCAGGCTGCACTCCCGGCGGACACCGTCCACATCGATGACGGCCATGCTGTTTTCGACCTTAGTGATTTTCGACGGAATCGCGAGGCACATGATCCGGGCCTTCCTTTTTGCGGTAAGAAACGCCGAGCCGCTCCAGTTCGGATAGGACCATCCGTATGACCGGCCCGATCTGGGCTTGGACGGTCGGCGTCAGCACCAGGCTGAGCGTCTGAATGTCCTCCGGTTCGACTCCTATGATAACGGTTTGCGGGACATTGTCGAGGGCCTGGCAGAGCGTGAGCGCCTCCAGGAAGTCCACCTGGTGCAGGGAGTTCTTGGCGCGGATGCGCTCCGGAATGGCGTCCCCCTCCAAGCGGTAGAGATCGCCGGGTTTGCCTTTATTGCGCATGGTGTCCACGACGATGAGGTGCTTGGGTTTGGAAATCACGCCCAGCAGGTTGATGCCCAGGACCCCGCCGTCCACCACCAGCACGTGGTCCGGAAATTCATATTCTTTTTCGATCCGCTGGACCACCCGGATGCCGAAGCCGTCATCCGAGAAGAGGATCGAGCCGATCCCGAGAACCATGATGTCGGGGACATAGTTGTGGTCGTATGGATTCGCGTCAGGCGGCGTCAAAACTAAGCCTCCATGATGTCGGAAGGTGCCCGGCGGCAAACGCTACCGGCAGGACATGTAGTAAACGAACGGCGGCATGGCGTCAATAGCGCCCTGCAAAGGGGAGCCACTCAAAAGTCATCCGCTGGACGCTCTTAAAAAGGTCAAGGCGCGCAAGCCTCGTGGCGCTGCGGCGCACCGGCAGTGCGCCGCAGCGCCGACGGGATGCAGCGCAACGCCCGGATGGGTCCTCCGAAGTCGTCAAAAAAACCGGCCCCTCCCCGGCAGGGGGAGAGGCCGGCTGCGTCATGCAAACTTTACAGCGCTTTAATCTTGTAGACCTCGTTGGAATCCGGGTCGATCACATGGACCGCACAGGCGATGCACGGGTCAAAGGAGTGCACCGTGCGCAGCACCTCGAGCGGTTTTTTGGGATCGGCGACCGGCGTTCCGATCAGCGCCTCCTCCAGCGGGCCGACATTGCCCTTGGCATCCCGTGGGCCGAGGTTCCAGGTGGAGGGGACCACGTACTGGTAGTTTTTGATCTTCTTGCCTTCAATCACGATCCAGTGTCCGAGCGCGCCGCGCGGCACGTCGTTCAGCCCCACACCCTGGGCCTTGTCCGGCATTTCGTAGCTCTCGCAGGTCTTGGTGTCGCCGCTCTTGAGATTGTCGACGAGTTCCATGACCCAGCCCTGCATCGCTTCACCGATGACCAGGGCTTCGATACCGCGGGCCGCGGTGCGCCCCAGGGTCGAGAACAGGGCGTCGGCGTTGACGCCGAGGGTGTTCACGACCTTGTCCACCACGGGGGAGATTTGCTTTTGGCCGCTGCCGTAAGCCACCAGCACCCGGGCGAGCGGACCGACCTCGCAGGCATGGCCGTCGTAACGCGGGGCCTTCAGCCAGGAATAGCGGCCGTCGTTGTCCTTGGTGTTGTACTTGGGGTCTTCCTGCAGCGGCTTTGTCTCCCCCTGGAAGGGGTGCTTGTCGGCCTTGCCATCATACCAGGAGCGGGCCACGTGCTCGGTCACCTTCGCCGGATCGACCGGCTTCACCCCGGACATGCTGCGGTTCATGATGACCCCGCGCGGCATGAAGAGGCTCTCCGGCTCCTTCTCGCTCTGCGGGAAGTCGCCGTAGGCGAGGGTTCTTGATGAAATCCTGGGTTTCCTTGGTGATGTAAAGGAATTCCGCGATGCGTTCGGCCGTCAGGTCGCCGACGCAGGTGACGCCGCCCGTCACCAGAAACTGCGGGTGCGGGTTCTTGCCGCCGAAGATGGCGTGCATGCGAGCGGCCTTGGCCTGCAGCCGCAAGGCCTCGATGTAGTGCGCCGTGGCCATCAGGTTGGCTTCCGGCGGCAGCTTGTAGGCCGGGTGCCCCCAGTAGGCGTTGGAAAATGGGCCGAGTTGGCCGCTGTCGACGAAGGTCTTCAGCCGCGACTGCACGCTCTTGAAGTAGGCCGTGCCGCCCCACGGGGCGTTGGTCGCATTGTCGGACAGGGCCGCGGTCTTGGCCGGATCGGCCTTCAGAGCGCTGACCACGTCCACCCAGTCCAGCGCGTGGAGGTGAAAGAAATGGACGATGTGGTCATGCTGGTACTGCGCACCGTGCATGAGGTTGCGGACCAGACGAGCATTCTTGGGGATCTTCACGCCGACGGCGTTGTCGACTGCCCTCACCGAGGACAGAGCATGAATGTACGTT